>NZ_JAZQNX010000039.1:0-196693 GCF_045627565.1 Lelliottia sp. | reverse complement strand
CAGGAAAACTGATGCCACGCCATGAGCTCACCCGCGGGCTTGAAAACCCAGAGGGCTAACGGGCTGTGGCATCAGGTCAAACGCATTGACAGTTTACCCGTCTGTTGACGGGGAACTGAAGTGACTTTAAACATACAAGGGTTGCAGCATTTGCAGTGTTTCAAGGATCTTTTCTAACACCGCCTCTTCGTTATTCCAGAGTTCGTTATTCCAGAATCGAATGACATGCCAACCTTTCTCGTTAAGCCAGCACGTTCTTTGACGATCGTATTTCTGTTTTTCATCATGTTGCCCACCATCCAGCTCAATAGCCAGCCGCGCCGCGCAGCAGGCGAAATCCAGTATGTAGTTTCCTACCGGATGCTGTCGGCGAAATTTATAATCAGCGAAACGGCGACTGCGCAGTAGATACCAAAGCCGTCTTTCTTCTTTTGTCAGCTCGCGTCTGAGCTGTTTTGCATAAGAACGAGTAATTTCCATCCCCACACTCTGCCAGCCTTTCCCTCAGCCAGCAGAGCGGGATGTAAAATCCTGAATCTGTCTTCAGGACTCGTCGGCGAGGAACAGCTCAAGAAGGGAGTTTAAGAACAGTTTTCCGTGCTCGGTGATTTGCCAGAACGCATCGCACTCCGTCAGATAACCTTGTGCCAGCGCTTCGTTAATTTGCGGGCGAATAACAGACTCAGACAGCCCCGTGTAACGTGCAAACTCTGCCCGCGGCGCCGGTTCCAGCAGCCGGAAACGGTTCATAAAGAACTCAAACGGTTTGTCTTCCACTTCCACATCATGCTGGCGCTCAAGGTAACGGCCTTCCATGTATCCGCGCGGATGACGCGTTTTGGCGGTGCGCAAAATGCGTCCGTCCGGGAAGGTGACTTTGCCGTGCGCGCCGCAGCCAATCCCCAGATAGTCACCAAATCGCCAGTAGTTGAGATTGTGCTGGCACTGATAACCCGGCTTTGCGTAGGCTGAAGTTTCGTACTGCTGATACCCCGCCGCCGTCAGAATCTGATGTCCCTGCTCGAAAATATCCCACAGCGCATCGTCATCCGGTAATTTCGGCGGACGTGAGCCAAACAGCGTATTAGGCTCGATGGTCAGTTGATACCAGGAGAGATGCGGCGGATTGAGTTCAATCGCCTGGCGCAAATCGTCAAGCGCCTCTTCCAGCGACTGATCCGGCAGACCGTGCATCAAATCAAGGTTAAAGCTCCGCAGCCCCAGACCGGTCGCCAGATGCGCTGCCCGCTTGGCTTCTGCCGAACCGTGAATGCGGCCCAGACGTTTAAGTTTTGGCTCGCTAAAACTCTGAACCCCGATGGAAATGCGGTTCACCCCGGCACGCTGGTAATCGACAAAACGATCGGCCTCAACGGTGCCTGGATTCGCTTCCATGGTAATTTCTGCGTCGGCTGCCAGATTCAGACGCGCACGCACGCCGTCCAGCAGCGTTTGCATGGCCGGGCCAGAAAGCAGGCTCGGCGTACCGCCACCAATGAAAATGGTCTTAACTTCACGTCCCTGTGCGTAAGATACGTCGGCATCCAGATCGCTTAACAGATGCTGAACATAGTCATCATGCGGCACTTCGCCTTTCAGCGCGTGCGAATTGAAATCGCAGTACGGGCATTTCTGCACGCACCAGGGAATGTGAATATACAGACTCAGAGGTGGCAAATTAGCCATTACGTAATGCTTCCAGTAACAGTTTTAACGCGCGACCCCGGTGGGAAATCGCACTTTTTTCTTCGCGGGTCAGTTCTGCCGCGGTTTTGCCCTCAGACGGGACAAAGAAAACGGGATCATAGCCAAAGCCGCCGCTGCCTGCTGATTCGCGAGCAATCACGCCAGGCCAGCTTCCGTGGCAGACAATCGGCGTCGGGTCCTCGGCATGGCGCATGTAGACCAGCACACAGTGGAACTGCGCCTGACGCTGCGCATCCGGCACGTCTTTTAGCGTTTCGAGTAGCTTTTGCAGATTCTGCTGGTCAGTTGCGTCAACGCCGGAATATCGTGCGGAATAAATGCCCGGCGCGCCGCCCAGCGCATCAACCGCCAGACCGGAATCATCGGCGATAGCGGGCAGGCCGGTGACCTGCGCGGCATGACGCGCTTTCAGAATCGCATTTTCGATAAAGGTCAGACCGGTCTCTTCCGCAGAATCTACGCCCAATTCCGTTTGCGCCACGACGTCCAGGCCAAAATCATTTAATAGCGAGGCCAGCTCGCGCACTTTACCGGCGTTACCGGTAGCGAGAACAACTTTCTGCATGGTATTTCCTACTCTGTCAGTGCCGCGACTTCCGTCGGGATGTTTTGCGGATTAAGGATTTTTACCTGTTTATGACGCCCCTGCTCACCCTTTTCAATAATGACCTGACTTTTGGCGACGCGAAACTGTTTAGCCAGATATTTCGTCAAATGCGCGTTAGCCTGGCCGTCAACGGGTGGGGCGGTAATGGCTACTTTTAACTCGTCGCCATGCAATCCAACAATGCGGTCACGGCTGGCTTTAGGCTGAATGTACAGCCGTAAAACCAGCCCGTCGGCGCACGTGCTCACGGCACTCATAGCGCCATCCACAGCCCCGGCAGCAGCATGTTGCCTGTTGACTGTAACAGCTCAGCGATACCCATGTTCAGCACATACAGCAGCAGCACCAGGATCATTGGCGAAAAATCGATACCGCCCATAGAAGGCAGTAAATTACGGATCGGACGCAGCAATGGCTCGGTCAACTGAATCATCGCGTACTCAACCGGGCTGCGACCACGGCTTACCCAGCTCATGACAGCCATCACCAGCAGCACCCAGAAGATCAGCAGGCCAATGGTTTTCAGCAGAATGAGCACCGCGGCGATCCAGATGATTGGCTGGAACGTGATCACCATAAACAACACAATGGCTTTGATAATGCTGAGAATAAACGCCACCAGCATGGAGGCGCTATCAATCGGCCCCATCGGTGGGATGATACGGCGCAGCGGGCCAATGACAGGTTGCGTAATTTTCACGACAAACTGCGAAAATGGATTGTAAAAATCACAACGGGCCCACTGCATCCAGACGCGTAACAGCAGCGCCATCGTGTACAGTTCAATGACCGTTGAGAGCAGGAAAGTCAACGTCTTCATGGCGTTCCTCAGGTTTCCTTATTATTGGGTGTAATCGCGCGCACCGAAAATTGCTGTGCCGATGCGCACCATCGTGCTGCCTGCCGCGATTGCGGCTTCCATATCGTCCGACATGCCCAGTGAAAGCGTGTCTACGGTAACGTAGCGTGCTTTAAGCGCTTCAAATGCTACAGCCATTTGCTGTGCCACGGCAAACTGCCTTTCGTACTCTGTTTCTGGGGCGGGGATCGCCATCAGTCCACGCAGACGAAGACCGGGGAGTTCCGCCACCTGAGCGGCCAGCGCGTCAAGCTCAGCAAGCGCAATGCCTGACTTACTGTTTTCGTCACTAATATTTATTTGAATCAATACGTTCAGTGGCGCTTTGTCCGCAGGGCGTTGCTCGTTCAGACGCGTGGCAATGCGCAGACGATCGACGGTATGGCACCAGTCAAAATGCTCGGCCACCAGACGACTTTTATTCGACTGCAATGGACCAATAAAGTGCCATTGTAGACCCATCATTCCTGTTTCCTGGAAATGACGAATTTTGTCCACACCCTCCTGGACGTAGTTTTCACCAAACTCACGTTGCCCTGCGGCAATAGCTTCTGCGATGGCGCTCGCAGGTTTGGTTTTACTGACTGCAAGCAGCGAAACGTCTTCTGAAGCACGGCCGCAACGTGTTGCTGCAGCTGAGATTTTGTCCCTGACCTGTGCCAGGTTAAGCGCAATGTCGTTCATTTTCCGGGGAGTGTCGTATGGATATGGAAGAAATTGTGGCCCTTAGTGTAAAGCATAATGTCTCGGATCTACACCTGTGCAGCAATTCACCACCGCGCTGGCGTCGTTTGGGTCATCTTGAATCTGCGCCTTTTCCCGCCCCGGATGTTGAGCAGCTTTTGAAAACCTGGCTCAACGACGAGCAGCAGGGAGCCTGGTGGGCGAATGGGCAGGTGGATTTCGCCGTATCGATGAGCAGCGGGCAACGATTGCGCGCCAGCGCATTTAACCATGTTCACGGCGTTTCGATAACGCTCAGATTGTTGCCCGTTACCTGTCCAAAGCTGTCAGCGCTTACAGCGCCTAAAGCGATACCCGAGCTGCTCTCCAGTGACAACGGGTTGATTCTGGTCACGGGCGCCACGGGCAGCGGAAAATCCACCACGTTGGCGGCCATGGTGGATCATCTCAATTGCCATTCCGACGGGCATATTTTGACCCTTGAAGATCCGGTGGAGTTTATCTATCAAAGCAATCGCTGTCTGATTCAACAGCGAGAGATTGGCCTGCACTGCCCATCCTTTTCGCAGGCGTTACGTGCGGCATTACGTGAAGATCCCGACGTCATTTTGCTCGGGGAGTTGCGGGACAGCGAAACGATCCGCCTGGCGCTCACTGCTGCAGAAACCGGGCATCTGGTGTTGGCGACGCTGCATACCCGAGGTGCGTCTCAGGCCATCGAAAGGCTGGTGGATACTTTTCCTGCCGAAGAAAAAGATCCGGTACGAAATCAGCTGGCGGGGAGCCTGCGCGCGGTACTGGCGCAAAAGCTTGAGCGTGACGCGCAGGGCGGGCGAGTGGCGCTTTTCGAAATGCTGGTGAACACGCCTGCATCAGCGAATCTCATCCGCGAGGGAAAAACCTGGCAACTGCCCGGCATCATTCAAACCGGGCAGCTGGCAGGGATGCAAAACTTTGACCAAAGCCTTGCCGAACGCAAGGCGCAGGGACGGCTCTAGCGTACGTTGAGTGCATATACGGCAGGGCGCGCTCCCGCAGTGCCAAGGATCTCCAGGGTGATCGTTTTCGTGTGGAAAGGGGTGACAAAACGATGTTCACAGACGGCGTGATGATTCTGTTCAACGTCGGCAATCATATTGCCGTCAGCCCACAGCCTATAGTGAGTTATACAATGCGGGGTGATGGCCTGGTGATGGCCCATCTGCACCGTCTCCATGGCATTGTCGAAGTCGTTATCCTGGATAAGCGTCAGAGACTGGATACGTTGTGGTGTTTCCCATGTCCAGACGACCTGTGGAGTAGAGTCATTGTCGGCCGGAATCCACGCGTTGGTTTGTTGCTCAGGGCGCAGACGGCCATTAAGCAGGTTAGCAGGCGCGTAGCAGTGATGCGGCGTATCCAACTGCATTGCCGGGAAGATTTGGTGCGGATGGCGGCGCGGCAGCCAGAAATCAAACTCCTCCACGCCGTAATCACCATCGGAGACCTGACGCGTATGTTTTGCCACGCGTTTATTCAGGCTGTTAAACACAGTCATCAGGCCTGGCAAACGGGTTTTGGTAAGCGCAATGTCAATCTCGTTGCAGGCATCGAAGACGACAAAAACGTACCGATCGCGATCGCTGGTCCAGTCAAATTTGCAGCGGTATTTCTGTTCGCCATGGACGTCGATTGTCGTTTCGTCGTAATGGCATTCAGGCGTGAAGTTGCCTGCTTTTTCACTACCCAACAGCGAAATCGTGAGTTGCTGTGGCATGCTGCAACGCAGACGAAATGTCATGGCAGGCAGCGTCTCGCCGCGTTTAACGGGCATCAGAATCGCCATCCGCGCCTCAAGCGAAAGCCATTCGCCGTTCGGTTCAAGCGAGGTCAGCACGTACTCACTACTGGTCGAAACCGTCGCGCCGAGCGCGGGGTTGTCCAGCCACTGGCGCGGGATGTAACAGCCGGTTTCCTGCAAATGCTGCTGAAGGTCATGGATGCGATCGCGGTAAGCCAGCGTCTTGGGCGTCAGGTGATGCGTATGGCACAGCGCAGCGGCGCGCCCAACGACTTCACCGAGCAGCCCGCAGGTACACATCACACGGGCGCTGCCGAAAGCGACGTGCGAAGCCGAAATCAGCCTGCCTGTCAGGAACAGATTGTCCAGCGAGCGGCTGTAAAGCGAGCGGAACGGGATGGTGTAAGTGCCTTTGCTGTGAAACTGTCGGCAGCCGTCGTGGGTACTGTAAACACCGTCCGCCGGATGAAGATCAATCGACCAGCCGCCGTACGCAACCGCGTCGTAGTGATCGCGTTGCTCAATGATATCCTGCTGGCAAAGAATATGATCGCCAATAAAGCGGCGGCTTTCGCGTTTTCCGGGAATGGCACCAACCCACTCAATCGTCAGGTTTTCTGCATCCGGGAATTCGCCGGAGTTTTTAATATAGTCCCAGACGCCCCAGACGATTTTCCACAACTCCCATTTGATCTCCTCACTTTGGTGGACGGTATCAAGACGTCCTCCCCATTCCAGCCACCACAGATCGCAGCCGTTGAGCGTCGAGGTCAAACGTTTATAGCGGGGGATTTCTGTGATGTCTTTGAGCGCAAACGAGGGGGCGACAAAGTTCACCGGCTCGGCGGTACGTTTGGTGTAGAAATAGATGGAGTGGCCAAGCTTATGCCCGAAGTGATCGCCGGGTGCCATTTTCTCGTCCAGTTCATCAATCTCTTCTGCCCCTTCGCGATACTCCGCCCCAGCCAGAAAACCGAGTACCCCGTCACCCGTCGCATCGCAAAACTGCGCGGCACGCACCGTATAAAAGGTTTCGTTGATGGCGTTAAACGCGCTGACGGCAGTGATGCGCGATCCGGTTTTCTCAACATCATAAACGGCCGTGTTCAGCAGCAGCGTCAGCCCTGGCTGACTGTTCGCAAGATCAAGCAGAACCAGGTCGAACATAACCGGATTCCCCTCTTTATTGCGCCAGAGATTCTCCTCAAGGATCTCCCCCATGATGCCACCCTCGCGTGCCCAGCGATTGTTATTGCCCATGTGCGACGTCGCACCGTTAGCCCAGAGGCGGACTTCGCTGGAGGCATTTCCTCCCAGTACAGGCCGGTCCTGAATCAGGACGACATTCAGGCCATCACGGGCCGCCGCCAGGGCCGCACACAATCCGGCAAGTCCACCGCCTGCGACCAGCAGATCGGCTTCAAGCTCCGAGACGGGAAAGGTTCTGGCATCATTTGGGGGATAGATTTTCATGACCTTGTATCCTTTTGAACTGGCGGTAGAATCGAGTCATACACTTCTTAAAAGAATGAGCGTTGCTATGTCATCACAACCGAATCAAAGCTTGATCGACGGCATTCGCTGTTTGCAATATCTGGTTTCCAGCGACCGTGCGATCGGGTGCCGCGAACTCTCGCGTCTGATGGGCATCAATACCACGCGCGTAAACCGTTTGCTGATGACCATGGCGTCTATTGGCCTGACGATGCAGGACGATCAGCGCCGTTATCTGCCAGGGCCTGGGATCCACGCTCTGGCTGCACAAGCCATTCGTGGTTCCGAGCTTTTTTCCCGCGCATTGCCAATGCTGGAGCGCCTCGCGCCGCGCGATATCGTCGTCGCCTTGGGTGTTTTATGGGAAGACCAGGTGATTTACATCTGGCACTCCGTTCCCGGCAGCCCGACCAGCCAGGCGCTGGCCGGTTTTCACATGCTCCCTGCGTGGCAATCCGTTATCGGCATGTCATTGCTGGCCGCTGAAAGCGATGAACCGCTGATGTCACGCTTCACGGCGACACAGTGGGTTCATCTCGCGCCGCATATTGCGCAACAGCGTGAGCGCGGACATGTCATCTGGCGGCATGACGACGGTGAAGTGTCTATCGCGCAGCCAGTCGGTGTTCATCAGGCCGCACTTGCTTTTGCGGGCATGTGGCACCCCGATGACAACACACTCCAGGCGCGTCTCAGTGAACTCTCCTCACTCAATGCCAGGCTGCTGGAAAAATCATAATTGCATATGTTTCTTTTATAGAAACACTCCTGATAATGCAAAAAGCAGTAGGGTGAAATGTGAACGGGATCGAGAGATAAGAAGATTTTGCCCGGCAACGCGGGCAAATATGATGGGGTTAAAAACCCTGTTCGAAGAAACTTTCGAGGATGATTACAGCCGAGGCGGAGTCAACGCTACCTTTGTTAAGTGCACGGAAACCGCCATGTTCAAATAGACCGGCACGGGCTTCAACAGTGCTAAGGCGTTCATCGTGCAGCTTAACGACAGCACCAAAGCGGCCATGGATCTTATTGGCAAACTTACGTGCTCGCGCCGTCAGCGGTTGCTCGGTGCCATCCATGTTCAGCGGTAACCCTACGATCACGGCTTCGGGTTGCCACTCTTTGAGCAGGCGCTCAATCAGCGTCCAGTCGGGTGTTCCGTCCTGCGCTTTAATCGCCGTAAGTGGGCGCGCGGTTCCGGTGATGCGTTGACCAATCGCCACGCCAATACTTTTCGTTCCAAAATCAAAAGCCAGAAGCGTTCCGCTCATTATGCGTGTCCTGCCACACCAGGCATGGTTTGAATGTCGATCCCAATCAGTTTCGCAGCATCGCGCCAGCGATCGGCAATGGGGGTTTTAAACAGAATGTTCAGATCCGCCGGGGCCGTCAGCCATGCATTATCAAGAATTTCTTGTTCCAGCTGGCCTTTCTCCCATGAGGAATAGCCCAGCGCTACCAGCACTTCGGAAGGCTGATTGTGCGTGCCTAATGTTTCCAGGACATCGCGTGAGGTGGTGATCACCGTGTTGTCGGAAACGCGAATGCTGGAAGAAAACCCCGGAGGGGTATGCAGGATAAAGCCACGATCTTCTGCCAGCGGGCCGCCTAACATCACCGGTTTATCCAGACGGATCTCAGGCGCGCGCTCTTCAGGCGTGATCTTGAGTTTTTCCAGAATGCCTTCGATTTGCAGGTTTTCGAGCGGTTTATTGATGATAATCCCCATCGCGCCGTCTTCACTGTATTCGCAGATATAAACCACGGAACGACGAAAAATGGGGTCCTGGAGAGCAGGCATGGCAATAAGAAAGTGATGCTGTAAATTCATTGTCAGAGGTTCTGTTTCCTGGTTTAAAAAGCAACAGCGCTCAGTATGGAGACAATTAAAAGCGCTGTCACTAACACTTCACCCTGTATCGCCTTGACGCGAAATGGAGGGTGAAGCGGATAAGGGGAGTGGTGGGTTACTGCTTCAGACGTTTTTCAATCGCGTCCATCAGCATGCCGGTAATGGACACCGGGAACTCAGCTTCGATTTCGCGGATACAGGTTGGGCTGGTGACGTTCACTTCCGTCAGGCGATCGCCAATGATGTCCAGACCGACGAAAATCAGTCCTTTGGCCTTCAGCATTGGGCCGACGCGGCGGGCGATTTCCCAGTCGCTATCGGTCAACGGGCGCGGTTCTCCACGGCCACCTGCCGCCAGATTACCACGGGTTTCGCCGCCCTGCGGAATGCGCGCCAGACAGTAAGGAACCGGTTCGCCGTCGACCACCAATACACGTTTGTCACCATCAACAATGGCAGGAATATAATTCTGCGCCATGCAGTAGCGCGTTCCATGTTCAGTCAGGGTTTCGGCAATAACACCCAGGTTTGGATCGCCTTCTTTCACGCGGAAAATCGACGCGCCGCCCATGCCATCCAGCGGTTTCAGAATGATGTCGCCATGCTTCTGCCAGAAGGCTTTCAACTGCGCTTTGTTACGGGTGACGAGCGTGTCAGGCGTCAGATCGGAGAACCAGGCGGTGTACAGTTTCTCGTTACAATCGCGCAGGCTCTGCGGTTTGTTAACGATCAGCGTGCCTTTTTCTTCTGCGCGTTCAAGGATATAGGTGCAGTAGATAAATTCGGTATCGAACGGAGGATCTTTACGCATCAGGATCACATCAAGTTCGGCGAGCGGCAGATCCTGCTCGGAACCAAACTCGTACCATTTATCGTAATTTTGCTCGACGTTAACGATGCGGGTGCGCGCGCGGGCTTCACCGTTGTTCAGATAAAGATCGGCCATTTCCATGTAATGGAGCTGATAGCCGCGACGCTGCGCTTCCAGCAGCATAGCGAAGCTGGAATCTTTCTTGATGTTAATGCTTGCGATGGGGTCCATCACGATGCCGAGCTTGATCATGTTCTTCTCCGTTAAATGCTTTAACCCAGATCGCCAAAACGCACCTGTAGCGCGGTGATGGCAGTGAGTGCAGTCGTCTCAGTACGCAGAACGCGAGGTCCCAACAGAATATCAGTAAATTGATAACGCGCCGTCATCGCAATTTCGTCCGCTGACAGACCACCTTCCGGGCCAATCAGCAGGCGTACACGCTCAACGGGCAGCGGCAGTGTATTGATGCTGGCGCTGGCGCGCGGATGAAGATTGAGCTTAAGACCGCTCTCTTCTTCAGCGCACCAGGCTTCTAAATCCATGGGCGGGCGAATTTCCGGAATACGGTTGCGACCGCACTGTTCACATGCCGCAATCGCGATTTTCTGCCACTGCTGGATCTTTTTGTTCAGTCGTTCAGCATCCAGTTTAACGCCACAGCGTTCAGAAAAAAGTGGCGTAATGAGGCTTACACCCAGTTCGATCGATTTCTGGATAGTGAATTCCATCTTTTCGCCGCGCGACATCACCTGGCCCAGGTGAATATGCAGCGGTGATTCGCGGTCGTCTACCTCACCGCGCAGAATACTCACCTGCACGCTTTTTTTGTCTGCGCGGGTGATTTCAGCGTCGAAGACCTGGTTGCTACCGTCGAACAGTTGCACCGCCTGACCAGCGCCCATGCGCAGAACTCGGCCTACATGATTGGCGGCGTCATCAGACAAGGCAATTTCACTGCCGGCGGTAATCAGTTCAGGGTGGTAAATGCGAGGGATGCGCATACTGTGAATTCCATGAAGGGCGCGGATGACGCCTCATTCCGCCTCGCTTGGATTCGGTGGAATGAGGGATCGGCGCAAAATAGACAATTGCCGCTAGTGTAGGTTAGCTCTTTTGCGCCTGGCAAGCCCGCTGCACGTATGGGTTATGATTCCCCTGAACTTTTGCAATGCGGTTGTCGCGCTCGCACTCCCAGTCAGTGACCGGATACTGCTTATCCCAGGCGTTAAAAAGCTGGGTTTGCTGGCGGGAGAGGTTCAACTCGTAACGATCGCGCATATAGAAGTAGGTACGCGCAATGCTGCCGCGGGCGCGAACGGGCGGCTCGGCGAGTTTCTCTTTGAAGTCGACTTTCATTGCGCATTGGCCATATTGGCCGTCGCCCCCGTTCCACTGGCTGTACATAAAGTTGGCACGGTCGCCGTTGACTTCGCCCACCGCGGGCTGCAGGTTATGCATATCACTTTCTATCTGGCGATAAACCGGGTCTTTGGCGCAGTTTTTACGTCCGCCGTCCTGCCAGCACTGACGCTGATGACCAAATAGCCAGGCGGGAACGACATGTTCCCATTCGATACGGCTGGCGCGGTTTTCGTTTTTACGCACTTTGTAACCGCACGATTCGAGATCGACGACCCCTTTTTTGCCCTGCCAGTTAATTTTGCACCCGCAGTAAAAATCGCCGGGGACATCGGCGTTAACCTTCACGCCTGCGGCTTTAGCTTGAGAAAAATTATTGATACCGTCGGCCAGCGTTGAGCCAGAAAGCACCGTCGCCAGAAACGCGACAGCGAAAGAAACATTACGGGACATCATGAACTCCGTGTCAAAACGAGCCCGCAACGTAGCGAAAGTTGTTCTTGTATGCAATCAGTCAGATCAGGAAAGTTCCTGAATGTTCAGATGACTATTCTGCGACGAGCGGTTCACCGCATTTCACACAGCGGTAGGTTGCTTCTCCTCGCACCACACGGTTATGGCGGCGAACGGTCAACTGGTATTGCTGGCACTGGCAGCGATAGGGAAAGGTATTGCGTCGTACGGATTCCAGCTCAAATTGGTGCGTGCGTCGGGCAGGAACGCCAAGCACAGCTTCCATCATCCATTTCCACTCTTTGCCGTGCGGGGCTACGCGACCAAAATGCTTCCACACCAGCAGATGCGCCAACTCATGCGGCACCACTTCATCAACAAAAGCCTGCTGGTTTTCCATCATCAGGACCGGATTCAGGCGAATCTCGTATGATTCAAGCCAGGCGGTACCGGCGGAAGTGCCACGCTGCTGATAGACCAGTTTGGGTTCAGGATAATTACGTCCCAGCTTCAGGTTGGCCTGGGCGAGTTTTTCCCGCAGGCAGCGCATGACGGCTTGCTGAAGGGCGATGGGAAGACGGGGTGTTTTCATAGGGGCAGAGGATAAAACGTGAGGCGGGGCGGTGCAAGAGGCTTCCTCCCGGATGGGAGGAAGCCGGACTTTCAGTCGTGCGCGCCGATTTCGCGAAGCTTGCGACCTTTCATCAGGTTACGTTCGATATGTTCCAGCGAAACGTGTTTCGTTTCAGGAACCAGCCAGACCGTCAGGACAATGAAGAACAGGTTCAGCGCGCCGTACACCCAAAAGGTATTGGCGTTGCCCAGCGTGTTCAGCATGGTCAGGAAGGTTGCGCCGACAATCATGTTGGCGATCCAGTTGGTTGCCGTCGAGCAGGTGATACCGAAGTCGCGGCCTTTCAGCGGCTGGATTTCGGAACACAGAACCCAAATCAGCGGGCCTGCACTCATCGCAAAACCAACGATAAACATCAGCAGCATGCCAACTGCAAAGTACTGTGCGGTTGGAGAGTCAATCCCGACATGCATCATTGTGCCCAACACGCCCATACCGACTGCCATCACCAGGAAGCCCAGCGTCAGGGTCGGTTTACGGCCCCAGCGGTCAACAAGCCCGATAGCAATAAAGGTCGCCAGCACGTTAGTTAAACCGACGATAACGGTGCCCCACATCTGCTCCGTCGTATTGGTGTAGCCCGCCAGCTCAAAGATTTTTGGCGCGTAATACATGATGACGTTCATCCCGGTGAACTGCTGCATGACCTGCAAGAGCACGCCCAGGAACACCGCGCGACGGAAGTTGCTGTTGTCTTTAAACAGCGCCCAACCGGACTGTTTTACCTTCAGGCTTTCACGGATTTCGTCCAGCTCGTTTTTGGCTTCGGCACTGGTATCGCGCAGACGCAACAGGACGCGTTCGGCATCGTTAAAACGTCGTTTCGCCGCATACCAGCGTGGGCTGTCAGGCAGGAAGAAGACACCGATCAGCAGCAGAATCGCAGGGATGATGATGACACCGAGCATCCAGCGCCATGCGCCACTGTAGCTAAATGCCGTATCGGAAAGATACGCACCCAGAATACCGATGGTAATCATCAACTGATACATCGAGATCATGCTGCCGCGAATTTTCTCCGGGGCAATTTCCGACAGATACAGCGGGGCGGTATAAGAGGCTACACCGACGGCTAAGCCAAGCAGTACGCGGGAGATAATCAGCACTTCGACGTTTGGCGCGGCGGCAGAGCAGAGCGAACCGATGACAAAGAGAATGGCGCCAATCATCAGGCTCTTTTTACGTCCGAGACGATACGAGAGCCAGCCGCTACCGACTGCACCGACCGCAGCACCGAACATCATGGAGCTCACCACCCATTCCTGAGTGTGCGGGCTGATCTGGAATTCATCCGTGATAAAGGGAAGAGCACCGGCAATCACGCCAATATCCAGGCCGAAAAGTAGTCCTGCCAGGGCGGCGAGGAAGCAGACAAAAAAAGTCATTGCCTTGTTGGACGTACGCCCCTGTTTTTTATTGTCAGGCATTATGCCCTCCAGTTGGGTTATCAGTTTTATTGATGAAAAGGGTAGGTTAGTGCGCCGTAAAAATATGTGAGACAAATCACATTGGTGTAATCGGTTACACTCCTTAAAACTTGTAAGCTTTATTAAAGCTTTGAAAATATAGAGGTAAAAGAGTTGATGTGCATCCCAATAGAATCAATTTCAGACTTAACTGAATCGGAATGTAACAGCAGATGAAGGGAGAACATGCAAAGAGATTAGTCTGAAAAATTATAGCTTGATGACTGGTGTAATCGCTTTCATTTAGCGTGCTTGACTCACAACATTTCAGCGGAGCGGGTCGGGCGGGGGCAGAGCAGAAATGCAAAAGGCCAGCATGTGGCTGGCCTTTTCTTAAAACCTGTCAGTCGATTATTTCAGACCGGCAGCGTCACGCAGCACAGCGGCTTTGTCGGTTTTTTCCCATGGGAAATGTTCGCGACCAAAGTGACCGTAAGCGGCGGTTTCTTTATAGATTGGGTGCAACAGATCCAGCATCTGGATCAGGCCGTATGGACGCAGGTCGAAGAACTCGCGCACCAGCAGGGTCAGTTGTTCAGTTGGCAGTTTTTCAGTACCAAAAGTTTCAACCATGATGGAGGTAGGTTCTGCTACGCCGATAGCGTAGGAAACCTGAATTTCACAGCGGTCAGCAAGACCTGCCGCAACGATGTTTTTCGCGACATAACGTGCAGCGTACGCCGCAGAACGGTCAACTTTAGACGGATCTTTACCGGAAAACGCACCGCCGCCGTGACGAGCCATGCCGCCGTAAGTATCAACGATGATCTTACGACCGGTCAGACCGCAGTCGCCCATTGGGCCACCGATAACAAAACGGCCCGTTGGGTTAATGAAGAATTTGGTCGACGCGTTCAGCCATTCGGTCGGCAGAACCGGCTTGATGATCTCTTCCATCACTGCTTCCTGCAGGGATTTCTGGTCAATCTCTTCAGAATGCTGAGTGGACAGAACCACGGCATCAATCCCAACGATTTTGCCGTCATCGTACTGGAAGGTGACCTGGCTTTTTGCATCCGGACGCAGCCATGGCAGCGAACCGTTTTTACGCACTTCAGCCTGACGCTGCACCAGACGGTGTGCGTAGGTGATTGGCGCTGGCATCAGCACGTCAGTTTCGTTGGTTGCGTAGCCAAACATCAAGCCCTGGTCGCCCGCGCCTTGTTCCAGCGGATCGGCACGGTCAACACCCTGGTTGATGTCAGGAGACTGTTTGCCGATTGCGCTCAAAACGGCGCAAGAATTGGCATCAAAGCCCATATCAGAATGCACATAGCCAATCTCACGCACGGTATTACGGGTGATCTCTTCGATATCAACCCATGCGCTGGTGGTGATTTCACCGCCAACCAGCACCATGCCAGTCTTGACGTAGGTTTCACACGCGACGCGTGCTTTTGGATCCTGTTCGAGGATTGCATCCAGCACCGCATCAGAGATTTGGTCAGCGATTTTGTCAGGATGTCCTTCTGATACAGACTCGGACGTAAACAGGTGTTTTGCCATGTTTTATTTCACCTAAGGAGAATTTTGTTAGCTCAAACTGCTATGCGGAATAGCCAAAGAAGATAATTCTACCAAGGCCTGCAGGTAAATGACACTGGCAGTCTGAGTGTTAATCGGTATAGATGGATTAACATCTGGACGTCTATTTTAGGTCACTTTCTGGCCCGAATTCCAGCTTTTTTTGATATCGCTCGCATTGCATTGAAATAGCAGCTGGAAAATTTTCCTGACGGGACGGGCAACGTATTCATTAATGCTTTGCTTTTTTAGTGTCTTCTCGGTATAAAACGCGGCGCGCGGCTCATATCCGTCATACTTCACGTTTCTTGTACGTTGGCTTTCTGAAACGCGAATGATTTAGGATAACTAAAAAGCACTCGATGAAATCATCGTGTCGCCACTTCCAGCCGGGTTGAGCAGTTGAACTATTCGCTTTGACTTGTTGGTTCGCTCCGATTGGGGCGGCCGTGGAGGTGATACGAGATAATGAACCGTCGTTTTCCGCTAACTCAGTTACGCCATTCTGGCGTGCGTTTGTTCCCCACTACCCGCATTTCTAATCTGCAAACCTGCCGATGTTATACCCATTTCGGCGCTTCTCAGGATTCCAGGGCCGGTTGCGCTTTGTGATAACTGAACAAGGGCGCTCTTGTTAATCCAAGAGTTTTCTCGTGGTTTCGCCGGACCTTGTCATACAGAGTTCGGATACGTGTTTTACAATATATGAATATGAAACCGGTCGCATGGCCTCGCGTTCAGCATGATGTGCTGGATGATTGGGCCGTATATGGGTTGTTATCGCCGTTTGAGACTGCGATAGTAGTCAACTGTTTTACACTTACTACAACAAGTTGAGGTTCGCTATGTCTGACGACATGTCTTCGCTTTCCCCTTCGTCAGCAGGCGAACAGGGTGTACTACGTTCCATGCAGGAGGTTGCGATGAGCTCGCAGGAAGCCAGCAAGATGCTGCGCACATACAATATTGCCTGGTGGGGCAATAACTACTACGACGTTAACGAACTGGGCCACATCAGCGTCTGCCCCGATCCTGACGTTCCGGAAGCGCGTGTCGATCTCGCTAAACTGGTGAAAGCGCGCGAAGCACAGGGGCAACGTCTACCTGCGCTGTTCTGCTTTCCGCAGATCCTGCAACACCGTTTGCGTTCCATCAACCAGGCGTTCAAGCGTGCGCGTGAATCCTATGGATACAAAGGCGATTACTTCCTGGTTTACCCGATCAAGGTTAACCAGCACCGCCGCGTGATTGAATCGCTGATCCACTCCGGCGAGCCGCTGGGTCTGGAGGCCGGTTCAAAAGCTGAACTGATGGCCGTACTGGCTCATGCCGGAATGACCCGCTCAGTAATTGTATGTAATGGTTATAAAGACCGTGAATACATTCGTCTGGCGCTGATCGGCGAGAAGATGGGCCATAAAGTCTATCTGGTCATCGAAAAGATGTCCGAAATTGCGATCGTACTGGAAGAAGCCGAGCGTCTGAACGTGATTCCGCGCCTTGGTGTGCGTGCGCGTCTGGCCTCACAGGGGTCCGGCAAATGGCAGTCTTCCGGTGGTGAAAAATCCAAATTCGGTCTGGCAGCTACTCAGGTTCTGGAGTTGGTTGAAATCCTGCGTGAATGTGGTCGTCTGGATAGCATTCAGCTGCTGCACTTCCACCTCGGTTCGCAGATGGCGAATATTCGCGACATCGCCACCGGCGTGCGCGAATCGGCGCGTTTCTATGTGGAACTGCATAAGCTCGGCGTCAATATTCAGTGCTTCGATGTCGGCGGCGGCCTGGGCGTGGACTACGAAGGGACGCGTTCTCAGTCGGATTGTTCCGTTAACTACGGCCTGAACGAGTACGCGAACAACATCATCTGGGCGATCGGTGATGCTTGCGAAGAAAACAACTTGCCGCATCCGACGGTCATTACCGAGTCGGGCCGCGCGGTCACCGCACACCATACCGTGCTGGTGTCTAACATCATCGGCGTTGAGCGTAGCGAAAACACCGAAGCGACACCGCCGCAGGAAAATGCGCCGCGGGCGCTGCAAAGCATGTGGGAAACCTGGCAAGAAATGCACGAGCCGGGCACGCGTCGCTCGCTGCGCGAATGGTTGCACGATAGCCAGATGGATCTGCATGACATTCATACCGGTTATTCTTCCGGCACCTATAGCCTGCAAGAACGCGCGTGGGCAGAGCAGCTTTATCTGAACATGTGTCATGAAGTTCAGAAGCAGCTGGACCCGAGTAACCGTGCGCATCGTCCGATTATCGACGAACTGCAAGAGCGTATGGCGGACAAAATTTACGTCAACTTCTCGCTGTTCCAGTCGATGCCGGATGCGTGGGGTATCGATCAACTGTTCCCGGTGATGCCGCTTGAAGGGCTGAACCATGCGCCGGAACGTCGTGCTGTCTTGCTGGATATCACCTGTGATTCCGATGGCGCAATTGATCACTATGTCGATGGCGACGGTATTGCTACAACGATGCCAATGCCGGAATACGATCCGGAGAACCCGCCAATGCTGGGCTTCTTTATGGTCGGTGCGTATCAGGAAATTTTGGGCAACATGCACAACTTGTTCGGCGATACCGAAGCAGTTGACGTGTTTGTGTTCCCTGATGGCAACGTTGAAGTGGAGCTTTCTGATGAGGGGGACACCGTGGCGGACATGCTGGAATACGTGCAGTTGGATCCGAAAAAACTGCTGACTCAGTTCCGCGATCAGGTGAAAAACACCGATCTGGACGCCGCGTTGCAGCAGCAGTTCCTGGAAGAGTTTGAAGCGGGTCTGTACGGTTATACGTACCTGGAAGACGAGTAAATACGTTTTCCGAGAGAGTACGGGTGAGGGGCATCAGTTCGCTCATTACCCTATACTCACTTGAACCTGTATGAATTAACGGCGATAATTCGCCCCATTAAGCATTAAACGAATCAATCCCTTCCTCGTCGGGTTTAACGACGCGGAGGGGATTTTTTTTCATCTCTTTCAAAGTATCGACTCTATAAGAGGTCAGGATATGAGCACTTTAGGCCATCAGTACGACAACTCTCTGGTATCTAACGCGTTTGGTTTTTTACGTCTTCCGATGAATTTCCAGCCGTACGATAGCGACGCTGACTGGGTGATCACCGGCGTTCCGTTTGATATGGCGACGTCAGGTCGTGCCGGTGGTCGTCATGGCCCGGCGGCCATTCGTCAGGTGTCGACTAACCTGGCCTGGGAGCATAATCGCTTCCCATGGAACTTCGACATGCGTGAGCGTCTGAACGTGGTGGACTGTGGCGATCTGGTTTATGCCTTCGGTGATGCGCGTGAAATGAGCGAAAAGCTGCAGGCGCATGCCGAGAAGCTGCTGGCTGCGGGTAAACGCATGCTCTCTTTCGGTGGCGATCACTTTGTGACTCTGCCGCTGCTGCGCGCGCATGCCAAGCATTTCGGTAAAATGGCGCTGGTGCACTTTGATGCGCATACCGACACCTATGCGAACGGCTGCGAATTTGACCATGGCACGATGTTCTATACTGCGCCGAACGAAGGGCTGATCGATCCTAACCATTCTGTTCAGATCGGTATCCGCACTGAGTTTGATAAAGACAACGGCTTTACCGTTCTGGATGCCGGTCAGGTGAATGACCGTGGCGTAGACGATATCATCGCTCAGGTGAAGCAGATCGTGGGTGATATGCCGGTGTATCTCACTTTCGACATCGACTGTCTGGATCCGGCCTTTGCGCCAGGCACGGGCACGCCGGTTATCGGTGGCCTAACGTCCGATCGCGCGATTAAACTGGTTCGCGGTCTGAAAGATCTGAATATTGTGGGGATGGATGTGGTGGAAGTCGCTCCGGCCTACGACCAGTCAGAAATCACTGCGCTGGCTGCCGCGACGCTGGCGCTGGAAATGCTGTATATCCAGGCTGCGAAGAAAGGCGAGTAAACGCGCTAAAGGGCCGGGAAGCACGATGCAACCCGGCCCAATGAATTACTTAATTCCGTCAGCTTTCATGCGGTCGCGAATGTGCTGAGCACGTTCAACGGACGCCGGGTGGTCATCAAACATTGAGCTTTGACGACCTTCTTCCAGTTTTGCCAGCTTCTCAAAGCTGGTGGCTAAGCCCGACGGATTGATGCCGCGTTTGCGCAACAGATCGTAGGAATAATCATCTGCTTCGGACTCCTGACGCTGGGAGAACTGAGAGTTGACCAGTTTTTCGCCCACATCACCCAGTTGAGACTGCGATAAGCTGCCGACAATCCCGCCCGCAGATGCCGCTGCTGCACGAATCGCGTTGGTGCCTAACGCCACCTGCATGCCTTTTTTTACATGACCCAGGGCGACGTGGCCCATCTCATGGCCAATCACCGCTTCAACTTCATTATCCGTCATCATGTCCATCAGGCCGCTATAAACGCGAATACAGCCGTTAGCCATGGCAAACGCGTTGACGTCTTTTGCCATGTAAACCTTGTAGTTCACCGGCTGGCCGTTGATGTTGTCACCCAGCGCGGAAGCAATCTTGTTCAGACGCTGCGCATAGGTGCTGTTGGCGGGCGCAATGGTTGCTTTGGCATCCATCTCTTTACAGGCCTGATCGCTCAACGCTTTTACCTGCGCATCGCTCAGTGAATAGGCCTGGAAAGCCTCTGCACCGGAGCTCATCAGACCGTTTGAATCCATATTTTGGCAGCCGCTCAGCAGGAACGTTGTACCCAAGGCCAGCACTATTGCACGCATTTTCATGATGTTGCTTCCGTACCCGTTGATCTGAATAAAATCCGAAAATTTTTCGACAGCGAAGCGGTCGTGGCGCTAAGTATAAGGAATATCTACAGGGGCGGGCGAGTAGATTGCGCAACATGCGAGCATGATCCAGAGATTTCTTAAACGGCAAAAGAATGCTCCATGTACATGCTTTGTCGCTTGGGTTACATTGTTGGCACTTTTTTCTGGCATAGCCCAAAACGCGCTGTCGTCAAGGGCATAGCCTTTAACAGTCCGATCTGGAGTTAAAATGTCCTCACGTAAAGAGCTTGCTAATGCTATTCGTGCGCTGAGCATGGATGCAGTACAGAAAGCCAAATCCGGTCACCCGGGCGCCCCTATGGGTATGGCTGACATTGCCGAAGTCCTGTGGCGTGATTTCCTGAACCACAACCCGCAAAACCCATCATGGGCTGACC
Organism: Lelliottia sp.; assembly: GCF_045627565.1. Classification (NCBI taxonomy): domain Bacteria; kingdom Pseudomonadati; phylum Pseudomonadota; class Gammaproteobacteria; order Enterobacterales; family Enterobacteriaceae; genus Lelliottia; species Lelliottia sp. The sequence goes on along the minus strand of NZ_JAZQNX010000039.1, from coordinate 176,271 downwards.
GTGACCGCTTTGTGCTGTCTAACGGCCACGGCTCTATGCTGATCTACAGCTTGCTGCACCTCACTGGCTATGCGCTGCCAATTGAAGAGCTGAAAAACTTCCGTCAACTGCACTCTAAAACGCCTGGTCACCCTGAAGTGGGTTACACCGCTGGCGTTGAAACCACCACTGGTCCACTGGGTCAGGGCGTGGCGAATGCGGTAGGTATGGCGATTGCTGAGAAAACGCTGGCTGCACAGTTTAACCGTCCTGGCCACGACATCGTTGACCACTTTACCTACACCTTCATGGGCGATGGCTGCATGATGGAAGGTATCTCTCACGAAGTGTGCTCTCTGGCGGGTACCCTTAAGCTGGGTAAACTGGTTGCGTTCTATGATGACAACGGTATTTCTATCGATGGTCACGTTGAAGGCTGGTTTACTGACGATACGGCTAAACGTTTCGAAGCCTACGGCTGGCACGTGGTGCGCGGTGTTGATGGTCATAACGCCGACAGCATTAAACGTGCGGTAGAAGAAGCGCGCGCAGTGACTGACAAACCGTCCCTGCTGATGTGCAAAACCATCATCGGTTTCGGCTCACCAAACAAAGAAGGTACGCACGATTCTCACGGTGCTCCACTGGGCGACGCTGAAATCGCGCTGACCCGTGAAAAACTGGGCTGGAAACATGCTCCGTTTGAAATTCCGTCAGAAATCTATGCGCAGTGGGATGCGAAAGAAGCAGGCCAGGCGAAAGAGTCTGCATGGAATGAGAAATTCGCTGCTTACGCTAAAGCCTTCCCACTGGAAGCGGCTGAATTCACTCGCCGTATGAAAGGCGACATGCCGGCTGATTTCGATGCCAAAGCAAACGAATTCATCGCGAATCTGCAAGCTAACCCGTCTAAAATCGCCAGCCGTAAAGCGTCTCAGAATGCGATCGAAGCATTCGGTCCGTGGCTGCCAGAGTTCCTGGGCGGTTCCGCTGACCTGGCTCCGTCTAACCTGACGATCTGGTCTGGCTCCAAAGCAATCAACGAAGATATCGCCGGTAACTACATCCATTACGGTGTACGCGAATTCGGTATGACCGCCATCGCGAACGGTATCGCCCTGCACGGTGGTTTCCTGCCGTACACGTCTACCTTCCTGATGTTCGTTGAATATGCACGTAACGCCGTGCGTATGGCTGCGCTGATGAAACAGCGTCAGGTGATGGTCTACACCCACGACTCCATCGGTCTGGGCGAAGATGGCCCGACGCACCAGCCGGTTGAGCAGGTAGCTTCTCTACGTGTGACGCCTAACATGTCCACATGGCGTCCGTGTGACCAGGTTGAATCCGCCGTGGCGTGGAAATACGGCGTTGAGCGTCAGGACGGCCCGACCGCGCTGATTCTTTCTCGTCAGAACCTGGCACAGCAAGATCGTACCGCAGAGCAGCTGGCGAACATCGCTCGCGGTGGTTACGTGCTGAAAGACTGCGCTGGCCAGCCAGAGTTGATCTTCATCGCAACCGGTTCTGAAGTTGAGCTGGCTGTGGCTGCATGGGAAAAACTGTCTGCCGAAGGCGTTAAAGCGCGCGTGGTTTCCATGCCGTCAACCGATGCGTTCGACAAACAGGATGCCGCTTACCGCGAATCCGTGCTGCCAAAAGCGGTTTCCGCTCGCGTTGCAGTTGAAGCTGGAATCGCTGACTACTGGTTCAAATATGTTGGCCTGAACGGCGCAATCGTCGGGATGACCACCTTCGGTGAATCTGCACCGGCTGAACTGCTGTTTGAAGAGTTTGGCTTCACCGTAGAAAATGTTGTCGCAAAAGCCAAAGAGCTGCTGTAATCGCAGTCATGCCCGGTCGCGTTTTATTCGCCGGGCATACAAAATCTGAGCCGGACATCCGTCCGGCTTTTTTGTGTCAGCTATTCCACCGCCGTGTGAAAACGTTGTGAATTATTCCATTTAAAATGTGACGCAAGTCATATAGCTGTCTTATTGGCCTGGCCGAACATTCCTTTTATTCTCTGTTTCGCTTATTCTTGCTGAAGCGTTTCAGTTGTTGAGTTGTTCGACAATTGACCAATCAGTCGCAGTTTGTGACAGGCGAGGATTCCCCTCCGAGCGTTGCTGGATTACTCTTTCAGCCACCTCAAACTCAGGGAAAGCCTTGCAGGAGACCTATGACCGTACGCGTAGCGATAAATGGGTTTGGTCGCATCGGACGCAATGTGATTCGTGCCTTATATGAATCCGGGCGACGTGCGGAAATCACCGTAGTGGCCATCAATGAATTGGCTGACGCCGTGGGTATGGCGCATTTATTGAAATATGACACCAGCCATGGGCGCTTTGCCTGGGATGTTCGCCAGGAAAGAGAGCAGCTCTTTGTCGGCGACGATGCCATTCGCGTGTTGCATGAGCAGAGCATTGACGCGCTGCCGTGGCGTGAGTTGGGCGTGGATGTGGTTCTCGACTGTACCGGCGTGTACGGTAACCGTGAACACGGAGAAGCGCACCTTGCAGCAGGCGCTAAAAAAGTCCTGTTTTCCCACCCAGGTGGTCACGATCTTGACGCGACGGTTGTCTACGGCGTGAATCACCATGAACTGCAAGCCGAACACCGTATTGTCTCCAACGCCTCCTGTACGACAAACTGCATTATTCCGGTCATTAAACTGTTAGACGATGCATATGGCATTGAGTCAGGGACCGTAACGACGATCCACTCTGCCATGCACGATCAGCAGGTGATTGACGCGTATCATCCGGATTTGCGCCGCACGCGCGCAGCAAGTCAGTCAATCATTCCGGTAGATACTAAACTTGCGGCAGGGATTACCCGTATTTTTCCGCAGTTTAACGATCGTTTTGAAGCAATCGCGGTGCGTGTACCGACCATTAATGTCACCGCAATTGATCTCAGCGTGACGGTGAAAAAACCGGTAAAAGCCAGCGAAGTCAACCTGTTACTGCAAAAGGCGGCACAGGGTTCATTTCATGGTATAGTTGACTATACGGAATTACCGTTGGTCTCAGTAGATTTTAACCATGACCCCCACAGTGCCATTGTTGATGGTACACAGACGCGGGTCAGCGGTGCCCACCTCATCAAAACGCTGGTGTGGTGTGATAACGAATGGGGCTTTGCTAACCGAATGCTCGACACCACGTTAGCCATGGCCGCGCAAGGTTTCAGGTAGGGCGCAAAGTGCGCTTGCAAAACTTTAAGAATCAACGAGAGGATTCACCATGTCTGTAATTAAGATGACCGATTTGGATCTGGCAGGTAAACGCGTTTTCATCCGTGCCGATCTGAACGTACCCGTTAAAGATGGCAAAGTGACCAGCGACGCGCGTATCCGTGCATCTCTGCCAACCATCGAACTGGCCCTGAAACAAGGCGCTAAAGTGATGGTAACCTCTCACCTGGGTCGTCCGACCGAAGGCGAGTACAACGAAGAATTCTCTCTGTTGCCGGTTGTTAATTACCTGAAAGACAAATTGTCCAACCCGGTACGTCTGGTTAAAGACTACCTGGACGGCGTTGAAGTGGCTGAAGGCGAGCTGGTTGTTTTGGAAAACGTTCGCTTTAACAAAGGCGAGAAGAAAGACGACGAAGCCCTCTCCAAAAAATACGCGGCACTGTGCGACGTATTCGTAATGGATGCATTCGGTACTGCTCACCGTGCTCAGGCTTCTACTCACGGTATCGGTAAATTTGCTGACGTCGCTTGTGCAGGTCCACTGCTGGCTGAAGAGCTGGACGCACTGGGTAAAGCACTGAAAGAACCTGCTCGTCCAATGGTTGCGATCGTGGGTGGTTCTAAAGTTTCTACCAAACTGACCGTTCTGGATTCCCTGTCTAAAATTGCTGATCAGCTGATTGTTGGCGGCGGTATCGCAAACACCTTCGTTGCCGCTCAGGGCCATAACGTGGGTAAATCCCTGTACGAAGCGGACCTGGTTGAAGAAGCTAAACGTCTGCTGACCACTTGCGATATCCCAGTCCCAACGGATGTTCGCGTAGCGACTGAATTCTCTGAAACCGCGACCGCGACCCTGAAATCTGTCAACGACATCAAAGATGAAGAGCAGATTCTGGACCTGGGCGACGTTTCTGCACAGAAACTGGCTGATATCCTGAAAAACGCGAAAACCATTCTGTGGAATGGTCCGGTTGGCGTGTTCGAATTCCCTAACTTCCGTAAAGGGACTGAAATTGTTGCTAACGCAATCGCAGACAGCGAAGCGTTCTCTATCGCAGGCGGCGGTGACACCCTGGCAGCAATCGACCTGTTCGGTATTTCTGACAAAATCTCCTACATCTCAACTGGTGGCGGCGCATTCCTTGAGTTCGTGGAAGGCAAAGTTCTGCCAGCAGTAGCAATGCTCGAAGAGCGCGCTAAGAAGTAAGCCATTCATGGGCAGGGAAACCTGCCCTAATTTCAGCGTGCTTTTAAGAGCTCGCACCTTTTCTAACGGCCGAAGATACAGGACTCGTAACATGTCTAAAATTTTTGATTTCGTAAAACCTGGCGTGATCACTGGTGATGACGTTCAGAAAGTGTTCCAGGTAGCTAAAGAAAACAACTTTGCTCTGCCAGCTGTGAACTGCGTGGGTACCGACTCCATCAACGCCGTGCTGGAAACCGCTGCAAAAGTTAAAGCTCCGGTAATCGTTCAGTTCTCCAACGGTGGCGCTGCGTTCATCGCGGGCAAAGGCGTGAAAACTGACGTTCCTCAGGGCGCGGCAATCCTGGGCGCAATCTCTGGTGCACACCACGTTCACCAGATGGCTGAGCACTACGGTGTTCCAGTTATCCTGCACACCGACCACTGCGCAAAAAAATTGCTGCCGTGGATCGACGGTCTGCTGGACGCGGGTGAAAAACACTTCGCAGCAACCGGTAAACCACTGTTCTCTTCTCACATGATCGACCTGTCAGAAGAGTCTCTGGAAGAAAACATCGAAATCTGTTCCAAATACCTGGCGCGCATGTCCAAAATGGATATGACTCTGGAAATCGAACTGGGTTGCACCGGCGGTGAAGAAGACGGCGTGGACAACAGCCACATGGACGCTTCTGCACTGTACACCCAGCCAGAAGACGTTGATTACGCGTACACCGAGCTGAGCAAAATCAGCCCACGTTTCACCATCGCGGCCTCTTTCGGTAACGTGCACGGCGTTTACAAACCAGGTAACGTGGTTCTGACCCCAACTATCCTGCGTGATTCCCAGGACTATGTTTCTAAGAAACATAACCTGCCGCACAACAGCCTGAACTTCGTCTTCCACGGCGGTTCCGGCTCTTCTGCTCAGGAAATCAAAGATTCCGTCAGCTATGGCGTTATCAAAATGAACATCGATACCGATACCCAATGGGCAACCTGGGACGGCATCCTGCAGTACTACAAAACCAACGAAGCGTACCTGCAAGGTCAGCTGGGCAACCCGAAAGGCGACGACCAGCCGAACAAGAAATACTACGATCCACGCGTATGGCTGCGTGCTGCACAGACTTCCATGATTACCCGTCTGGAGCAGGCATTCAAAGAACTGAACGCGGTTGACGTTCTGTAATTTGAGCTGCTAAAAGCGTCAGAAAGGTCCGCATTTGCGGGCCTTTTTTTATGGTTTTTCAACACTCTGCAACACTGCATTTTGTGATCTCTTTGGCATATTCCTCACTTTTTGTTTACCCTTAATTCACTTGCCTGTCTCCTTGTGGGACGGATGTTTTGTGTTTTGATTTAGCAAAAGGACAGAAGAATGGAAGATCTCGGTGTAGTCGATGGCATAAACAATGCGGGAACCTGGCTGGTGCGCAACCAGGCGCTGCTGTTGAGTTACGCGGTCAATATCGTAGCGGCAATCGCGATTATTATCGTGGGTATGATCGTGGCGCGTATTGTCTCCAATGCGCTTAACCGCGTCATGCGCGCACGTCATATTGATGCAACGGTCGCGGATTTCCTCTCTGCACTGGTGCGCTATGGCGTTATCGCTTTCACGCTGATTGCTGCGCTGGGCCGCGTAGGCGTCCAGACTGCATCCGTCATCGCGGTTCTCGGCGCGGCAGGTTTAGCCATTGGTTTGGCGCTGCAAGGATCCCTTTCTAACCTGGCGGCAGGCGTGCTGCTGGTCACTTTCCGTCCTTTCCGCTCAGGGGAATATGTCGACTTAGGCGGCGTTGCGGGGACCGTGTTGCAGGTGCAGATTTTCTCTACCACTATGCGCACCGTTGATGGTCGTATCGTGGTGATCCCAAACGGCAAGATTATTGCGGGCAACATCATTAACTTTTCTCGCGAGCCGGTGCGCCGTAACGAACTGATTATTAGCGTCTCTTACGATTCGGATATCGATAAGGTGAAATCACTCATCACCAATATTATCGAATCTGACGAACGTATCCTGAAGGATCGCGAAAGAACCGTTCGACTGAACGAGCTCGGCACTTCTTCCATCAACTTTGTGGTGCGTATCTGGAGCAACAGCGGCGATCTGCAAAATGTATACTGGGACGTGCTGGAGCGTATTAAGCGTGAATTTGACGCGAACGATATTAGCTTCCCATATCCGCAGATGGACGTGAACTTCAAGCGTGTAAAAGAAGCAGAATAATTTTTACTTTTATAGCCCGGTAACGCATATGCGTCCGGGCTTTATATTAGCTATGCTAATTGCCAATTAATATTATCAATTTCCTCTAATGACAATCCGTCAGTATAGTCTGCACCTAAAGACATCTGCTCGAGATTGAACCCATGTTATCTTATTATTTTCAAGGCCTTGTGCTTGGCGCGGCCATGATTCTTCCCCTCGGTCCCCAAAACGCGTTCGTGATGAATCAGGGTATTCGCCGTCAGTATCATCTGATGATTGCGATGCTGTGCGCGGTGAGCGATCTGCTGCTGATTTGCGCCGGGATTTTTGGTGGCAGCGCATTGCTCATGCAGTCACCGTGGCTGCTGGCGTTGGTGACCTGGGGGGGCGTCGCATTTTTGCTGTGGTACGGTTTCGGCGCGCTGAAAACGGCGATGGGCAGCAATCTGGAACTCGCCACCGCGGAGGTCATGAAGCAAGGGCGCTGGAAGATCATCGCCACTATGCTGGCCGTGACCTGGCTTAATCCGCATGTTTATCTGGATACATTTGTGGTGCTCGGTAGTCTGGGCGGACAGCTGGATGTTGAGCCGAGACGCTGGTTTGCGCTTGGTACCGTCAGCGCCTCTTTCCTTTGGTTCTTTGGTTTGGCGCTGCTGGCAGCATGGCTGGCACCGCGTCTACGTACGGCGAAAGCGCAGCGCATTATTAATACCCTGGTCGGCCTGGTGATGTGGTTTATTGCTTTCCAGCTCGCAAAAGAGGGGCTTCATCATATTCAGGGACTGCTCAACTAAGCGTTCTCTTATGGACAACTGTAGCAGACCCGCTAAGCTTGCTGGCATGCGCCCTGTTCATGGGCACTCTTCGCAACATGGAGGAATGACAGTGAAGTGTAAAGTGATGGCCCTGGCGGCATTAGTAAGTTTTGGCGCAATGTCGGTACAGGCAAACGAATTGCCTGATGGTCCGCACATTGTCACCTCTGGCACAGCGAGCGTTGATGCCGTTCCGGATGTCGCAACGCTTGCGATTGAAGTGAACGTGGCAGCAAAAGACGCCGCTTCTGCTAAAAAACAGGCGGACGATCGTGTTGCGCAATATCTCTCCTTCCTTGAGCAAAACGGCGTTGGGAAAAAGGATATTAACTCCGCCAATCTGCGGACTCAGCCGGATTATGACTATCAGAATGGCAAAAGCATTCTGAAAGGCTATCGTGCGGTGCGTACTGTTGAAGTGACGGTACGTCAACTCGACAAGCTGAACTCGCTGCTGGACGGCGCGCTGAAGGCGGGACTGAACGAAATTCGTTCCGTGTCATTAGGCGTTGCGCAACCGGAGAAGTATAAAGACGAAGCCCGTAAAGCGGCGATTGATGACGCCGTGCGTCAGGCGCAACAACTGGCTTCAGGCTTTAAGACCAAGCTGGGGCCGGTGTACAGCGTGCGCTATCACGTCTCAAACTATCAGCCAAGCCCGATGGTTCGCATGATGAAGGCAGATGCAGCGCCTGTTTCAGCGGAAGAAACCTACGAGCAGCCAACGATTCAGTTCGATGATCAGGTCGATGTGGTGTTCCAGCTTGAGCCTGCACAGGCTCAACAGCCAGAACCTGCAACAAAAACGCAGTAATGAGCATGACCCCTCTCCCACAAAGAGAGGGGTTGCTTCCGTTAATCCTGTCTCAACACTTTATGCCCATAGGCCAACAGCGCATCCGTGACGTTGCGCATCATGCGGCTTTCTGGCGCAAATCGGTGCCAGTACAGCATCCGGCGCTGATACAGTCCTGGCGTTAAGTCGATAAGTTCACCGCTCTTCAACTCTTTTTCAATCTGCAAATGCGGAATCATACAGCAGGTCGTTCCCTGGCGAGCCAGCTGCACAAACGCTTCTGATGAATTCACGATATGGCACGGCACGCTGCCCGGCGGGAGATCGAAGTTCTGCTGCAAAAACGCCTGGTGCATGTCGTCGAGATGGTCGAATGCGACGGCGGGGGCCTTCAGCAGCGCGGCGCGCGTCACACCGTTGGGGAAATAGCGATCGGCAAAGGCTTTCGAACCAACAAACAGGTAGTCGAGAGCACCCAACTGATCGACCAGACAGCTCGGCAGCGCCTGCGGTTGAATACTCACTGCACCGACAACTTCGCCGCGACGCAGACGTTCCTGCGTTCGGGTTTCATCTTCCACCTGCAAATTAAGGCGAATCGGTGAGTCCGCGAGAACGGCTGAAAGCGCGGGCAGCAGCCAGGTCGCCAGACTGTCGGCGTTCACCGCCAGCGATAACAGCAGCGGCGTGGAGCCGGTTTGCTCATCACCCAACCACTCTTCTTCCAGCAATTCTACCTGGCGTAGCAGGGCGAGCAGTTTCTGCCCTTGCTCTGTCGGACGCGGTGGCACGGTACGTACCAGTAGCGGTTGTCCGAACATATTCTCCAGCTGTTTGATTCGCTGTGATACGGCGGATTGAGTGATGCACAGCTTTTGCGCTGCGCGCTCAAAACCTCGTTCACGAATAACGGCATCAAGCGCCTGTAGTGTTCTGTAGTCCGGACGTTTCATTGCGAGGCAGTACTCCTGAGTTTGCTTATTCTGCACTATGACACAAATTCACCTTTGAGACTGACGAATTCTGACCACGTCGGAGCAGTCGGGTCTTTACGCGTTAATGTGACACTGGTCACAGGGACATTCAGGGTGTCCATGTTCTATAATGCGCCCTGAGTTTTCACACCACAGGCAAACGATCATGACGCAGGATGAACTGAAAAAAGCAGTAGGATGGGCCGCACTCCAGTACGTACAACCAGGCACGATTGTCGGTGTGGGTACTGGATCGACCGCAGCACACTTTATTGATGCGCTTGGCACGATGAAAGGGCAGATCGAGGGTGCAGTTTCCAGCTCTGATGCCTCCACGGAAAAACTGAAAAGTCTGGGCATTACCGTGTTCGATTTGAACGAAGTGGATCGTCTGGGCATTTACGTGGATGGTGCCGACGAAATCAACGGCCATATGCAGATGATCAAAGGCGGTGGCGCGGCGCTGACGCGTGAGAAAATCATCGCTTCCGTTGCTGATAAATTCATTTGTATCGCCGATGCCTCCAAGCAGGTCGATATTCTGGGAACCTTTCCTCTGCCGGTCGAAGTCATTCCGATGGCGCGCAGCGCGGTTGCTCGTCAACTGGTGAAGCTGGGTGGTCGCCCGGAATATCGTCAGGGTGTGGTCACTGATAACGGTAACGTGATTCTGGACGTTTACAATCTGGAAATTCTGGACGCCGTGGCGATGGAAAACGCCATCAATGCGATTCCGGGCGTAGTGACTGTAGGGCTATTCGCCAATCGGGGCGCGGATGTGGCGCTGATTGGCACCGCTGACGGCGTGAAAACCATCGTAAAATGATCTGACGCGGGGAGTCCTCTCCCCGTTAAATATTTTTCAAAAGCCAAATTCGGTGACTTGTATCACGTTTTTTGACCTCTCCTGACGATCCTTCCGCCTTTCAAATTTACCGCAGCATTTTATGCTGTCATTTTGCCCTGGATGACTTTTCTTCAGAGTGCCCACGCAAACGTTCATATTGCTGCAATAGTTTTTTTTGATATGTTGGCGGTAGCGGATTTAAATCCAGCACAACAACAGTTCAGACAAACAGGGTCGGGTAAATGGCAAAGGTATCACTGGAAAAAGACAAGATTAAGTTTCTGCTCGTCGAAGGCGTGCATCAGAAAGCACTCGATAATCTTCGCGCAGCAGGTTACACCAACATCGAATTCCATAAAGGTGCGCTGGATACAGAGCAGCTGAAAGAATCCATCCGTGATGCCCACTTCATTGGCCTGCGATCCCGTACGCATCTGACTGAAGACGTTATTGCGTGTGCTGAAAAGCTGGTGGCCATCGGTTGTTTCTGTATTGGTACCAATCAGGTCGATTTGAATGCCGCAGCGCGACGCGGTGTTCCAGTCTTTAACGCGCCGTTCTCCAACACCCGTTCGGTCGCGGAATTAGTGATCGGTGAGCTGCTGTTGCTCCTGCGCGGTATTCCGGAAGCGAACGCCAAAGCGCACCGCGGCATCTGGAACAAACTGGCGTCAGGCTCTTATGAAGCGCGTGGCAAAAAGCTCGGGATTATTGGTTACGGTCACATCGGTACGCAGCTCGGTATTCTTGCCGAATCCCTGGGTATGAATGTGTTCTTCTACGATATCGAAAACAAACTGCCGCTGGGCAACGCCACTCAGGTGCAGCATCTTTCCGACTTGCTGAATATGAGCGATGTGGTGAGTCTGCATGTGCCGGAAAACGCCTCTACCAAGAATATGATGGGCGCAGAAGAGATCGCACTGATGAAGCCGGGCTCGCTGCTGATTAATGCCGCACGTGGCACGGTAGTGGATATTCCAGCGCTGTGTGACGCGCTTAGACGTAAGCATCTGGCGGGCGCGGCAATCGACGTCTTCCCAACGGAGCCGGCAACCAACAGCGATCCGTTTACCACTCCGCTGTTAGAATTCGACAACGTGATCCTGACGCCGCACATCGGTGGCTCGACGCAGGAAGCCCAGGAAAATATCGGCCTGGAAGTGGCGGGTAAGCTGAGCAAATATTCCGATAACGGTTCCACGCTCTCTGCGGTGAACTTCCCGGAAGTGTCTCTCCCGCTGCACGGCGGTCGTCGTTTGCTGCACATCCACGAGAATCGCCCAGGCGTGCTGACAGCAATTAACCAGATTTTTGCCGAGCAGGGCGTCAACATTGCCGCGCAGTATCTGCAAACCAACGCGCAGATGGGCTACGTGGTTATCGATATTGAAGCGGATGACGATGTTGCTGAGAAAGCGCTGTTGAGCATGAAGGCTATTCCAGGAACGATTCGCGCACGCCTGCTGTACTAATCTGCGGCAACCTGATTTCTCTTCGTCGGAAGAGCGCGAAAACAGTAAAAACGGTAACGGGTGTTACCGTTTTTTTATCGCCACTCCCACACTTTTGATGGCGTGACCACGGCGGGCAGCGGGATATCCCATTTCTCTACCGGCAGCATGTCCACACCCTGACAATCATGCGCATATCCGACCGGCTGCAAGCCATGCTGCTGCCAGTTCTGCAGCGTACGATCGTAGAATCCACCACCCATTCCAAGGCGTTGACCATATCTGTCGAATGCCACCAGCGGCGTAATCAGCACATCCAGTTCGTTGAGCGGTAAAACATCGCGCACATCAAGTTTGGGTTCAGTGATTTTCAGGCGATTCACAACCAGTTCGCTGTGCGGATGATAATGCAGGAACAGTAAATTGCCGGGGCTGAAGGGATGTAAGACGGGCAGATAGACTTTCTTTCCGGCACGCCACAGTTGTTCGATCAGCGGTTGGGTATCCAGTTCACCATCAAAGGACAAAAACAGCGCCACCGTATGCGCCATCACAACGGGCGAATAGGCCATCATGCGAGCCGAGGCTTGTTGGGCAAAGTGAGCTTGTTGATCGGGGGTTAATGCGCGACGTTGTTTGCGGATGAACTGACGGATTTCTTGTCGGGATACTGGAACTTCAGGAAGTTGCGTCATGGTGGAAGTTTGGTAGTAAGAAGAGTGGGAATCTCCGAGATGCCGCCGCAGGCTGTAACCCTTGAACCCTTGGTTCAAGGTGAATATGTCGTCATAGTCTTAAGGCTTCTCGGACGAACCGAGCATGCTCACCGACCATGGAGCGCCACATTCTTGTGGTATGAAATATCGGCTCAGGGGACTGGCCCGCTTGCGAACATCTCAGAGAAATTTTTTCTTCACAGTCACTCTACCATAGTCAACTGCGAAGTGTTATTCAAACTTTTGTCCCGGTCTTTCGGGAGTGCGACCTTGATCAAGCAACGCTTGTTCGATGGTCTGCTGGAGCATTTTAATGCGCTGCTCCATGCTCGCCGCGTAATCGCGGGTCTTCGCTTTTTCCTGAGTTAATTCATAGCTGATGTTCAACGCGGCGATGAAAACCAACTGCTCAGTATTTGTGACTCTAGTGCGTTCTTTTAAATCTTGCAACCGCTGATTCAAATCGTCCGCAGCCTGACTCAAAGCATCCCTTTGTTCAGGCGGACAATTCACTCGCAGCGAACGGCCAAAAATTTGGAGATCGACGGGTTGTGCAGACATGCCACCTTCCTGCTTATTGACTGCGCGACCTTCGCTCATGGCCCGGGGGCTGCGAAGGGGCGACACTATAGCTACCATGATATGAAGATACAAGCCCTTTTCTGGTATCTCCAGGGTCCAAAGTGGTAGCATATCATGAATATTCTCCCAACGATGACGAATGCGCATGTCTATACAGAACGAAATGCCTGGTTACAACGAAGTAAGCCAGTTACTTAACCAGCAGGGCGTGGGTTTGACCCCTGCTGAAATGCACGGTCTGATCAGTGGCATGCTGTGCGGCGGAAACAGCGACAGCTCATGGCAGCCGCTGCTTCACGACCTGACAAACGAAGGTCTGGCGTTTGGTCACGAACTGGCGGAAACGCTGCGTAAAATGCATTCAGCTACCAGCGATTCGCTGGAAGACGACGGCTTCCTTTTTCAGCTTTATCTGCCTGATGGCGATGACGTTAGCGTGTTTGATCGCGCCGATGCGTTGGCGGGTTGGGTAAACCACTATCTGTTAGGTTTGGGCGTGACGCAGCCTAAGCTCGATAAAGTCACCGGTGAAGCGGGTGAAGCCATCGACGACCTGCGTAACATTGCCCAGCTTGGCTACGACGAAGACGAAGACCAGGAAGAGCTTGAAATGTCTGTCGAAGAGATTATCGAGTATGTGCGCGTCGCTGCGCTGCTGTGCCACGATACCTTTACGCGCTCGCAGCCAACCGCACCGGAAGTTCGCAAACCGACATTACATTAAGAATAAGAACGCACAGGAGGGTGTCATGACTCAGCAGGAGTATCTTCGTCGTCGCCAGGCGCTGTTGGCAAAAATGCAGCCTGGAAGCGCGGCGCTGATTTTTGCCGCACCGGAAGCGACGCGCAGCAACGACAGCGAGTATCCGTATCGCCAAAGCAGCGATTTCAGGTACTTTACCGGTTTTAACGAGCCGGAAGCGGTCCTGGTGCTGATCAAAAGCGATGACACCCATAATCACAGCGTTTTGTTCAATCGTGTTCGCGATCTCACCGCCGAAATCTGGTTTGGCCGTCGCTTAGGTCAGGAAGCCGCCCCCGAAAAACTCGGTGTCGAGCGCGCGCTGGCCTTTAGCGAAATCAACGAACAGCTTTATCAATTGCTCAACGGTCTGGATGTGGTTTACCACGCGCAGGGCGAATATGCGTATGCAGACGACATTGTCTTCACCGCGCTGGATAAGCTGCGTAAGGGCTCACGTCAGAACTTAACGGCGCCTGCATCGCTCACCGACTGGCGTCCCATCGTTCACGAAATGCGCCTGTTTAAATCGGCAGAAGAGCTACACGTCATGCGCCGCGCGGGCGAAATCAGCGCGCTGGCGCATACGCGAGCGATGGAAAAATGTCGTCCTGGCATGTTCGAATATCAGCTTGAAGGCGAAATTCTTCACGAGTTTTCCCGCCACGGCGCGCGCTTTGCGTCATACAACACGATTGTCGGCGGCGGTGAAAACGGCTGCATTTTGCATTACACCGAAAATGAAAGCGCATTGCGCGACGGCGATTTAGTGCTGATCGATGCAGGATGTGAATATAAAGGCTACGCCGGTGACATCACCCGTACATTCCCGGTGAATGGCAAATTTACCCCTGCACAGCGTGCCGTTTACGACATTGTTCTGGAATCGCTCGAAACCGCACTGACGCTGTTCCGCCCAGGTACGTCCATTCAGGAGGTGACGGGCGCAGTCGTGCGCATAATGGTCACGGGCCTGGTCAATATCGGCGTTCTCAACGGCGATATTGATGAGCTCATTGCGGATAACGCGCATCGCGCATTCTTTATGCACGGCCTGAGCCACTGGCTGGGGCTGGATGTACATGATGTCGGCGGCTACGGGCCTGACCGCTCGCGTACGCTTGAGCCGGGCATGGTGCTTACCGTCGAACCGGGCCTCTACATAGCCCCAGATGCTGACGTGCCTGCCGAGTATCGCGGCATCGGAATCCGTATTGAAGACGACATCGTCATTACCGAAACCGGTAACGAAAATATGACTGCGCAAGTGGTGAAAAAGGCAGACGATATCGAAGCGCTGATGGCGGCGGCACGCGCATGAGTGTCATCATCGTGGGTGGAGGCATGACTGGCGCGACGCTGGCATTGGCGATTTCTAAGCTCACCGAGGGGCGCTTGCCTGTTCATCTTGTCGAAGCCGTTGCCCCGCAAATTTCGGATCACCCGGGGTTTGACGCCCGAGCGATTGCGCTGGCGCAAGGCACCTGCCAGCAACTCGCTCGGGTGGGTATCTGGCAAGCCATTGCCGATCGTGCAACCGCAATCAACACCGTACATGTCAGCGATCGCGGCCATGCCGGTTTCGTGACGCTGGATGCGCAGGATTACCGCATTGACGCGCTAGGGCACGTGGTTGAGCTGCATGACGTTGGCCTGCGGTTGTTCCGTTTATTGCAGGATGCGCCCGGCGTCAGGCTGCACTGTCCGGCGCGAGTAGCGAGTTTTACCCGTTCTCAGGATAGCGTCAGCGTCACGCTTGATAATGGCGACACGCTCGACGGGCAACTGCTCGTCGCTGCCGATGGTTCTCGTTCCGCACTCGCCACCCAGTGTGGCGTTGAATGGCATCAGCAGCCCTACGGTCAGGCGGCGGTGATTGCTAACGTTTCTACCGCTGTCGCCCATCAGGGGCGCGCGTTTGAACGTTTTACGGAGTTTGGCCCGCTGGCGATGCTGCCGATGTCGGACGGACGCAGCTCGTTGGTCTGGTGTCACGCGCTGGACAACATTGACGAGGTGATGACCTGGTCTGACGCCCGTTTTGGCGACGAGCTGCAAAAGGCGTTTGGCTGGCGGCTTGGACGTATCACCCATGCGGGGCAGCGTGCCGCTTATCCTCTGGCACTGACCACGGCATCGCAATCCATTTCCCATCGCCTCGCGTTAGTCGGCAATGCGGCGCAAACGCTGCATCCGATAGCAGGCCAGGGATTTAACCTGGGTCTGCGCGACGTGATGAGCCTGGCAGAGACGCTGGCACTGGCGTGGCGAGATGAAAATGATTACGGCGCATACGCCATACTCAGCCAATATCAGAAACGTCGTCAGACCGACAAAGAGGCCACCATTGGCGTCACCGATGGCCTGGTGCATTTATTCGCAAACCGTTGGGCACCGCTGGTGGCCGGACGTAATGCGGGGCTGATGGCGATGGAACTATTCATTCCGGCACGTAACGTGCTGGCGCAGCGGACTCTTGGTTGGGTCGCGCGTTAAGGAGTTAACTCAGTGCAGAATGTTGATGTTGCCATTGTTGGCGGCGGAATGGTCGGTCTGGCTTTAGCCTGCGGTTTGCAGGGAAGCGGCCTGCGCGTTGCGGTTCTTGAAAGCACGCCACCGCAGCCCGTCGCCCCAGACGCACCGCCTGAACTTCGCGTATCGGCCATCAATGCCGCCAGCGAAAAGTTGCTGACGCGTCTTGGCGTCTGGTCAGATATCACGGCGTTTCGCGCAAGCTGTTACCACGGTATGGAAGTGTGGGACAAAGACAGCTTTGGTCACATCACGTTTGATGACGAAAGCATGGGCTACAGCCATCTGGGGCACATCGTCGAAAATGCGGTGGTTCATCACGCGCTGTGGCAAAAAGCACAGCAAAGCTCAGATGTGACGCTGATAGCGCCCGCGCAGGTGCAGCAGGTGGCCTGGGGCGAGAACGAAGCTTTCATTACGTTGCAGAGCGGCGAGATGTTAACGGCGCGTCTGGTTGTTGGCGCTGATGGTGCGAACTCCTGGCTGCGAAATAAAGCGGATATCCCACTGACGTTTTGGGATTACCGTCATCACGCGATGGTCGCGACGATCCGTACCACCGAGCCGCACGGTGGCGTAGCACGTCAGATTTTCCACAATAACGGCATTCTGGCGTTTCTGCCGCTGAGCGATCCGCATTTGTGTTCCATTGTCTGGTCATTGATCCCGGAAAAAGCCCAGCAGATGCAGGACGTGACGCCGGAAGAATTTAATCAGGCGCTGTGCATGGCGTTTGATAACCGCCTGGGTCTGTGTGCGCTTGAAAGCGAGCGTCAGTTGTTCCCACTGACAGGCCGTTACGCGCGCCAGTTTGCCGCGCACCGTCTGGCGCTGGTGGGCGATGCCGCGCACACCATCCATCCCTTAGCGGGACAGGGCGTTAATCTGGGCTTTATGGATGCCGCTGAGCTCATCGAAGAGCTGCGTCGTTTGCATCGTGAAGGGAAAGACATTGGTCAGCACCTTTATCTGCGCCGCTATGAACGCAGCCGCAAGCACAGTGCCGCGATGATGCTGGCCGGTATGCAGGGATTCCGCGAGTTGTTTGCGGGCGATAACCCGGCCAAAAAACTGCTCCGCGATCTGGGTCTGAAAATGGCCGATACCCTTCCAGGTGTAAAACCCCAGCTGCTTCGTCAGGCGATGGGTTTGAACGATCTGCCAGACTGGCTGCGCTAAGTTAGACCCCCATCACACTTTCGTTTCCCGGCTTCTGTGCCGGGAGATTTCTCTCATTTGAAATATTCTAATTTCACCCTCTAATTCGCATTAGATTATCTAATCTCGCGTTTTTTTCATGATGGAAAATCGGCATCTTTTACCACATTAAATATCACCATAAGCTAACTAACCTGGAATTAACATTGCGTTTGCTCGGAGGTAATTGTATTTAACCAGTGAATCATTCTGTTGGGTTTTTGCTGGTTTTTAGTCATAAGCTAATGTGATGACCCGTTTTGCCTTATGGTTAATCCCCAGTTTCAGTGGTAAGTTCAGGTAAAAGAGAACGTTTGCGTCGGCGTCCAGGCGTGATGCCAACGCCGGGTTTCGTGATGGATTTTTAGACGAAACACAAGATAGCCCTGCTTATTCAACGAGGACAAGATGGCTCAACAAACTCCTTTATACGAACAACACACGTTATGCGGTGCACGCATGGTGGATTTCCATGGCTGGATGATGCCGCTGCATTACGGCTCACAAATCGATGAGCACCATGCCGTGCGCACCGATGCCGGTATGTTTGATGTGTCGCACATGACCATTGTCGATCTGCGCGGGAGCCGCACCCGGGAGTTTTTGCGTTATCTTCTGGCAAACGACGTCGCTAAGCTCAAGACTCCAGGCAAGGCGTTATACTCCGGCATGCTCAATGCCTCCGGCGGCGTCATTGACGACCTGATTGTTTATTACTTCACTGACGATTTCTTCCGCCTCGTTGTTAACTCCGCCACCCGCGAAAAAGACCTCTCCTGGATTTCCCAACACGCTGAAAAGTACGCCGTCGAGGTTACCGTTCGTGACGATCTGTCGCTGATCGCCGTTCAGGGGCCTAACGCGCAGGCGAAAGCCGCCACATTATTCACCGATGAACAGCGCCACGCGACTGAAGGCATGAAGCCGTTCTTCGGTGTGCAGGCGGGCGATTTGTTTATCGCCACCACCGGTTACACCGGTGAAGCGGGTTACGAAATTGCAATGCCAAACGAGAAAGCCGCCGAATTCTGGCACGCACTGGTGGAAGCTGGTGTCAAACCTGCGGGTCTGGGCGCACGCGATACGCTGCGTCTGGAAGCAGGCATGAATTTGTACAGCCAGGAAATGGACGAAACCGTCTCTCCGTTGGCCGCCAACATGGGCTGGACCATCGCGTGGGAACCCGCCGATCGTGAATTTATTGGCCGCGAAGCGCTTGAGATGCAGCGCGAGAAAGGCACCGATCAACTTGTTGGCCTGGTGATGACCGAAAAAGGCGTGCTGCGTAACGAGCTGCCTGTGCGATTCACCGATGAACTGGGCAATCAGCGTGAAGGTATGATCACCAGCGGTACTTTCTCGCCGACGTTAGGCTACAGCATTGCGCTGGCGCGCGTTCCGGCCGGCATTGGCGAAACCGCCATTGTGCAGATCCGCAACCGAGAAATGCCCGTTAACGTGACTAAACCAATTTTTGTTCGCGCCGGTAAGCCGGTCGCCTAATCATTTTTTATCAGGAGAATTCCAATGAGCAATGTGCCAGCAGAACTGAAATACAGTAAAGAACACGAATGGCTGCGCAAAGAAGCCGACGGAACCTACACCGTGGGCATCACCGAGCATGCGCAAGAGCTGCTCGGCGACATGGTGTTTGTCGACCTGCCAGACGTCGGCACGACCGTGAGTGCGGGCGACGACTGTGCGGTTGCGGAATCTGTTAAAGCCGCATCTGACATCTACGCACCCGTGAGCGGCGAAATCGTTGCCGTCAACGATGCGCTGAGCGACTCCCCGGAGCTGGTGAACAGCGACCCGTACACCGACGGCTGGATTTTCAAAATCCGAGCGGCTGACGAAGCGGAAGTGGAAGCGCTGCTGGATGCGACGGCCTATGCCGCTCTGCTAGAAAACGAGTAAATACGCGTCATCCTTCACGTTGCAGGTGCGTACGCGTCCTCACTCACCTCAGTCACTTACTTATGTAAGCTCCTGAGGATTCGCAGCGTCGCCGCCTTCCTGCAACGCGAATGCTTTAGCGTATCAAGGCAAGACAATCACGATTTCTACATCGATTCACCGCACGTTTCAGGAACCATCGCTCATGACACAGACTTTAAGCCAGCTTGAAAACCGTGGCGCCTTCATTGAACGTCACATTGGGCCGGATGCTCAGCAACAGCAGGAGATGCTGAAGACAGTTGGCGCGGATTCGTTAAACGCACTGATTGGCCAGATCGTGCCGAAAGACATTCAGCTCGCCACGCCACCGCAAGTGGGCGAGGCGACAACGGAATTTGCTGCGCTGGCGGAACTGAAGGCCATTGCCGGTCTCAACAAGCGCTTTAAGTCTTACATTGGCATGGGTTACACCCCTGTGCAGTTGCCGCCGGTTATTCTGCGTAACATGCTGGAAAATCCGGGCTGGTACACCGCCTATACACCGTATCAGCCGGAAGTCTCTCAGGGGCGTCTGGAAGCGCTGCTGAACTTCCAGCAAGTCACGCTGGATCTGACCGGACTGGACATCGCCTCGGCCTCTTTGCTGGATGAAGCGACTGCCGCAGCCGAAGCGATGGCGATGGCAAAACGCGTCAGCAAGCTCAAGAATGCTAATCGCTTCTTCGTTGCGGCTGACGTTCATCCGCAAACGCTGGACGTTGTGCGTACGCGTGCCGAAACCTTCGGTTTTGACGTGATTGTCGATGATGCTGATAAAGTGCTGGATCATCAGGATGTCTTTGGCGTGCTGTTGCAGCAAGTCGGCACCACCGGTGGAGTGCACGACTACAGTGCGCTTATTGCCGAGCTGAAATCGCGCAAAATTGTTGTCAGCGTGGCGGCCGATTTTATGGCGCTGGTGCTGTTAACGGCCCCAGGCAAACAGGGCGCAGATATTGTTTTCGGTTCCGCACAGCGCTTTGGCGTGCCGATGGGCTACGGTGGCCCGCACGCGGCATTCTTCGCCGGAAAAGATGAATTCAAACGCTCCATGCCTGGCCGCATTATCGGTGTGTCGAAAGATGCTGCCGGGAATACCGCGCTACGCATGGCGATGCAGACTCGCGAACAACATATTCGTCGCGAAAAAGCCAACTCCAATATTTGTACCTCTCAGGTGCTGCTGGCCAATATCGCCAGCCTGTATGCGGTATTCCACGGTCCAGTGGGCCTGAAGCGCATCGCGACCCGCATTCATCGCTTTGCGGATATTCTGGCTACCGGGTTACAGCAAAAAGGTCTGAAGCTGCGCCATGCCCATTACTTTGACACCCTGTGTGTTGAAGTCGCGGATAAAGCCGGTGTGCTGGCGCGCGCCGAAGCCGCAGAGATCAACCTGCGTAGCGATATTCTCAACGCCGTCGGCATCACGCTGGATGAGACCACGACCCGCGAGGACGTGCAAAATCTGTTTAACGTCCTGCTTGGCGATGCGCACGGACTTGACGTCGATGCCTTGGATAAAGAAGTGGCGCACGACAGCCGCTCTATTCAGGAAAGCATGCTGCGCGATGACGCGATTCTGTCTCACCCGGTGTTCAATCGCTATCACAGCGAAACCGAGATGATGCGTTATATGCACTCTCTGGAGCGCAAAGATCTGGCGCTGAATCAGGCGATGATTCCGCTGGGTTCCTGCACCATGAAGCTGAACGCCGCCGCAGAAATGATCCCGATTACCTGGCCTGAATTCTCTGAGCTGCACCCGTTCTGCCCGGCAGACCAGGCGGAAGGGTACCATCAGATGATCAATCAACTCTCCGACTGGCTGGTGAAGCTGACCGGCTATGACGCACTGTGCATGCAGCCCAACTCCGGCGCGCAGGGTGAGTACGCGGGCCTGCTGGCGATTCGTCATTACCACGAAAGCCGCAACGAAGGTCATCGCGATATCTGCCTGATCCCAAGCTCTGCGCACGGCACTAACCCTGCATCCGCGCAGATGGCGGGAATGGAAGTGGTTGTCGTCGCGTGCGATAAAAACGGCAATATCGACCTGACCGATCTGCGTGCCAAAGCCGAAAACGCGGGCGAAAAACTGTCCTGCATTATGGTCACGTATCCGTCCACCCACGGGGTGTACGAAGAAACCATCCGTGAAGTGTGCGAGATTGTGCATCAGTTCGGCGGCCAGGTGTATCTCGATGGCGCAAACATGAACGCGCAGGTGGGCATTACCTCTCCGGGCTTTATCGGCGCGGACGTTTCGCACCTGAATCTGCATAAAACTTTCTGTATTCCGCACGGTGGCGGCGGCCCAGGTATGGGTCCGATTGGCGTAAAGGCGCACCTGGCACCGTTTGTTCCAGGCCACAGCGTGGTGCAAATCGAAGGTATGTTGACCCGTCAGGGCGCGGTCTCTGCGGCGCCGTTTGGCAGCGCATCCATTCTGCCAATCAGCTGGATGTATATCCGCATGATGGGCGCGGAAGGGCTGAAGCAGGCAAGCCAGGTGGCGATTCTGAACGCCAACTATATTGCCACTCGTCTGAAAGACGCCTATCCGGTGCTCTATACCGGTCGTGATGGCCGCGTGGCGCACGAATGCATTCTGGATATTCGTCCGTTGAAAGACGACACCGGGATCAGCGAACTGGATATCGCCAAGCGCCTGATTGACTATGGATTCCATGCGCCAACCATGTCGTTCCCGGTAGCGGGCACGCTGATGGTTGAGCCGACCGAGTCAGAAAGCAAAGTCGAACTGGATCGCTTTATCGAAGCGATGCTGGCGATTCGCAACGAAATTACCCGCGTGAAGCAGGGCGAATGGACGCTTGAAGATAACCCGTTAGTCAATGCGCCGCATACTCAAAACGAGCTGATAGCGGAGTGGCATCACGGTTATACCCGCGAAGTGGCGGTCTTCCCGGCGGGCATGGCGAACAAATACTGGCCGACGGTGAAACGTCTTGATGACGTTTATGGCGACCGCAATTTGTTCTGCTCCTGCGTGCCAATGAGCGAATACCAGTAATACTTAACGTGACTGCTTAAGCCGGGCGAGTGATGCCCGGCTTTTTTATTTTGGAGGGACGTCTATTGGCTATTGCTCTTGTTACCGGCGCAAGCCGCGGAATTGGTAAAGCGGCCGCGCTGCAACTGGCGCGCGAAGGCTACACGGTGGCGGTGAATTATCATCACAACATCAAAGCCGCGACGGATGTGGTCAATCAAATCACCGAGTCCGGCGGCAAAGCCTTTGCGCTACGCGCTGATATCAGCGACGAAACGCAGGTGATGACGATGTTCGAAAGCCTGGACCGTGAAGGCGAACCGCTGGCTGCACTGGTCAACAACGCTGGCATTTTGTTTGAACAAAGCACGATTGAAAACCTCACCGCCGAGCGTATCAATCGCGTATTAGCCACCAACGTGACGGGCTATTTTCTCTGCTGTCGCGAAGCGGTGAAACGCATGTCTCATCAACACGGCGGCAAAGGCGGGGCGATAGTGAACGTGTCGTCTGCGGCGTCGCGTCTTGGGGCTCCCGGTGAGTATGTCGATTATGCCGCCTCGAAAGGTGCGGTAGATTCGTTGACCATCGGGTTATCGCTGGAGGTGGCGGCGCAGGGTATTCGCGTGAACTGCGTGCGTCCAGGGCTAATTTATACCGACATTCATGCTTCTGGCGGTGAACCAGAGCGCGTGGATCGGGTGAAATCTCTGTTACCGATGCAGCGCGGCGGCCAGCCCGAAGAGGTGGCACAGGCGATAGTCTGGCTGCTGAGCGAAAAGGCGTCTTACGTGACGGGCAGTTTTCTGGAATTAGCGGGCGGGAAATAATTTTCCCTCTCCCCATCGGGGAGAGGGAATGAAATTCAGAGGGTTTCGCCGTTGCTGGCGATCACCGCTTTGTACCACTCGAAACTTTTCTTACGGGAACGCGACATGTCGCCAGTCCCGTCGTCGTGTTTGTTCACGTAGATAAAGCCGTAACGCTTGCTGTACTGACCGGTGGTGAATGACACGCAGTCGATGCAGCCCCATGGCGTATAGCCCATCAGGTCTACCCCGTCATAGGTGACCGCTTTGATCATCTCTTCGACGTGAGCGCGCAGGTAATCGATGCGGTAGTCATCGTTGATGCTGCCGTCGTCTTCCACTTTATCGTAAGCGCCAAAACCGTTTTCCACGATAAACAGCGGTTTCTGATAGCGCTCGTAAAGTTCACACAGCGCATAGCGTAATCCTATCGGATCAATCTGCCAGCCCCAGTCGGACGCTTTCACATGTGGGTTTGGCACGCTGCCTTCGAAGCCGGAAATCGCATCGCCTGTCCCGCCTTCCGCTTTGACCGCATTGGTCATGTAATAGCTAAAACCTAAGTAAGCGCAGGTGCCTTCACGCAGGATCTGTTCGTCGCCGGCTTCCATTTTGATTGAGAAACCGCGGCGCTCCCATTCGTTTAGCACGTAGGACGGGTAGTAGCCGCGCAGCTGGACGTCGGTAAAGACATAGCGTTCACGCATAGATTCCTGAGCAAACATTACGTCTTCGGGTTTGCAGGAGAACGGATAGAGCGCCACCATCGCCAGCATGCAGCCGACCTGCATCTCTGGATTAATACGACGCGCGGCTTTGACCGCCAGCGCGCTGGCCACAAACTGATGGTGCAGCACCTGGTACATGGTCTCTTCCGGGTTTTCATGCTCGGTGTACACCACGCCAGAACAGCAATAACCAAACAGCGGCGCGCGCCAGTTGCGCTGGTTATTGATTTCGTTAAAGGTCATCCAGTATTTGACCTTGGTTTTGTAGCGCTCGAAGACCACTTCGGCAAAACGCACGAAGAAATCCACCACTTTACGGTTGGTCCAGCCGCCGTATTCTTGCACCAGATGCAGCGGCATTTCGAAGTGGGAGAGGGTGATGACCGGTTCGATGTTGTACTTCAACAGTTCGTCGAACATGTCGTCGTAAAACTTCAGCCCTTCTTCATTCGGCTGGGTTTCGTCGCCTTTCGGAAAGATACGCGTCCAGGCGATTGAGGTTCGGAAGCATTTGAAGCCCATCTCTGCAAAGAGCTTGATGTCTTCTTTGTAATGACCGTGGAAGTCGATGGCTTCGTAGTTCGGGTAATATTTTCCCTCGATCACTTCCTGCGTGATTTCGCGCGGAACGCCGTGCGCGCCGCCGGTCAGCACATCGCAAATGCTGGGGCCTTTGCCGCCTTTGTTCCAACCGCCTTCAACCTGGTGAGCAGCGACCGCGCCGCCCCATAAAAAGTCTTTTGGTAAGGTGAGTTTTTTCATATTAGCGAGTCTCGAATTGTTGCTGTTGTATTCGAGTCTAGCAAAGCGGAATTAAATGTCACGATATAACAAATGGCGACTTATGTGATTTGTTACATCAAAAAAACAGCCTGTTTTATTCCGCCAGTTTCTTCGCCAGTTTCCGGCCTAATGATTCAAGAATATAAATAACCGGGATTTGAGTGGTTATATCGTAGACGCCGCCAATACGGGTTTGCGGCACATGCCATGAGAGATTAAAGTCGGCAAGTTTTGCCAAACGAGAGTGCTCATGGCTGGTGATGGACAGCACTTTACAGTTGTGCAGGCTGAACTGGCTGGCGAAGCGCAGGATCTCTTCGGTTTCACCAGAAACAGAAAGCACAATCGCCAGCGCATTTTTCGCCATATCGTTGGTAACCGGGAAATAGGGATCGTCGATATGATTGCTGAATTTACCAATATTTGAAAAGAATCGTGCACCATATTTTGCCAGCGAACCAGAGGTCCCTGCGCCAACAAATATAATACGTTCGGACGATAATATAATATCAACCGCTTGCGCTAATAATGAATCAAATTCTTCATTATTGACGCTGCGGAAGAAACTGATAATTTCACTGGCACCGAAATTAGCCTGTTGGGGTTCATTATTCTCTAAATATAATTTAAAGCGCAGACGGAATTCAGAATAGCCTTCACAGTTGAGCTTACGGCAAAAACGCAGCACTGTGGTTGTGGAGACTCCCGCCGCGTCCGCCAGTTCGCGGATGGTCATGTACGTGACCTTGTCGCGGTTTTTGATAGCATAGTTGTAAACCATCATCTCAAGATTGTTGAGACTGGCAATGGCAGAATGGGAGAACATGCTCACGATGGCTAAACTCACTCATCAGACTTTATCTTCAGGGAATAATACCATGCAGCCAAACGACATCACTTTTTTTCAGCGCTTTCAGGAAGACATTCTGGCCGGGCGAAAAACCATCACCATCCGCGACGACTCAGAATCACACTTTACCGCAGGCGATATTCTGCGCGTTGGGCGCTATGAGGATGAGGGCTACTTTTGCACGATTGAGGTCATCCGCACATCGACGGTGACGCTAGATGCGTTAACTGAAAAACATGCGCAGCAGGAAAACATGTCGCTGGAAACGCTTAAAGAGGTCATCGCCGAGATTTACCCTAACCAGTCCCAGTTTTATGTGATTGAATTCAAATGTCTTTAACAAAAAAGAACAGTCGTTAGGTGAGTTTTAACGTCAATGTAATGATTTTAATGGATTATTCTGGAAGCGGTGTTTATTTTAGCTAACAGGTGTTCACTGGAATCGTTCTCAGTTAGCATAGTTTTGCGATACATTTTTATCTTCTGTTATCCTGGAGTTTCCTATAGTGAGCAAACCAATCGTTGCACAGGGATATTCACTGGCTGAGGAAATAGCCAACAGTATTAGCCATGGTATTGGTCTCGTTTTTGGTATTGTCGGTTTGGTGCTTCTGCTGGTGCAGGCGGTTGATACAAACGCCAATGCGCTAGCTATCACCAGCTACAGCCTGTATGGCGGGAGTATGATTCTGCTCTTTCTCGCCTCAACGCTGTATCACGCCATTCCGCACCAGCGGGCCAAAATCTGGCTTAAGAAATTTGATCACTGCGCTATCTATCTCCTGATTGCCGGAACCTATACCCCATTTTTGCTGGTGGGGTTAAATTCGCCTTTATCACGTGGCCTGATGATCGTCATCTGGGGTCTGGCGCTGCTCGGTATCTTGTTTAAGCTTACGATTGCGCACCGGTTTAAAGTGCTTTCGCTAGTGACGTATCTGACGATGGGTTGGCTGTCACTGATCGTGGTATATCAACTGGCGACAAAACTGGACGCGGGTGGTGTGACGTTGCTGGCGTTGGGAGGGATTATCTATTCACTCGGCGTGATTTTTTACGTCTGTAAACGTATTCCGTATAACCACGCTATTTGGCATGGCTTTGTGTTGGGCGGGAGCGTGTGTCATTTCCTGGCGATTTATTTGTACGTTGCGCAGGTGTAGCGTTTTGAACGCCCGGCAATGAAGGCACTGCCGGGCAAAGCATTACTCTTCTAATGAATACGGCAGCGGCTGGATGCTTAATGTACTGGCATCGTCACGCACGCGGAACACGCTGTCAGCTTCCATATCATTATTCATGACAACCTGGACTAACACGCGTCCGTCATCAAGCTGAACCGCGGCAAGCACAGTACCTGTGCGACGCCAGTTTTCACCCATTTTCAGCTCAAGATCTTCACCGGCTTCCGGCACACGGCTGGCGTTTCCTGCCAGATACCACAGCGCGCGCTTGTTCGCCCCGCGGAATTTTGCCCGGGCTACCATCTCCTGACCGGTATAACAGCCTTTTTTAAAGCTGATGCCGCCGAGCGCCTGAATATTGGTTGCCTGCGGAATAAATTGTGCACTGTTTACCGCATCAATGATCGGCAGACCCGCTTCAATATTCAGCGCTAACCACTGCTGGCTATTGTTGAATTGCGCTTCGCCACGCAGCGCCTCGGTCACGCGATCCGCCGTCGCCACATCCGTGACCAGCAGGAAGCGCTCATCTGGGTGTTCAAACCACAGAAGCGAGGTTACGCCATCGTTGATCAACGGTTTATCCGCATCCGGCAGCGCGCTGAAGAGATTTTTCAGCGCCGCGCGTGCCTGAAAACCGGCAACGCCAAGCAGCACATTTTCGTCATCTGCAACGATCGTCACTTTGGAGAAAACCGCGTACTTTTTTAGTTCAGTCAGCTGTGCATCTCGCAAGCTACGGCGTTCGATACAGGCAAAACCGTCCTGACGACGGAACAGACGTAGATTGCTCCACATCTTCCCTTTGGGATCGCAATGCGCCACCAGCAGATGCTGATGCTCGCCTAACTGGGCAACGTCGGCAGTGACCTGACCCTGAAGATATTTTTCACTGTCAGCGCCAGAAATCGTCGCCAGAGCCCAGTCATCAAGAGAAATAAGCGTCAGCGGCAGACGCGCAGAGGCGACAGGCTGGCGAGGAGGAAATGGGTTAAAAGCCATAGTGATATCCTGAATTGCTTAACGCTTTGTTAATGCCTAATGGTAAAAGAGACAGCAGTCATTGCAAGCGCTTTCAGCAGCCCAATTGTGCCTTATTAGCGTTCTGCGTTGCGTCACGCAAAACAGAGTAATCCGCTCTCTTTATAGGGGATTTTTCTGGAAGCGTGCTTCCAGTCAGTGATTTTCCTGTAATGGAACGGCAAAAAACACGTTACACTAGAAATCGTCCCTCTTAGAGGTAGAAGAAACGTTTAGCAGGAAATCAACATGGACATTAGCAATAAAGCTCGTATTCACTGGGCTTGCCGTCGCGGCATGCGCGAACTTGATATTTCCGTCATGCCATTCTTCGAGTATGAGTACGACAGCTTAAGCGACGACGATAAGCGTCTATTTATTCGCCTTCTTGAAAGTGACGATCCTGATTTATTCAACTGGCTGATGAATCACGGCAAACCCGCCGACACCGAGTTGCAACGGATGGTGCAATTAATTCAAACACGGAATCGGGAACGTGGTCCTGTGGCAATCTGATCTGCGCGTTTCGTGGCGCTCACAGTGGATGTCTTTGTTACTCCACGGAATGGTTGCGGCCTTTGTTTTGCTGATGCCGTGGCCCCTTAGCTACACCCCGCTATGGATGCTATTACTCTCGCTAGTCGTGTTCGACAGCGTGCGCAGCCAGCGACGTATCAATTCCTGTCAGGGCGAAATCAAGCTGCTGATGGACTCGCGTCTACGTTGGCAAGGTAAAGAGTGGGAAATCGTTGGTACGCCCTGGATGCTGAGTTTTGGCATGATGTTTCGCTTGCGTGACGTGCAAGGCGGACGAAGCCAGCATTTATGGCTTTCGGCGGACAGTATGGATTCTGACGAGTGGCGAGATTTGCGTCGGATGGTTTTACAGCAACCGACGCCCGGTCGATAGCGGATTAGCTAAATTTTTCCGCCATTTCACCCAGAATTTGTTCACACCAGTTTTGCAGGCGTTCGTCACTGAGATCGTACTGGTTGGTTTCGTCCAGCGCCAGGCCCACAAACAGCTGGCCATCAGCAATCACCGGTTTTGGACTGGTGAACTCGTAGCCCTCTGTTGGCCAGTAGCCGATAAAATGAACGCCTTTTGGGGCAAGTTTATCGTGCAGCATACCGAGCGCATCAAGGAACCACTCGCCATATCCTAACTGATCGCCCATGCCGTAAAGCGCAACGATTTTGCCTTCCAGGTTGAGTGAATCGAGCTGCTCCCAAATGGCTTCCCAGTCTTCCTGTATCTCACCAAAATCCCAGGTCGGAATGCCTAAAATCAGTACATCGTACTGTTCCATTTCGGTGGGCGCATCGTCTTTAAGATTGTGGAGAGTCACCAGTTCAGGGCCGATAATGTCGCGAATTTTCTCCGCTGCCATCTCGGTATAGCAGGTGCTGGAACCATAAAACAGACCAATATTCATCGCGTAAACTTCTCAATACTTGCTTTGACTTTGCGCGTAGTGTACCAGAAAGCTGTACCATTACGTCATAATGGCCGAGGGCTGAATCACAGGAGCAGACGTGGAAAAGGATCTCGCACTCATCGAACAATTTCTCGATGCGCTCTGGCTAGAGAAGAACCTGGCGGAGAACACGCTGAGCGCCTATCGTCGCGATTTAACGATGCTGGCGGAATGGCTCGCGCACCGTGGCTTGTCCCTGGAACAGGCACAACGTGACGATCTCCAGGCGCTACTGGCCGAACGTATGGACGGCGGCTACAAAGCCACCAGTTCAGCGCGCTTGCTCAGCGCAATGCGACGCCTTTTTCAGCATCTGTATCGCGAGAAGATTCGCGCTGACGATCCGAGTGCGCTACTGGCGTCCCCCAAGCTGCCGCAGCGTTTACCTAAAGATCTCAGCGAAGCACAAGTGGACAGATTATTACAGTCGCCTACGGTTGACGTGCCGCTGGAGTTACGCGATAAAGCCATGCTTGAAGTGCTTTACGCCACGGGCTTACGCGTCTCGGAACTGGTGGGTTTGACGATGAGCGATATCAGCCTGCGTCAGGGCGTGGTCCGCGTAATAGGTAAAGGAAACAAAGAACGTCTGGTCCCGCTTGGCGAAGAGGCGGTGTACTGGGTGGAGACTTATCTGGAGCATGGTCGACCATGGCTTCTGAACGGCGTTTCTATTGATGTTCTGTTTCCCAGTCAGCGCGCGCAACAAATGACACGACAAACCTTCTGGCATCGCATAAAACATTACGCCACACTGGCGGGTATCGACAGTGAAAAACTTTCGCCGCATGTTCTGCGCCATGCCTTCGCAACGCACTTGCTCAATCATGGCGCTGATTTGCGCGTCGTACAGATGTTGCTGGGACACAGTGACCTGTCAACCACGCAAATCTATACCCACGTTGCAACAGAACGGTTGCGGCAGCTACACCAACAGCACCACCCGCGAGCGTGAGTGCCGACACATAGTCATAGGATCGAAAATGAAAAAATCTTTAGCGCTGTTCTCTCTGCTGGCTGCATCCTGGGCGGGCTTTGCTCATGCTGACGATGCGGCAATCAAGCAGTCACTGGCCAAACTCGGCGTGACCAGCAGTGATATCCAGCCTGCACCCGTAGCCGGAATGAAAACGGTACTGACGAACAGCGGTGTGCTCTACGTTACCGAAGACGGCAAGCATTTCGTTCAAGGTCCAATGTATGACGTCAGTGGTGCGCAGCCCGTCAACATCACTAATCAGTTGCTGATGAAAAACCTGAATGCGCTCGAAAAAGAGATGATTGTCTACAAAGCAGCGCAGGAAAAACACGTCATTACCGTTTTCACTGATATCACCTGTGGCTATTGCCACAAGCTGCATGAAGAGATGAAAGACTACAACGCGCTGGGGATCACCGTGCGTTATCTGGCCTTCCCACGTGCGGGTCTTCAGAGCCAGCCAGAGCAGGACATGAAAGCTATCTGGTGTGCCAAAGATCCGAAACAAGCGTTTGATGATGCGATGAACGGCAAAGGCGTGAAACCGGCGTCTTGCGACATCGACATTGCGAACCATTACGCGCTGGGCGTGCAGTTCGGCGTGACCGGAACGCCTGCCATCGTGCTGAGCAACGGTTACGTCGTGCCGGGTTACCAGGGGCCGAAAGAGATGAAAGAGTTTCTCGACGCGCACCAGAAACAGACTGGCGGTAAATAATTCGCGTGAAAGCAAAGACCCAACTGCGCCGCCGTGAGGTGGATGAAAGCGTTAATTTACCTGCCGATCTTTCGCCGCTTCTGCGTCGACTTTATGCGGGACGTGGCGTGCGCAATGCCGACGAACTTGAGCGTAGCGTCAAAGGGATGCTGCCGTGGCAGCAGCTCAGCGGTGTAGAAACGGCGACCGAGCTGCTTTACAACGCGCTACGTGAAGGGACGCGCATTGTCGTTGTCGGTGACTTTGACGCCGATGGCGCAACCAGCACCGCGTTAACGGTGCTCAGCCTGCGCGCACTCGGCTGCGATAATGTCACCTATCTGGTGCCGAATCGCTTTGAAGATGGCTACGGCCTGAGTCCAGAAGTGGTCGATCAGGCGAAAGCGCGTGGCGCCCAGATGATCTTAACCGTCGATAATGGGATCTCGTCACACGCCGGGGTCGATCGGGCGCACCAGCTAGGGATCCCGGTTATCGTTACCGATCACCATTTGCCGGGTGACACCTTGCCTGCCGCAGACGCGATCATTAACCCCAATCTGCGCGACTGCGACTTCCCGTCAAAATCGCTCGCGGGTGTAGGGGTAGCGTTCTACTTAATGCTGGCGCTGCGCACGTTACTGCGTGATAAAGGCTGGTTTGAGGCGCGCGGGATTGCGGTACCGAATCTGGCGGAGTATCTCGATCTGGTGGCGCTGGGGACGGTCGCGGACGTTGTCCCGCTGGATACCAATAACCGTATTTTGACCTGGCAGGGTTTGAGCCGGATTCGCGCGGGTAAATGTCGGCCCGGCATCAAAGCGCTGCTGGAAATTTCCAACCGCGATGCGCAAAAGCTGGCCGCAAGCGATTTAGGTTTTGCTCTGGGCCCACGTCTAAACGCGGCAGGGCGGCTGGATGATATGTCTGTTGGCGTGGCGTTGCTGCTGTGCGACAACATCGGCGAAGCGCGCGTGCTGGCTAACGAGCTTGATGCGTTGAATGAGACACGCAAAGAAATTGAGCAGGGGATGCAGGCAGAGGCGCTGACGCTGTGTGAAAAACTTGAGCGTAGCAGCGAAACGCTGCCCGGCGGGCTGGCGATGTACCATCCGGAATGGCATCAGGGCGTCGTGGGCATTTTGGCCTCGCGTATTAAAGAGCGTTTTCACCGTCCGGTGATCGCGTTTGCGCCAGCGGGGGACGGCACGCTAAAAGGCTCGGGTCGTTCTATTCAGGGGCTGCATATGCGCGACGCGCTGGAGCGTCTGGATACGCTGCACCCTGGGTTGATGATTAAATTCGGCGGTCATGCCATGGCTGCGGGTTTATCGCTGGAAGAGACGAAATTTGATGAGTTTCAACGGCTCTTTAGCGCGCTGGTGACTGACTGGCTCGATCCCGCGTTGTTGCAGGGTGAAGTGGTTTCTGATGGCGCGCTGACGCCTGCTGAAATGACCATGGAAATTGCGCAACTGCTGCGTGAATCGGGCCCCTGGGGACAAATGTTCCCGGAACCGCTGTTTGACGGGCGTTTTCGTTTACTGCAACAGCGCCTGGTGGGTGAGCGTCATCTAAAAGTGATGGTTGAACCGATTGGCGGCGGCCCGCTGCTGGATGGGATTGCCTTCAACGTTGATACCTCGGTTTGGCCTGATAACGGCGTGCGCGAAGTCGAACTGGCCTACAAACTGGATATCAATGAGTTTCGCGGAAATCGCAGTTTGCAAATCATCATCGATCATATCTGGCCGATGTAAGCTGACCAATTTAGCGTCACTATTCTCTATAAAAAAGAGCGTGGATTGGGTACAATCCCGCTCTTATCACCGCATTTTGACTAGTCCAATAAAGAAAACAGACCATGTTTGAAATTAATCCGGTAAAAAACCGCATTCAAGACCTTACGGAGCGCTCCGCCGTTCTTAGGGGGTATCTTTGACTATGATGCGAAGAAAGAACGTCTTGAAGAAGTAAACGCCGAGCTGGAACAGCCGGACGTCTGGAACGAACCTGAACGCGCCCAGGCGCTGGGTAAAGAGCGTTCCTCCCTCGAAGCCATCGTTGAAACGCTGGATCAAATGACGCAGGGACTGGAAGACGTTTCTGGTCTGCTGGAATTAGCGGTCGAAGCCGACGACGAAGAAACATTCAACGAAACGATCGCTGAGCTCGACGTATTAGAAGAGAAACTGGCGCAGCTTGAATTCCGCCGCATGTTCTCCGGCGAATACGACAGCGCTGATTGCTATCTTGATATCCAGGCCGGTTCTGGCGGAACAGAAGCGCAAGACTGGGCGAGCATGCTGGCGCGTATGTATTTGCGCTGGGCAGAAGCGCGCGGCTTCAAAACCGAGATTATCGAAGAGTCTGAAGGTGAAGTGGCGGGTCTTAAATCCATCACCATCAAGATCATTGGCGATTATGCTTACGGCTGGCTGCGTACCGAAACGGGCGTTCATCGCCTGGTGCGTAAAAGCCCGTTCGACTCAGGCGGTCGCCGTCATACCTCTTTCAGTTCTGCGTTTGTCTATCCAGAAGTGAAGGACGATATCGATATCGAAATCAACCCAGCTGACTTGCGCATTGACGTTTATCGCGCATCTGGCGCTGGCGGTCAGCACGTTAACCGAACGGAATCCGCGGTGCGTATTACCCACCTTCCGACCAACACGGTAACGCAATGCCAGAACGACCGTTCGCAACATAAGAACAAAGACCAGGCCATGAAGCAGATGAAAGCGAAGCTTTATGAGCTGGAGATGCAGAAGAAAAATGCCGAGAAACAGGTGATGGAAGATAACAAATCTGACATCGGCTGGGGCAGCCAGATTCGTTCTTATGTCCTTGATGACTCCCGCATTAAAGACTTGCGTACCGGGGTTGAAACCCGTAACACGCAGGCGGTGCTGGACGGCAGCCTGGATCAATTTATCGAAGCAAGTTTGAAAGCAGGGTTATGAGGAACCAACATGTCTGAACAACAAGCACAGGGCACTGACGCGGTAGTCGATCTTAATAACGAGCTGAAAACACGTCGCGAAAAGCTGGCTGCACTGCGTGAGCAGGGGATTCCATTCCCGAACGATTTTCGTCGCGATCACACTTCCGATCAGCTGCATGCTGACTTCGATGCAAAAGAAAACGAAGAGCTGGAAGCGCTGAACGTAGAAGTGTCCGTTGCAGGCCGCATGATGACCCGCCGTATCATGGGTAAAGCGTCCTTCGTGACGTTGCAGGACGTCGGTGGTCGTATTCAGCTGTACGTTTCCCGCGACGATCTGCCAGAAGGCATTTATAACGAGCAGTTCAAAAAGTGGGACCTGGGCGACATCCTTGGCGCGAAAGGCAAGCTGTTCAAGACCAAGACGGGTGAACTCTCTATACACTGCACTGAACTGCGCCTGCTGACCAAAGCGCTGCGTCCGTTGCCGGATAAATTCCACGGTCTGCAGGATCAGGAAGCGCGCTATCGCCAGCGCTACCTGGATCTCATCTCTAACGATGAATCCCGCAAAACGTTCAAAATCCGTTCCCAGATTATGGCGGGCATCCGTCAGTTCATGGTTGGCCGTGATTTTATGGAAGTCGAAACGCCAATGATGCAGGTGATTCCGGGTGGCGCTTCTGCGCGTCCGTTCGTCACCCATCACAATGCGCTGGACCTGGACATGTACCTGCGCATCGCGCCGGAACTGTACCTGAAGCGTCTGGTGGTTGGCGGCTTCGAACGCGTGTTCGAAATTAATCGTAACTTCCGTAACGAAGGTATTTCCGTTCGCCATAACCCAGAGTTCACCATGATGGAGCTCTATATGGCGTACGCGGATTACAAAGATCTGATCGAGCTGACCGAGTCTCTGTTCCGCACCCTGGCGCAGAATATTCTGGGCACCACGGAAGTGCCTTACGGCGACGAAGTGTT
Source organism: Lelliottia sp. (assembly GCF_045627565.1). Lineage (NCBI taxonomy): Bacteria > Pseudomonadati > Pseudomonadota > Gammaproteobacteria > Enterobacterales > Enterobacteriaceae > Lelliottia > Lelliottia sp. The sequence goes on along the minus strand of NZ_JAZQNX010000039.1, from coordinate 141,615 downwards.
CGACTTTGGTAAGCCGTTCGTGAAGCTGACCATGCGCGAAGCGATCAAGAAATACCGTCCAGAAACCGAAATGGCCGATCTGGATAACTACGATTCTGCGAAAGCAATCGCGGAAAGCATCGGTATCAAAGTTGAGAAGAGCTGGGGTCAGGGTCGTATCGTGACTGAGATCTTCGAAGAAGTGGCAGAAGCGCATCTGATTCAGCCAACCTTCATCACTGAATACCCTGCTGAAGTGTCTCCCCTGGCGCGTCGTAATGACGAAAACCCGGAAATCACTGACCGCTTTGAGTTCTTCATCGGTGGCCGCGAAATCGGTAACGGCTTTAGCGAGCTGAACGATGCGCAGGATCAGGCGCAGCGCTTCCAGGATCAGGTTGATGCGAAAGCAGCAGGCGATGATGAAGCGATGTTCTTCGACGAAGACTACGTGACTGCCCTGGAACACGGCTTGCCGCCAACGGCGGGTCTGGGTATTGGCATCGACCGTATGGTGATGCTGTTTACCAACAGCCACACCATCCGTGATGTGATCCTGTTCCCGGCGATGCGTCCGGTAAAATAAGGTCGTAACGATCTAAAAAGCCCCGACGTTTATCGCGTCGGGGCTTTTTTTATGCCTTTACGTTATCGGCGAAGTGTTTGAGCTTTTCAGAAGCGTTAGCCGCTTCCGAAACCATCCACGGGCTGAAGGCCCACGGCGTGGCCTCCAGAGCGCGTAACACTGATGTCAGTTCAACCCACTGATAATCCATTACTTCATCTGGATTCACCTTGACTGGGCTGATAATCTGTGCCGCAAACACCGGGCAAATTTCGTTTTCAACGATGCCTGAGGGATCGATTTCGCAGTAACGGAAATCCGCTGCGATCGTCGTGAGCTGCGCGATCTCTACGCCGACTTCGAAAAGGCAGCGGCGCGCTATCGCCTGTTCAGTGGTTTCGCCGATTTGTGGATGGCCGCAGACCGAGTTTGTCCAAACGCCAGGCCAGGCTTTTTTGCTCAATGCGCGGCGGGTCACAAGGCATTGACCCCGATCGTTAAACAGCCACGACGAGAAAGCCAGATGCAGTGAGGTGTGAGAAGTGTGCGCAGCGTACTTCTCCTGAGTGCCAACAACCTCTCCCTGGTCGTTAACCAAAATGACGTGTTCTTGTATGCTCATTCAGACTCCAGTACCCGAACGACGGGACGGCGAAATTATATCTCACTCTCCAGCAAACGAGTTGTCGCCCCGAGCTTAAATGCGGATTAACGGCAAAAGTTGGCAACAGGATTTAGGCTGTTATCATAGGATGCCATTTACCTTGACCAAGGATCCGTTTTGTTCGCAGGAAGCCTGACGAGAAATCCCCTGAGTGCTATTTTCTGCCTGGCGCTGGCATTGCTGCTGGCGGGCTGTTCTGGCAGTAAATCATCTGACATGGGCAGTTATTCCGGTTCGGTGTACACCGTTAAGCGCGGTGACACGTTGTATCGCATTTCTCGTGCGACGGGCACCAGCGTGAAGGATCTGGCGCGTCTCAATAGCATTTCACCTCCCTACACAATCGAGGTGGGCCAAAAGCTTAAGGTGAATGGCGGTAGTGCGTCAGGTAAGAAATCCTCAACCAAGAGCGGCAAAACTGCTGCGGTGACGCCATCGTATGCCGTTCCAAAATCGTCATGGCCGCCGGTAGGGCAGCGCTGCTGGGTCTGGCCTGCCAGTGGTAAAGTGATTACCCCGTATTCGACTGCAGAAGGCGGCAATAAAGGGATCGATATTGCGGGCTCACGCGGTGCGCCGGTTTATGCGTCCGGAGCAGGGAAGGTGGTGTATGTGGGGAATCAGCTGCGCGGTTACGGTAATCTGATCATGATTAAGCACGGTGAAGACTACATTACCGCCTATGCGCACAACGACTCATTGCTGGTCAATAACGGGCAAAATGTGAAAGCCGGGCAAAAGATCGCGACGATGGGCAGCACGGGTGCCAGCTCCGTTGCCCTGCATTTCCAGATTCGCTACCGTGCAACCGCAATCGATCCTCAGCGTTATCTCCCGGCGCAGGGCAGCAAACCAAAATGCTAAACGGTTAATTAATCGCCAGTTAGCGTTTGGGTGGCTTGTGCGAAAAAGCGTAAGGTCTATAATGCCTTACGCACCTCAAAGCGGGCGTAGTTCAATGGTAGAACGAGAGCTTCCCAAGCTCTATACGAGGGTTCGATTCCCTTCGCCCGCTCCAGATCTTTCCCCTTGCTGCAAAACACCGCCAGTAACTGGCTTAAATGTGTTTTTCTATCAATAAGTTACTTAACATTAGTTGTCTGTAATCGTTCTACCATTGAACGACGGTTTGCCAACAAGAGGTACACTGTTAGTTGTCACGGATAGTTACTATGGAAGTAAGAGTATAACTATTCGTCATCGCCATAAGATCCCCCTAAAACGCCATCTACAGTGCCGCCGGAATACGGAAAGAATGAATCGGCAGTGGTTGCACCTTCCGCTGCAACATGCTGAGCTACACCACCGCGAGTTTCCTGGAATGGTTGTAAGTTACATGAATTAGAGTATTGCTCTTTGAATACTTCGTTCATCTCAACGACAAGCATTGAGGACATGTCTCCACCCTTTGCGATGAGAAATCTTTGCAGCGATACCGGAACGGTGAAATCTTCCTCGGCTTCAATAGGTAATTGTGTCGTCGTAGACGTGCAACCGTGCTCAAATACCTTTGAGCCAGCAAACTTAATCCCTAAAACTGAATGCGTGGTGCAGTTGCTGCCAGTAACGTCATACTCATCAATGGTATGACCTCTCCTCCTTGTAGTTTCTGGGATTTTTGATGTTTGTATGGCTGGCTCACTGCTGTCCCAAAGGTCTTCGAAGAATGCTCTTATCTTCACCGAGTCGGCATCGTCTATGCGGATTACTTTATGGCCTTCACAGGCCATGTCTTTATCAAAAAACGGGTGATCGGTACATCCTTCAAGAATTCTGCCACCGCAAACAGTCTTATCACCCCTGAATAGATAATTACCCTTGGCTCCCATTAGTGCTTACTCCCTGGCATGGTCAGGAATCCATTCGGGAGAGTGTCACCTTCACGGAAAACCAGTCTATTGCTGGATTGTGGCATTGAGATTATTTCATCTTCATTATCAAGCATACTTCCAACCAGTGCAGCAGATGCCCCCTGCATTACTCGTGCTGCACCAGCACCTGAAATGATAAGTGAAAGTTCGTTTCTTAACAGAAGGTTATCCGGCGAAATTGTGGGGGGCGATAAATTTTAGTTAGGGGATGTTATGGCAGGTGTATTGGCAAGCACGGCGCCTGCGGTAGGGATTATTGATAAAGCGGTGAGCATCACACAGAAACTGGCGAATAACAGTGATGAACTGGACAAGGCCCCGCAATCATCGTAGCGTTGACCTAAAAAACTATCACTCCCTTTGTCAAACGCCGCGAATGTGGGTATTCCCTTATGATTACCTGAAATAAATACAAACAATGAAGCATATAATAGAATACTTAAGATAAGCATTAATAGGGTAATATCCACTATCACGGGGACATAAAAGTAGTAAAGAGATCGGCATGGGTATTCAATGCAAAACAACGGCCCTGCATAATTTTAAGAATGCTCATATATTTTGGGCGATTTTCCTACAAGGCAATGTGTGTGAGTTTTTTCTTTGTTAGTTATTTATTCAATGCATAACTTTACCAATTCGAGACTAAGATAAGTGATATCAAGGCTGCTTCCCAATCGTAATGGTATGCATGGATACTGCTCTGGTTTTACTTCGACCAGGAGTGCTTTTATTTCCGAGTCAGAAAAACAATTAAAATCATAACTGTTTAGATACCATTGGCAAAAATCAATATCCGAATTTAAAATTAAAACTTTGGAAGTATGGTCACAAAATTGAAGTGCTGAACAACTTAACATTGTCATTGAATTGGCTCCTTTACTTAAAAATAAATTTATTCTTAATTATAGTATCTAAGGCCCATACCTCTGTCTATGAACATATAATCCATAATAAGATAATGCATAAATTTATCACTGCTCCTCATAAAGTCAGTTCGGGTCCGCGGTCCCTCGTGTTTTGACAAGGTTTTTTTGGTGAGCTTAGGCTGCCGTGGCCTCTTACCGTTAGTGGGGGCGTTTATAGCTTACGTTGAGATGATACTTAACATAAAAAATACGCGCATGATTTTTCGCGTCATATCATACTATCTGATATCATTTAATTAAGATGTGATCCTATTCGATTTTTTTATTGGGATTCTTAGCCAGATGAAACCAAAAGACGCAATACTCAAGATTATCAATAGTCTATCTAATCCGGCGAATATCCGTACCGGGAGTGCACGGCGTATGATTTCTCTGGAAAGCCAGGCTGGACCCGTTTGTCTCTTGCTGCATGAAGGTACTGTAGCTGTTTATAGAGAACAGGGGCATTTATTAATGAGATATGCTCAAGCACCCATGGTGTTTGGGATGAATGAGCTTTTCGATGCGAATGAGGGGTGGTTTTATCAAGCCAGTGGTGCAATTCGCTACGAATTGATCCCCGTAGCAACTGTGATCGAAAAGATTGACCAGTTTGCATTGTGGAAAGAGGCCTCCTACGTCTATATGTACGCAATTAAACGGCTTGTCGAAGCACATAATACCTCCGCTGGCCTCTCTACCTACGATCTTATTCGCCTCAATCTTTTCGCATTGATGGATGAAAAAGAAGAACTGCGTTTGTCAGTTAATGCAAGTGACTACATTTTAGAAAAAACAGGGCTTTCCCGGAGTCGCATTATGAAAATCATCAGCGATCTTCGCACCGGTGAGCATATTGTCATTCAGCGTGGAATTTTAATCGCCATTAACAAACTTCCCCAGAATTATTAAATATCACTTAATGCGTCATGCCTGGCGTAGTCACCCATTGCGCCAGGAGCGTAACTCACCTGTCATTGAAAGGTGAAGTTTTAACGGTGTATGCAGGTGCTGAAAGCGGAAAGGTAGCATTGCCACTGCTGTCGATGGTCACCGTTTCGCTATCGACATCCCTGTAAAATTGGCTACGGTCATTACCCTTGGCGATTTGCATCGACAAATTCTCCGCCCCGTCTTGTGTATTATTTGCGAAACCGATGTTTGCTGAGGCGTCAGCCTGACCCGAAAAGGTGGCTGTTACTTTGCTGGTTATCACTGGCACCGGACAGGGCGAGCACGCTGTTGTCAGTTGTGTCTGCATTTTAGGTTCCGCTTAATGACACGGTAATATACACACTATCGCCATTATTGGACCGCTGAGATTTTGCAGACAAACAATACGCACGGCTATTTTTTTATATCCTAAATAATATCTCATTTAGGACAAGCCATGGTTTGCCGAACGCGTTGTTATGCAACGTGCTGATATAAAAACATTTCCATTGGCTGGACTCTTCGCCTGGTTGGCGGTTTTCCTTCGTTCCTTCAATGTGTGCAACGCCTGTGCGTACTTATTTAGCGTGTTTAAGGCGATGCTCATATCGCTTTACTCTAAAAGTTCTATTTAAAATCTTATATAGGATCCAAATTTACTCTTCATCCTTCACTGTTATGTTTATCATAACACTCACCTGCTCTTTCCTGTATTGAGAAGAGCTAAAAAATCTTATCTTGAAACTATGAAATGAGTTTAAGCATGAAAAATAAATTACTGGCTTTATTCCTTTGCAGTTTAACATCATCCGTCTGGGCAGCATCCACGGTTGATCTGACGGTTAAAGGCACCTTAACAAATTCAGCCTGTACACCAACATTAAGCAATGGTGGCGTGGTTGATTTCGGTAAAACAAGTTTATCCACGCTTACCGCTACGGGAGATAATGCGTTGCGTGCAAAAACAATTACGTTAACCATCACCTGTGACGCTGCCACAACGGTGGGTTTTGTTGTTGATGATAATAGAGCGGATAGCGTTAGTACGGCCAGTAGCTATAATTTTGGAATGGGGAAAACAGCCGGGGGTGTTAATTTGGGGTATTATAAAATCACCGCCACGACAAGCCCTATGGCAGATGGGGTCGCCGGGATAATAATTTCTTCGAATAAAACGATGTTAGACGATAATAGTTGGGTTAAGGGGATGATAGCAAGTGGTATACAGCCAGAAGCATATGTTTACAGCGTCTCAAAAACGGATTCCAACCCAGCGGTCCCCACTGCATTTAAGGTCGGCGTTTTTGATTTAAGTATTGCCCCTTATATTCAAGGTACAGATACTCTGAATATCACAGACGATACTGAGTTGGATGGCCTCGCAACCATTTCTGTCCTCTATTTATAATTAGATATGGAATGACACATTCGTTAAAACCTGACGTATGTCAGGTTTTAACTCTATTTTTCAATAAGGCGCTTGCCAGGGATATAAAATATTTTCTTATCTTTTTTTTAAAGATGATTCTTTAAACCTCAATTGATATATAGAGTATAATTATGTCCTTATCTAAATTTTATGTTTATTCCTCTGCTGTTGTTATGCTCGCCGCTTTTGCGATACATTCTGCCCCTGCTGCTGCGATGGGTCTCGTACCCGAAACATCCATGCTCCTGATTAAAGAAGCTGAAAATGGCGGCAGTATGAACCTGAAGAACAGCGAGGCAAACCCTTTACTGTTATATACCACGGTTGTGGATCTACCTGATGATACTGGCACCCATTTGTTGGTTACTCAGCCGGTAACGCGGGTTGAAGGAAACCAGACTCAGCACGTGCGATTTGTACTTCAGACAGACGCGCCGTTAACCACTGAACATCTGAAACGGGTTATTTTTGAAGGTATTCCTCAAAATACCCCGGGTAAAAATAAAGTGGGTTTCAGCATTCGCCAGAATCTTCCTGTCATTATTCATCCGACCAATCTGCCGGAAGTACAGAATGCGTGGACTCTGTTGACCTATAAGGCCAAGGGTAAACAGCTTACGTTAACCAACCCCAGCCCTTATGTCGTTCGCTTTCAACCCACAGTGACCACGCTGCCTTCGAATAACACGGCATCAATGAAACAAACGTACATCCTGCCGGGCAAAACGCTGACAGTGGAGATGAAGAAAGAAATAAGTGCAGACAGTCAGGTAAAAATCGCACCGGTGAGCCGCTATGGTGTGAAAGTTGACGACTACATCGCTTCATTAACCCATTAATACATGGCTGTTCAATCCAGAATCCTAACCCCTATGTCAACGAATCGCCGGTCAAACCCGTTCAAATTGTCTCAGCTTTGTATTGTGATACTCATCCTCGCTCTGCCTGTCGCAAAATCCAGAGCTGAAGGCACGACAAACGGGTTTGACATCGAAACGCTCAAAAACCGCGGACTGGACAGTGCTTTGGGGAAATATTTTGCTGATTCAGCAAAGTTTATGCCAGGAAGGCATCCCCTCGCTTTGCATGTGAATGGTAACGATCGTGGAACCGTCACGGCGCGGTTTGGCAGCCAGGGACAGCTCTGTGTCGATCGGGATTTTTTAAACAGTGCCGGTCTCAACGTGCCTTCAGGCCTGGGCGAAAGCGCCCCAGATCAGGCGGATGCTCAGCCTGCGTCTGAAGAGTGCTACGACTATCAAAAAGATTATCCGACAGCCGTTATTACACCTCTTCCCGGAGAGGAGCGGCTGGACATTGTCGTCCCTGAAGAGGCGCTGGCCATGAGCGATAAGGCACAGATCCCCTATGTCACAGGCGGGACCGCAGGATTATTTAATTATACTCTTTTCAGCACGCATAATGACTCATCAAGTGACTCGAGTACGTACTCTCAGGCTGCACTTGAAGAGGGGCTGAATTTTAGTGACTGGATGATTCGCAGCCGCCAGGTAGTCACAAAAGAAGATGATGCCTTTAATAGCGAAAGCCTCTATACCTATGCACAGCATACTTTTGTCGAGCAAAAGGCGATTGTTCAGGCTGGACAAATCAACATATCGAATACGCTTTTTTCCGGTTCATCTATTAGCGGGATACAGATGATCCCTGAAACGGCATTAACAGGAAGTGACGAATCGGGTGTTACCGTGAGAGGGCTGGCGAGAGGGCCGCAGGCTCGTGTAGAAGTCAGACAGGCAGGCGCACTCGTCTATTCAACGTTAGTCCCCATGGGACCTTTTGTCCTCAATAATGTTCCGATTACCAGCGTAAATACCTCACTTGAGGTCACCGTCAAAGAAACTGACGGAAAAGAAAATCATTTCATTATTCCCGCTCAGGCGCTGCGCCCGAATCAGCTAGGCGGCCCACAAGGACTCTCGTTAGCGATAGGTAAACTACGCGATATCGGTGACGAATATGACAAAGCAACACCTGTGCTCTTAACGGCTTCAAAAGGCTGGAAGCTGCAAAGGTGGATGAACGTGAGTGCAGGTGGTCTGGTGACCGAAAAATATACCGGTCTCGCAACGTCAGTCGATGTGGCTCCGATGAAAAATACGGTCGTATCCATGACGCTGAAAGAGTCGCAGGATAAGCAGAATGGCAATACCGGGAGTAATGCCATTCTGAATGCCAGTTATTCTGCAACAGAACATCTTTCCGTTTCAGGGGCTGTCTCGCGTTACAGCGCAGGATACCGTGAATTAGGTGATACGTTACAGGACGATTTTTCTCAGTATACCGGGCAATACAGTGCCAATATTAACTGGAGTAATGAAACCTTAGGCTCATTCTCACTCGGCTATAATCTGAGTGAAGGGGCAAACGGCGAAGACGACAGCAAGAGTGTGTCATTATCCTGGGGGAAAACCTTCTCCCGCGTCAACGTATCGGTCAACGTGCAAAATCAGCTTAACCATGAGAGCGATAATTCTCATCGCAGCAATGAGGGCGCTCAGGTTTATGTCAATCTCAGCGTACCCCTGGGATCTCAGCGTGTTGGTGCTTACTGGCGTAAGCAGGGCGAATCGCAAAGCGCGGGTTTGCAAACGAGTGGTAATGTGAACCCTGAAATGTCGTATGCGATCTCAGCCGATCGGGACCTCACGTCTCATGAGAACAGTTTCAACGGCAGTCTTTCTGATAATTTGCACTATGCGCAGTTAGGATTAAATGCCGGTACTAACGGACCAGACAGCAAAAACTACGGGGCGACATTATCGGGTGGTGTTCTTGCACATTCAGAAGGTGTGACGTTCTCCCCATATGCAATTGGCGATACATTTGCGCTGGTGTCCCTCGGGGATAAAATCAGCAATGTCGAAATTTCAACGCCATCCGGCGACGTCTGGACCGATCGCTGGGGGCATGCGGTTGTGGCTTCTTTGCCAGCCTACCAGAGCTCACGAATTGAAATTAACACTGAAACGCTGCCAAAAAATATTGATGTGAATAATGGTACGAGCATGGTAAGCGAAGGCCACGGTGCCGTCAGTCAGGTAAAATTCGGCGTGCTCAATGTGCGTCGGGGGATGCTTCGCGTGAAACCTTCGGCCAATAACATGATGAAAAAAGGCAGCTCTATTGTTGATGAAAAAGGCAATTACATTGCGACAGCTATCGATGATGGCATGGTCTTTTTAACCGACCTGGATAATCTTCCGACGCTCTATGTGACCGATGAAAAGGGTCAAAAACAGTGTCAGTTACATTACTCTCTTGCCAAAGAACGCGATTTAAATGCGTTCTATGAAAATATTACCGGAGTATGTCAATGAATACCGTAATGAAAAAAGGTGCTTGCGGGTTGTTACTGTTGTTGGGCAGTCACGTTGCCTTTGCTGATTGTCAGTTATCTGTCTCCCAGCATAATGTTGATTACGGAAATATCAAAAATAGCGATGTAAAACAGAGCGGAAAAAAATGGAATGCCTTGCCAGACCGTACACTGCAGTTATCCGCGTGGTGTACCGAACCCCACAAGATGGCGCTGTTTTTTGACGGTAAAGTGGGGGATAAAGGGGCGATGACATTTGGACAAAATAGCGCCATGCTTATGGTTGCAAGCGGTGCCTTACTGGACGGAAAACCTGTTTCGTTAAACCATACAACGAACCGGGATATTTTTTCTCCGGCAGGGCATTCTGACCAGAAACATATTGTACGCAGCCAACAGGGACTCATCCCTGTTCAGGGAAGTGAAATATTATCTGGCAAACAATTTTCAGTCACATTGACAGTAAAACCAGAAATCAGTAGCACTGAGTTTGCTATAACAGACAAAAGCGATTTGATGAGTCATATTCACATTAGCGTTGAAACCAACTAGAGACAATTCTCTGATGGGGCGTGGTAACCCCAGGCGAAATATCCTAAACATATTCGGCTTTCAAGGTTGCATCAATATACAGGCCATTATTCATCTGCTGGCGATGATATCCACCTTAGTCGCTGGTCCGGACACCATTATCGCTGTTTTGTACAGTGCATTATCCTTATCACGCCAGAGATTTACCGAAACAGCACGCGAATTTACCACCAACCGGGCAGCCGTTGATAATGTTTGACCCCGACTAGGTGTCGGGTCTGGCTTTGGATCCGGTATCACGTTTTTCAATACGATGTCTTTAAGTCTCTTAGCGGTACACACCAACGTCAGAGGTCATTGAGTTGAAGATTGCAGCACGTGCATCTGCGGCAGGGCCCTATGTAAATATGCCCGCAGCATTGGCACCTGTTTATCCAGGCTGTGCGTCAGGATCAGGCTGCCGAGGGCGGGGATTGCAAGCCCGTATTTGGTGCGTTCTTCTGCTATATCCGGTACGCCAAACAGCAGCAGTGGTGTGGCTTCACCGGGCGGATTCTCCCAGTGGCCTTCAATAGCGGCTATCTTAGCGGGCTGGTGCTCCAGCGTGTTCAGGCCATACATATCGCCGGCCACGGCGGCGCTGAACTATGCGTTTGAGGTTCTGGCCCTGGATGAAATCGTCTCGTTCACCGCAGTCTTGAACACGCCATCAGAGAATCTGATGAAGCGCCTGGGAATGAAACGGGCCGGGGACTTTGCCCATCCGGCACTCGCGCCTGACGATCGACTTTCACAACACGTTCTGTATCAAATTCGACGCCCTGCGTGAGGCCGGGCGTCCTCGGTTTACCCCACAAACATCACCGATACGCACAACACGCCAACAATCAGCGTGATCAGGCTGCCGATGGAACGATACGGTTTCAGCGACGGGATCAGGTACGTTGACAGCGTTGGCATGATAAACAGAATCATGGCAATCAGCGGACCACTGATCGCATAAATCATTGAAATAGCGTTGGGGTTAATGCAGCACACCACGAAGGTAATGAACGAGACGGCCATTATCGACAGCGCGCGGTTAAAGGCGCGGCTTTTCTTGATTCCCACCTGATTCAGCGATGACTTCACGATCTCCGTCGCTCCCTCAATCACCCCAAAATAGGTGCCGAGAAACGATTTCGACATCGCCACAATGGCCACGATGATGCCAGAAATACCCAGCCAGGCCGGAGAAGATGGCATCATTGAAAGCGCAGACAAAATGGTCACACCTTCTTCTTTTGCCGCCACAATGTACGACGGCGGAATCGACAGCAGACAGCTGAAGACAAAGAACAACACGCTCAGACAAATAATCAGGTACGCGACTTTCATGATTTTTTTGCATTTACCCATGGCCGCATCGCCATACTTTTCTCGTCGGTCGACAGCAAAAGTTGAGATGATCGGAGTATGGCTAAAAGCGAAAACCATCACTGGAATAGAAATCCATACCTGGTGCAGCGTGTGTTGATTCACCGCCATCTGGCTGGTGAGCAATGACGGCTGCCAGCTGGCGGTAAGATATAGCGAAACAAACAAAAAGTAGGCGATCAGCGGAAAGACCAGGAAACCCATCACCTTGATGGTGATATGGCGACCCGTCAAAAAGATCAGGTTTAATACCATCACCACGCCCAGACTCACCATGACCCGCACGGTGGTGTCGACCGTCAGATGCCTGGCGAGCTGTTCGGTTATCGAGTTAGTGATCGCCACAGCATAGATCAGTACCACCACGAAAAAGGCGACAAAGTAGAGCGTGGTAATCAGGTTGCCGATTTTTTTCCCGTAATAGTGAGTGACCGCGCGGGTGATCCCTTCGCTGCCTTTGGCATTCGACGAAAGGATAAATTGTGCGAGCGCTCTGTGCGGCCAGTAGGTTAACGGATACGCCACAAGGGCGGTAACGAGCAGGACGATAGCGCCTGCGGAACCGAGCTGAATAGGCAAGAACAGCGTTCCTGCGCCCACGGCAGTGCCGTAAAGGGCGAAACTCCAGAGAGTCTCTTCTTTTGACCAAATTTTCGACATTAGAGCAACGTATCAACTATAAAACGAACAAAAAGAAGTGCAATTTACCATAGTTATGGTTTTAGGGCGCAGTTGACGTGATCGATAAGGGCCGGAAGGGCTTCCGGCCCATGCAGGAATTAGTTGGCCAGGGCGCGTCGTTGCTGGCGACGTTTGATATTTTTTTCGCGCAATTTATCGTACGCCCAGTTATAGAACATGGTGTACGGCAGGAAGAACAGGAAGAAACCAATTTCTAATGTGAATGCCTGAAGCAGCGTGACGCCGAGGACCGCGGCGACAATGGACACGCCGATTACGATAAAGCCACACTCAAAGCCCAGCGCGTGCAGTGCGCGGACTTTTGCGGTACGGGTGACACGTTGAACCGGCCAGAAACGGTCAAATCCAAAGTTATAAATAATGTTCCAGAGCATCGCTGTAGTCGCCAGAATAATGGTTAATCCGCCCATTTCCACCACCGAGCGCTGCATCAGCCAGGCGGCCGTTGGCGCGAGAATGGCAGTGGCAATCCCTTCGAAGCAAACCGCGTGAAAGATGCGCTCCGGCAATTTGCGGTGATGTACATCGTGTTGCATAACCTGAACCTCATTAATTCGCCGTGATGGGCGTTGATGTGCGCTATTTTCATCGTTAAAGATGATATATAAAAGATAGTAACCATCGATAAAGTAGATAGATCATGCGCTATTCTCCTGAAGCTCTTAATGCGTTTGTCGAAACCGTGGCCACTGGCTCTTTTTCCGCCGCGGCGCGCCGTCTGCGCAAAAGCCAGTCCACCATTAGCACTGCGATCGCCCATTTTGAGGCGGATTTAGGTTTTGCGCTTTTTGATCGTTCAGCGCGGCAGCCAGTGCTGACCTCGCAGGGAAAACAGGTTTTGGGCTACGTGCAGTCGATTCTGGCTGCCAGTGCGCGACTGGATGAACTTGCCGTGTCGCTGACCGCGCAGACCGAAGCGCGGCTGGCGTTTGTGCTGTCGGATACGCTGCACCCGGACGTGCTGGAAGATCTGATGATCCAGTTTGACAAACGTTTTCCCCATACCGAGTTTGAGTGTCTGATTGGTGAAGACGAGGATGTCGTGGATCTGGTGCAAAAAGAGCGGGCGCAAATCGGGCTGATCGAAGCCCGCGAAAGCTATCCCACGGATATCGGCGTGGTACGCCTGCCGCTGCAAACGCACATGGCAATTTATGTCGCGCAGGCGCACCCGCTGGTATCACAAAATGTGGTCGAACGGGACGAACTGCAGGGCTGGCGCGAACTACGGCTCAATACTTACCTTGAACGCGAGCCGACGCTGACGGCAGGCCCTGTATGGTCTGCGCCGAACTATTTGCTGTTGCTCAGTATGGCGGTGCAAGGTTTCGGCTGGTGTGAGTTGCCCGTCGCGCTGGTGGAAGAGTTTTCCGCAGCGAAAACGCTCACCCAACTGAATGTTCCCGGCTGGCCCCGCTCGATTGCCATTGACCTGTTATGGAACAAACGGACACCGCCGGGCGTCGCCGGAAGTTGGCTACGTGAGTTTTTGCAGGAGAAGCACTGATCCTTTGTGATTAAACTCACTTATTTTAAACAATTACGTTAATAGTTGATAACAATGCCTCTACTATCAGCGCTGATAATTTGCGCTGAGGTAGTGATGAAAGATGTCGTGATAGTGGGTGCGTTACGGACGGCTATCGGCTGTTTTCAGGGGGCGCTGGCACGGCATTCTGCGGTGGATCTGGGCAGTGTGGTGCTTAAAGCTCTGGTAGAGCGCAGTGGAATTGCCGCACATGAAATCGACGAAGTGATTTTGGGCCAGGTGCTGACGGCAGGCGCCGGACAAAACCCTGCGCGTCAGGCCGCACTCAAAGGCGGGTTACCCAATACGGTGTCGGCCATTACGATTAACGATGTTTGCGGATCGGGTCTAAAAGCGCTGCATCTGGCGACGCAGGCGATTCAGTGCGGTGAAGCAGATGTTATCATTGCAGGCGGCCAGGAAAACATGAGCCGTGCCCCGCACGTTCTCACCGACAGCCGTACCGGCGCGCAGCTCGGCAACAGTCAGCTTCTGGACAGCCTGGTGCACGATGGCTTATGGGACGCTTTCAACGATTATCACATGGGCGTAACGGCCGAAAACCTGGCCCGCGAATACGGCATCAGCCGCGAATTACAGGATGATTACGCGCTCAATTCGCAGCACAAAGCGCGCGCCGCAATCGACTCTGGTCGCTTCCGTGATGAAATTGTCCCGGTAAAAACCGTGCGTCAAAATGGCGAACCGCTGATTGTAGACACCGACGAACAGCCGCGCACGGATGCCAGCGCAGAAGGGCTGGCGAAACTGAATCCTGCGTTTGAGACGCTGGGCTCGGTGACGGCGGGAAACGCCTCTTCTATTAACGACGGCGCAGCTGCCGTGATGATGATGAGCGAAAACAAAGCGGAAGAACTGAATCTGCCGGTGCTGGCACGTATCAAAGCCTTTGCCAGCGTCGGGGTCGATCCGGCTCTGATGGGCATCGCGCCGGTTTACGCCACGCGTCGTTGTCTGGAACGTGCGGGCTGGCAGCTTGGCGATGTCGATCTGATTGAAGTCAACGAGGCGTTTGCCGCTCAGGCGTTATCCGTGGGGAAAATGCTGGAGTGGGATCCCCGCCGTGTGAACGTCAACGGCGGGGCGATTGCCCTCGGCCACCCAATTGGTGCCTCCGGCTGCCGTATTTTGGTTTCATTGGTTCATGAAATGATCAAGCGCGATGCACGGAAAGGTCTGGCGACGCTGTGTATTGGCGGTGGTCAGGGTGTGGCATTAGCCATCGAAAGATAAGTTCTACTCAACCTATTTCCTGAAAAAAGGCTTCCCTTGAGGAGCCTTTTTTGTGTGAGCGAAATCATATTTTTATTCCCTTAAGTTAATTCTAAAGCGACAAATTTAGCGCACCCAAAATACAACCCTTCTCAATATAATTTTTATGTGATCTCAATCCTGAAATTTACCCTTAATCTCCTGTGTTTGTTGATGCCTGTCACGTCGATTCTTGCCAAAAAAAATGAAACAAATAATTACGATCTCGATCACTAAAATGTTGTTACATTAAAAATAAAATGCAGTTCCATAAAAACGAAATGACATTTTAATTGAGGGTTTTTTCATGTTAAAGAAATCTCTGGTCCTTGCGTCTCTTGTTGGTGCGTCGTTTGCAGCTCAGGCTGTTACTGTTGATTTACGTCACGAATACATCGATAGCGGCTCCAATGCCGATCGCGTTGCTGTCTCGCATCGCTTCGCAAATGGTTTTGGATTCTCTGTTGAAGCTAAATGGAAATCAGGCGGCGACAAAGCTGACCGCCCATTCTCAGATATGGTAGGTAATGGTCATGAAGACCAAATTAGCTGGCGCTGGAAAGCAACAGATAATATCTCGCTGACACCAGGTTTTACTCTTGAGAGTAATGATAGCCGCACCATTTATAAACCTTTCTTGCATGCGCAATATAGCTTTGATAATGGCTTCTATGTAGCCGCGCGTTATCGTTATGATTATACCCGCTACCCTTCAAGCGCTGAGAAAGATGACGATAAAGTCAACCGTGGTGATGCATGGTTAGGTTGGGTAATGGGCGATTTCCGTACCGAGCTGAATTATGTTTATGCGAAAAGTTCAGAAGGAACCATTCGTAGTAATAACAAAGATTACTCCGAAGAATATAATGCGAAGCTGGCGTACAAAATTGATAAAAACTGGTCTCCGTATGTTGAAGTAGGTAATGTGAACGGCAGTAAAACAACCGACGAGCGTCAAACGCGTTTCCGTTTAGGTGTAGCATATTCATTCTAATATCAGTATCTCCGGGTAAAAACAGCCGGCTCATTCGAGCCGGTTTTTTTATATCTGTATTATTTGGCAGAATTCCACGCAAAAAAAAGCCCTCCACAGGGGAGGGCAAGGCCAGTTACAGAAACACTAACTCAAATCATGCTTGCAACATTTCAGGTTGCTCGGGGAGTTTCGCGATATAGAGGGCAGGTTTGCCGTCTTTATCGGAACTGAACAGAACCGCTTTATCATCCGGGGTAAAGGATGGATGCGGGTGGGTGACCTGGCGGCTGTTTGCCACGGTTGCCCAGGAGGTGTCGTGACGGGCGATGCGGAAGTGCGCCTTTTTCGCCACATCAAATGCGTACAGGTAAGGATCGTTATCGATTGTATACCCGCTGGTATCTTTCACGTCTACCGGGGTGCCGGAGCCATCACCCACAAACAGCGAACCGTCAAAGTTGCTCATCAAATGCGAGCAGGCTGGCATCTGCATCACTGCTTCGTTCACGCCGGTATCCGGATTGAAGCTGTAAATGGTACGGCCCTGCTGACCTTTCAGATAAGAGACGTAAACCAGAGCGGAGCCGTTTGGCACCCAGAACTCATGCGTGCAGCTTTCGCCTTCGGCGTGTTCTTTCACTTTACGCACATTGCTGCCGTCTTCATTCACCATCCACATACGCGCATCAACCAGGTCGTGTGGGCCTTCATGACAGAACGCGACGGTGTTGTCGTCGAAGGGGCGGTAGATCGGATGACCCAGCCAGTTCTTCTCTTCATGAATCGTTGCGCTTTCGCCTGTTTTCAAATCGACGCGCAGCAGGCGGCAGTGCGGCCCTTTATGGAAGAAGTCGTGGAAAATTTTCCAGTCGTTGAGCGGCGTCCAGTCACTTTTCGCGATCTCGATACCGACCAGTTTGGTGCAATCACTGTTGGCAACCCAGGTTCCGTAACCGACCCAGTCATCCGCAACACGGTAGACTTCGCGCTCGGCCAGCGTTTCCAGGTTCACTTCCAGCAACGTGCGATCGTTCTTCACGTAATAAAGAGACTTATCGTCCGGCGACAGGAAGCCGCCAAACGTGTTGTCGCCCGCACCTTCTGTCAACTGCACGGCTTCTGCTTTGTTCAGGTCCAGCAGGTAATAATTCCAGTGACCGTCGAACTCCCCTGCGAACAGCAAATGGCTGCCGTCATTAAAGAAGCACTTCTGATAGAAGTAGTTTCGGTGACACGTTACTTCCGGTGGGGTCAGGCGGGTGATTTCCACGCCTGTATCCGGATCGCGGCTGACCTCATAGTTCAGCTTGACCCGCATACCTTTAGCCATGATGCGCTCCTTTGTATCGACGGCTGGACACAGTTCCGGCAGTCAGATCTCAATGTGAAATAAGTTAAAAGCCAAGTATTAAATTATCAAAACGACGTTTCAATGTGTGTGACTGATGGCGCACTTTGTGAGATTCATTACGCAGAATGATGATTATCTTTGATTTTTAACGCTGAATGAAATTTATACGGTCAAATCTTCAAGGTTTTATAATCGATTGTTTACTATGATAAATCTGATTTCCATATTTTGACGCGTTAGCCACTCCTTTGCCGTCAACTCTCAACAATCGTGATCCGAACTGCATTTCTGTCATTAAGATGCAGGAAAACTGAAACAACGTTTTAAATGTAATTGAAAACCCATTTCGCAGCGGATACTATGTGCTTATAAAGAAATCGGAACATTGTTTCGTTAATTTTCCAGGCCTTCGGGCACGATCATTTGGAGGTAAATGTGGACGTCAGACAAAGCATCCACAGCGCGCACGCTAAAACGCTGGATACTCAGCAGCTGCGCAATGAATTTTTGGTTGAGAAAGTGTTTGTTGCCGATGAGTACACCATGGTGTACAGCCACATTGATCGCATCATTGTCGGCGGCATCATGCCGGTTGCAAAAACGGTGTCAGTGGGTGGCGAAGTGGGCAAACAGCTCGGCGTCAGCTACTTCCTGGAACGCCGCGAACTGGGTGTGATCAATATTGGCGGCCCAGGCACCATTACGGTTGACGGCCAGTGCTTTGAGATTGGCCATCGCGATGCGCTGTACGTCGGCAAAGGCGCGCAGGAAGTCGTGTTTGCCAGCGTAGAGAGCAGCAAGCCTGCGAAGTTCTACTACAACTGCGCACCTGCCCACATGACCTATCCGACCAAAAAAGTCACCCCTGCAGACGTTTCGCCGGTCACGCTGGGCGACAACCTCACCAGCAACCGTCGCACCATCAACAAATACTTCGTTCCGGATGTGCTGGAAACCTGCCAGCTCAGTATGGGTCTGACCGAGCTGGATCCGGGCAACCTGTGGAACACTATGCCGTGCCATACCCATGAACGCCGCATGGAAGTGTACTTCTATTTCAACATGGACGAAGACGCCTGCGTTTTCCACATGATGGGACAACCCCAGGAAACTCGACATCTTGTGATGCACAACGAGCAAGCTGTGATTTCACCAAGCTGGTCGATTCACTCAGGCGTTGGAACCAAAGCCTATACCTTCATTTGGGGTATGGTCGGTGAAAACCAGGTCTTCGATGACATGGACCACGTCGCTGTTAAAGATCTGCGCTAGTCGCGGGCAGTTAAGCATAACCCTGCCTGTTCGTGACAGGCGCTGAAAGATTAAGGAATAAAAATGATTCTGGATGCATTTTCTCTGCAAGGTAAAGTCGCGGTTGTGACCGGCTGTGACACTGGTCTTGGCCAGGGTATGGCGTTAGGTCTGGCTGAAGCGGGCTGCGACATCGTCGGTATTAACATCGTTGAGCCGACTGAAACTATCGAGCGCGTTACCGCGCTGGGCCGTCGCTTCCTGAGCCTGACTGCCGATCTGCGTAAAATCGACGCAATCCCTGAGCTGCTGGATCGTGCAGTAGCAGAGTTTGGTCATATCGATGTGCTGGTTAACAACGCGGGTCTGATTCGTCGTGAAGACGCAATCAACTTCAGCGAGCGTGACTGGGACGACGTTATGAACCTGAACATTAAGAGCGTGTTCTTTATGTCCCAGGCGGCGGCGAAGCACTTTATCGCTCAGGGTAATGGCGGCAAGATCATCAACATCGCTTCTATGCTCTCCTTCCAGGGTGGCATCCGCGTGCCGTCATACACCGCTTCCAAAAGCGCAGTCATGGGCGTGACCCGTCTGCTGGCGAACGAGTGGGCGCAGCACAATATCAACGTCAACGCGATTGCACCGGGTTATATGGCAACAAACAACACCCAGCAGCTGCGTGCCGATGAAGAGCGTAGCGCGGCCATTCTGGAGCGTATCCCTGCGGGCCGTTGGGGTCTGCCAAGCGATCTGATGGGACCGATTGTTTTCCTGGCGTCGCCGGCATCTGACTATATCAACGGTTATACCGTTGCTGTCGACGGTGGGTGGCTGGCGCGTTAATCGCCGCGTTCATCGAGAAACCTCTGCCTGGAGCGGAGGTTTTTTTTGTCTCAATTTCGGCATTGTCCATATGGCGAAAATAAGAAAATCCATAGCAATATCCCGTGTGATGATAGCGATCACATTTATATTGCTTATAATTTAAGTAGTTAATATTAAATGATGATTATTCATTAAAAGTTTAAATTGGAATATCCATCACAAAACGATGCCTTACAACCCAATAATCCATATCTTCGCGTTATAAGACCTGACACTTTCTCTCGCTTTCTCGTAATTTCAGTAAACGTCTTACGCTGTTATGGCTGGAAATAATGACATCATTTAATGACTCACTCTTAATGCCCCGCGCGCTGCGCGATACCCGCAGAATGAACCAGTTCGTCTCGATTTCTGCAGCGGTAGCGGGTTTGCTGTTTGGCCTGGATATCGGCGTGATTGCCGGTGCGTTACCGTTTATTACCGATCACTTTACGCTCAGTAATCGCCTGCAGGAGTGGGTGGTGAGCAGTATGATGCTGGGTGCGGCGCTGGGTGCGCTGCTCAACGGTTGGCTCTCGTTCAAACTGGGCCGAAAATACAGCCTGATGGTAGGGGCGATTCTGTTTGTCGCCGGATCGTTAGGCTCGGCGTTTGCGACAGGCATTGAAGCCCTGTTGCTGTCACGCGTGTTGCTTGGCGTGGCCGTTGGGATTGCGTCGTACACGGCACCGCTTTATCTCTCAGAGATGGCGAGCGAAAATGTGCGCGGCAAAATGATCAGCATGTACCAACTGATGGTGACGCTCGGGATTGTGCTGGCGTTCCTGTCGGACACGTATTTCAGCTATAGCGGCAACTGGCGCGCGATGCTTGGCGTCCTGGCGCTTCCTGCTGTATTGCTGATGGTGCTGGTGATTTTTTTACCGAACAGTCCGCGCTGGCTGGCGCAAAAAGGGCGTCACGTTGAGGCGGAAGAAGTGCTGCGGATGCTGCGCGACACCTCCGAGAAAGCGCGTGAAGAGCTGAATGAAATTCGCGAAAGCCTGAAACTCAAGCAGGGCGGTTTTGCACTGTTTAAGGCGAACCGTAATGTGCGCCGCGCCGTGTTCCTCGGCATGTTATTGCAGGCGATGCAGCAGTTTACCGGTATGAATATCATCATGTATTACGCGCCGCGCATCTTCAAAATGGCCGGTTTCACCACCACCGAGCAGCAGATGATCGCCACGCTGGTGGTGGGGCTGACCTTTATGTTCGCGACCTTTATCGCGGTCTTTACCGTGGATAAAGCCGGGCGTAAACCGGCGCTGAAAATTGGCTTTAGCGTCATGGCGATTGGCACATTAATTCTCGGCTACTGTCTGATGCAGTTTGATAATGGCACGGCGTCGAACAGTCTTTCCTGGCTGTCTGTTGGGATGACGATGATGTGTATTGCGGGTTATGCGATGAGCGCCGCGCCGGTGGTATGGATTTTATGCTCTGAAATTCAGCCGCTCAAATGCCGCGACTTTGGCATCACCTGTTCGACGACCACCAACTGGGTATCGAATATGATTATCGGCGCGACTTTCCTGACCTTGCTCGATGTTATTGGCGCAGCAGGAACGTTTTGGCTCTATACCGCACTCAACGTGGTGTTTATTGGGATCACGTTCTGGTTAATTCCTGAAACCAAAAACGTCACGCTGGAACATATCGAGCGCAGACTGATGTCTGGGGAGAAGTTACGCAACATCGGCGTGTGATTTTCCGCTCATTCGCAAAAGGTAAAAGCAAAACGGCAACCTTGGTTGCCGTTTTTCTGTTTTCTCCCTCTCCCCGCGGTTGAGGGCATCAAACCGCGCAGAGATAAAGCGCCGGCATCCCTTCTTCATCCGACGTATACAGAACCCACTTATTGTCCGGTGAAAACGACGGGTGTGGATGCGTCACCTGGCGGTCGCCATCCAACACTTTCCAGCTCGTGTTGTGCTGACAAATCGCTTTTTGCGTTCCGGCCGCAATATCAAACACCCAGATAAACGGGTCATTCAGATTGATATCGCCGGTGTTGTGCGGTGCGCCATCGCCGACAATCAGCGACCCGTCGAAATTACTCATCAGATGCGAGCACGGCGGGATCGCCATGAGCTGGCGATTGTCGAGAGAGTGAGGGTCGGCGCTAAACAGATAGCGCTGCGGATCGTTTTCTTTATGCGCCACGTAATACAGCGCGGAACCGTCCGGCACCCAGAATTCATGAGTAAAGCTTTCACCCGGCGCATGTTGGCGCACCTTACGCAGATTGCTACCATCTTCGTTGATCAACCACATACGGGCGTCAATCGCATCGCGCGGTCCTTCGTGACAAAACGCGACGGTATTGTCATCGAACGGGCGATAAATCGGATGCCCCAGCCAGCGCTTTTCTTGCAAAATCACGCGCGGTTCGCCCGTGCATAAATCGATGTTGATGAGGCGGCATTCCGGTTGGGTGAAGTAAAACGCGCGGAATTTGCTCCAGTCGGTCAGCGGCTGCCAGTCGCTCTTTTTAATCTCGATTCCGACCAGTTTTGTGCAATGAGAATTCGCGACCCAGGTGCCGTACGCCACCCACTCCTCATCCACTTCATACACCACATGTTCTTCGAAACTCTCGAGATCAACCCGGCGCAACTCACGGCTGTTTTTCACATACCACAGCGATTTATCGTCATCAGATAAAAAACCGCCAAAGGTATTATCGCCAGCCCCTTCGGTCAGTTGGGTAGCGTGTTGTTTTTCAATGTCTAACAGGTAGTAATTCCAGTGGCCTTCGAATGCGCCACCAAAAATGATCTTGCTGCCATCCTGCGTAAAACACTTTTGATAGAAGTAGTTGCGGTGACAAATGATATGCGGGGGCGTCATCCGTATCACCTCGTGTCCCGTTTCAGTATCCAGGCGCGAGCGAAAATTCAGTGGGATGATTTTGCCTTTCATAGGGTTCTCCAGATAAAAAAATACCCTGCCACCGAAGTGACAGGGTAGGGATCGGACGGAAAAATTAGCGCATTGCGCGTTTCAGGATACGTTCAGCCTGACGCTGGAAGTCTGTCGCGGTCTCTTCCACGGTTTTCTGGCCGTAGTCGATGTACTGCAGAGAGGTACCAAACTGCGCCACGATCTGTGGATCGTCAAAGTAAGGTGACACGGAGAGTTTGGCTGGCAGAGACTGCGCCATGCGCAGACCCGCAACAGACGGATCGCTCTCTTTGATGGTGCCATCTTCGGTCAGGTACTGAACCGCGACTTTGCTCAATGGTACGCCGCGCTCGAGGCCCAGAGTTTGCACGCCTTCTTTGCTGTTCAGCAGGAAGTTAATCACTTTTGCAGCGGCTTCTGGGTTTTTGGTGGTTTTACCGATAGAGAGCATCTGTGCTGGTTTGAAGAACAGGCCCGCATCGGTTGCACCTGGCAGCATTGGGTAGTTACCCAGCTCCAGTTTTGCTGGTGGCTTCAGGTTATCGGAATATTTTTTGATGGTGGAGTTCCACATGTAGGTACCGCCCCATTCACCCTCGATCCACGGCTTCATTTCGTACATGTTGCTCTTACCAAACGACGCGTAGTACTTGGTGTCCGGCATCACATGGCTATCAACCAGAGATTTATAGGTCTGGAAGACCTCAACCCACTGCTCTTTGCTCCAGGCGAGTTTTTTCGCTTTCTCGTCAACCGCAGGGACGTTGTACTTCTGAATCATGTAGGAGTTCAGCAGCGCCAGCGTATCCTGGTGCTCCAGCACCACCGGATAGTACTGTTTGCCCAGCTTGCTTTCGAAGGCTTTACCGGCAGCTTTCAGCTCATCCCAGGTTTTCGGGTACTCGACGCCTGCTTTTTTCCACACTTCATCGTTGAAGTAGAATACGCGCGCCGTTACGGAGATTGGGATCCCGTTCAGCTTGCCGTCAACCGTGGTGGACTGCAGCTCTTTCGGATCAAACTGAGATAAGTCGATCACGTCTTTCATTTTGTTCAGATCGTAGAAACCGTCGCCATTTTTCGAGAAAATTGGCAACCAGTTCCAGTTGGTCTGCATCACGTCCGGCTCAGTGCCGCCCGCGATTTGTGTAGTCAGACGGGACAAGTGACCGTCCCAACCGGTGTATTCTGCTTTGACGTTGATGTCAGGGTTCTGTTTATGGAACTCTTCTAACGCTTTCAGCGTCACCTGATGGCGGCCATTGCCGCCCCACCAGGACATACGTAAATCAACATCTTGCGCCATGGATGGCAGCGCGGTAAGGCCCAGGGTAGCGGAGATTGCTGCGCTTAAAAGCACTTTTTTCATTTTTATAACTCCAGTTAGAGAGAGATGTTCTGTTCAGTTTTCGCGTCAAAGATATGACACTTATGCATGTCGAACTTAAAATACACCTTACGGTGAAGGCCCTTGTTGATCAGAGGCTTAGCTTCATCGGAAGGAATTCGGGCAGTCAGTTCGTACTCGCCAACTTTCAGGTAAACGAAGAATTCGTGTCCCATGTTTTCAGCGCGAACCATCTCGCCGCTGCAGCCTCCCTCCGCGAATGGCTCATCGGAGATCGACACAAAGTCCGGGCGAATGCCGTAGAACATGTCTTTATCGGCGTAGCTGGCGACTTTTTCTTTCAGCTCTGCGCTTAACGGCATGGTCTGGTTGCCAATGGTCAGAGACAGCTGACCGTCCTGTTGCACCAGTTTGCTGGCGCGGATGTTCATTTCTGGCGAGCCAATAAAGCCAGCAACGAACATGTTTTTCGGTCTGTGGTACAGGTTATCCGGGGTATCCACCTGCATGATATGGCCGAGCTTCATCACGCAGATGCGGTCGCCCATGGTCATGGCTTCGGTCTGGTCGTGTGTGACGTACACCGTGGTGGCTGGCTTGCCGGAAGCCTTCAGCTGCTTATGCAGGTCAGAGATACGGATACGCATTGAGGCGCGCAGCTTGGCATCCAGGTTCGACAGCGGTTCATCGAACAGGAACACGTCTGGCTTTTTCACAATCGCACGGCCGACGGCCACACGCTGCGCCTGGCCGCCGGAGAGCTGGCGCGGCAGACGATCCAGCAGCTCATCCAGCTCAAGGATTTTTGCCGCTTCGTTAACCTGCGCTTCGATCTGCGCTTTTGGCAGCTTGCTCAGCTTCAAGCCAAAGGCCAGGTTTTCACGCACGGTCATGTGCGGATACAGCGCGTAGTTCTGGAATACCATCGCAATCCCGCGTTCTTTTGGCGCGAGGTTGTTCACGATTTTCTCACCGATGCGCACTTCACCACCGCTGATGGTCTCAAGCCCAGCCAGCATGCGCAGGGTAGTCGATTTGGCGCAGCCGGATGGACCGACAATCACCATGAATTCCCCTTCAGCGATTTTCAGGTCGATAGCATGTACCGCTTTGAAGCCGTTGGAGTAAACCTTTTCCAGTTTGTTGAAAATAACTTCAGCCATGATATATCCCTCTTAACCTTTAATTCCGCTGCTGGTTACGCCCTGTACGAAGTAGCGCTGTGCCAGGAAGAAGACAATGATAGATGGCAGAATGGAGATGCTCGCCATTGCCAGAATTTCGTTCCACGGCGCACCTTCGGTGACGTCGATGGACATTTTCAGAGCCAGTGCAATCGGGTATTTATCCACGCTGTAGACATAAATCAGCGGCCCGATAAAGTCGTTCATTGACCACATGAACTGGAACAATGCGACGGAGATAATGGCCGGTTTCAGAATCGGTACGACCACGTACCACAGCACTTGCAAGGAGTTACAGCCATCGATCTGTGCAGCTTCTTCCATGTCACGAGGTACACCGCGCAGGAACTGAATCAGCATGAACACGAAGAACCCTTGGGTGGCAAACGCCAGCGGCAGGTACAGCGGCATATAGCTGTTCAGCATGCCCATTTCGCGGAACATCAGGTACTGAGGAATCAGCAGTACGGTGCTCGGCAACAGCATGGTTGTGATGAGCGTGGCGAACCAGAATTTCTTCCAGGGGATCTCGAAGCGGGCAAAGCCGTACGCCACGATAGTGGAAGAGATAATGGTCAGAATGACTTTCGGGATCACATACTTGAACGTGTTCAGCATGTAATGGCCGAAGTTGTATTCCGTCCCGGTTTTCCAGCCGTTCACAAAGCCGTCCCAGGTTGCGTTTGCAGGCCACAGGCTCAGCGTGGTGAAGATCTCGTGGTTCGGCTTAAACGACGCCGAGAACATCCACACCAGCGGGTAGAGCATCAACAGGCCAACGAACAGCAGGATTACGTAGCGAATGCTGGCGTTGATTTTCTCTTTGCGCATGGTGCGCGCGACTTCACGTTCCGCGATGCTTCTCGCCGTGGAAAGTTCTTGAATATCAGCCATTTTTGCCTCCCTTATCGGCGGAGTAGAACACCCAGTATTTCGATGACTTAAAGGCGATAGCGGCAAAGACAGCGACTACCAGGAACAGGATCCAGGCCAGCGCAGCGCCGTAACCCATGTCAAAGTACTTGAATGCGGTGTCGTAGATGTACAGCGAGAACAGATACGTGGAGTAGGTTGGTCCGCCGCCCGTGATGACGTAAGGTCCCGTAAATTCCTGGAACGCCTGGGTGGTTTGCATGATGAAGTTGAAGAAAATAACCGGCGTAATCAGCGGCACGGTAACTTTCGTGAACATCTGCCATTTCGATGCGCCATCGATCATTGCCGCTTCGTACTGAGATTGCGGAACGTTCTGCAGGGCGGCCAGGAAGATAACCATCGCGGAGCCAAACTGCCAGACGCGGAGCAGCGTGACGGACATCAGCGCCAGAGAAGGCTCGCCGAGCCAGTTCACCGCGTCAAAACCAAATACGCCAATGAAGCTGTTCAGCAGGCCATCAATCGCAAACAGCGCACGCCACAAAACAGCAATCGCGACAGAGCTACCGAGGATAGACGGAATATAGTAAGCGGTTCGGAAGAATCCTATGCCACGTAATTTAAAGTTCAGGACAAACGCAATTCCCAGTGCAAATGCAAGTTTCAATGGGATGGTCAAAAATACATACGCAAAGGTCACGCCCATGGATTTCCAGAAGAGCGCATCTTCGGTAAACATGTAGCGATAGTTTTCGATGCCGTTAAATACCGGCGGACTCATCAAATCGTAATCAGTAAAACTGAGAAAGAAAGATGAAACAAAGGGGAATGCGGTAAAGAGTATCAACCCGATGATATAGGGTGATATCCACGCAAGCCCCAGCATTTTGTTTTCATTCATACATACCTACCTGGCAATCAATGGTTTAAATCGGAATCTGCTGGTGATGCAGCTGCCCGCGCATTTTTTACGAGACGGGGAAGCGAGTGTTCTGTGTGCGACTCAAGGTGGTGGTTCCTTTTACCTCTGATTAATAAGAACTTTCATGTGTTTTTCTCGACGCGCCCTGTCTGAGTTTTAAAACACGTGAACTGCTGTTCTTGATTTGTAAAACGGCGTTTTAATTTATTCTATTGCTATTTATTTCTACGTCATTCGGTAAATGATGGAAATGTGATCGCCGTCGAAACGCTGTTTCAATAAAGTGAAGTCACTGGCAATTTTGACTTAAATGAGAAGGCGTTATGCAGAAAGTTAATGTTGGACAGAAATGAATGAACCCGTCATGCAACATTAAAAGTGGGGTCAATAACAACTACCAAAATTTGTTGTTCAGGAGGGTTTGAAATCATTGACTTACGTTATGGATAATCCTGAAGGGCATTCTTTTGCGAGCGTGAGTGTCGAGGCGTTCAAATATCGGCGGTTGTCGTCATTGTCGGTCACAAAAA
Organism: Lelliottia sp.; assembly: GCF_045627565.1. Classification (NCBI taxonomy): domain Bacteria; kingdom Pseudomonadati; phylum Pseudomonadota; class Gammaproteobacteria; order Enterobacterales; family Enterobacteriaceae; genus Lelliottia; species Lelliottia sp. Next base: position 114,265 of record NZ_JAZQNX010000039.1, on the reverse strand, counting down.
ACTGTTAAGGCTCTCGACAGAATTTTGAGTGCGTACGCCTGCGGAAGTGTTTCTTCGAAGCCATGCTGTCGAACTCAGCGCTAACGGAACTTGATTAGGGTTAAGCAAAACGACAAAAAAAGGCGAATGAAAATTCGCCCTTTATCACGCTAAGACATTACTTGAGGAAATCTTCACGCACCGGCGTAAAGGTATCCAGCAGCGTACCAGGCTTCAGGCAAACGCAGCCGTGCATCACGTGCGGCTCTTTATAGAGAGTATCGCCCGCCGTCACCACATGCTTTTCTTCGCCGATGGTAAATTCGAACTCCCCGGACAGCACGTAAGTCAGCTGTTCGTGCGGGTGATTGTGCATCGGGCCGACAGCGCCTTCTTCAAAATTGACCTCAACCGCCATCATTTTTCCGTTATGCGCCAGAATGCGGCGCGTGACGCCATTGCCCAGATCGTCAAGCGTTGTCTCTTTATGGAATCTAAACATTTTTATGTCCTGCTAAGTAGTGAAACATTGTTTTAATTAATTTATCGCACTGCGGGTTAAAAGGAAACGGCAAGCCAAATAACTGGAAACACGATCACAAGTTTGCTTCACTGGAGGAAACATAAAGGAGCGAATATGAAAACGATCGGCCTGATAGGGGGAATGAGCTGGGAATCGACCATTCCTTATTACCGCCTGATTAACGAAGGCATCAAACAGCGTCTTGGCGGTCTGCATTCTGCAAGCCTGCTGCTGCACAGCGTGGATTTTCATGAAATCGAAGCCTGTCAGGCCAGCGGTGAGTGGGATAAAGCTGGTGACATGCTGGCGCAGGCGGCGTTAGGACTGGAACGTGCCGGCGCGCAAGGCATTATGCTGTGTACCAATACCATGCATAAAGTTGCATCGCATATTGAAACGCGCTGTTCACTGCCGTTCCTGCATATTGCGGATGCGACCGGAAGGGCGATTGCGGCGACCGGCATGAAACGCGTGGCGCTGTTAGGTACGCGTTACACCATGGAGCAGGATTTTTACCGTGGGCGCCTGGAGACGCAATTCGGAATTGAAAGCATCGTACCGGATGACGTGGACCGCGCACGCATCAACCAAATTATCTTTCAAGAGCTGTGCCTGGGGACGTTTAGCGACGCTTCACGCCACTATTATTTGAACGTGATTGATAAGCTGGCGAAGCAGGGCGCGGAAGGGGTGATCTTTGGCTGCACCGAGATCGGCCTGTTAGTTCCGGGGGAAGAAAGCCCGATCCCGGTGTTTGATACCACGGCCATTCATGCCGCGGATGCGGTGGAGTTTATGCTCTCGTAACGTGTTCTACACCTTTAGCAGATCGGGTAAACGGTGCGCTATCTGAAGCGAATGCTCAGTTAAATGTGTGGAAAATGCCTCGACCAGGGCCGAAGCAGGACGATGCAGTGGCCTGATCAGACTGACGGTGAACGGCACTGAAATACTGAAACGACGAATCACAATCCCGCTATCGGCGTAATCCAGCGCCGTTAACGGGTTGACCACCGCAATGCCGACGCCTGCCCGAACCATGGCGCAAATGGAGGCTGCGCTATGCGTTTCCACAACCATTCGGCGTTTAACCTGATGGTCCGCGAATAAAGAATCGAGTAAGTGTCGATAACTGTCCGCTTGCGACAGGCTGATGTAATTCTCGCCGTGAAAATCGGCAGGCGTCAGCACGCTTTTGCTGGCCAGCGGATGCCCTTTGGGCAACACACACACTTCATCCAGCGAGAGTAATTCTGTGCGTTCAGTGCCTGCGGGCGTGGCGAGCGTTTCGGTCAGGCCCAAATCGTGGCGCTGCGCGGAGAGCCACTCTTCGAGCAACGGCGACTCCTGCGGCACAATGGTGAGATTGACGTCAGGGTAGCGCGCCAGGAACGGCTGAATAAGCTGCGGCAGGAAGGATTGAGAGAAAACCGGCAGACAGACAATCGATAACTCGCCCTGGCGGAACTCCCGCAGGCTCTCCGCCGCGCTGACGATGCGGTCCAGACCGTACCAGGATCGCTGAACTTCCTCGAACAACCGCAACCCTTGCACCGTCGCGTGAAGCCTGCCGCGGGAACGTTCAAACAGCGTTAATCCCAACACTTTTTCAAAGCGTGCTAATTCACGGCTGACCGTGGGCTGCGAGGTGTGCAGCATCTGCGCGGCTTCAGTCAGATTTCCGGTGGTCATCACCGCATGAAAAATTTCAATGTGACGCAAGTTAACGGCGGGCATAAGACACCTTTTTTTATCGGTTATCCATATCATTTTTGCATAGACTCGCGATAAAACGATATTTTTTATTGTCTGTAAGCTGTGGCGTAATGTTAAAAAATGCTGTTATCTGGAGAACACCATGCCACGCCCACTCAACAATACAGAAACTGATCTGAACGCTGAGAATTTGCTGCGACTGCCTGCCGAATTTGGCTGCCCGGTCTGGGTTTACGATGCGCAGATCGTTCGCGAAAAGATCGCCGCCCTGCATCAGTTTGACGTGGTGCGTTTCGCGCAGAAGGCGTGCTCAAATATTCATATTCTGCGTCTGATGCGTGAGCAGGGCGTTAAAGTTGATTCTGTTTCGTTGGGCGAAATTGAACGTGCGTTGGCGGCCGGATACGATCCGCAGGCCGACAGCGATGCGATTGTCTTTACCGCAGACCTGATTGATAGTGCCACGCTGGCGCGCGTGCATGAACTGCAGATTCCGGTAAATGCCGGTTCTGTAGATATGCTGGAACAGCTTGGGCAGGTTTCGCCAGGTCATCGCGTGTGGTTGCGCGTCAATCCAGGTTTTGGTCATGGCCACAGCCAAAAAACCAACACTGGTGGGGAAAACAGCAAACACGGCATCTGGTATGCCGATCTGCCTGCCGCGCTGGCGGTATTGCAGCGCTACAATCTGACACTTGTTGGCATTCACATGCATATCGGTTCTGGCGTGGATTACACGCATCTGGAGCAAGTGTGCGGTGCGATGGTGAATCAGGTGATCGACTTTGGTCAGGATCTGGAGGCGATCTCGGCGGGAGGCGGTTTGTCGATCCCGTATCGCGAAGGCGAAGAGGCGATCGATACCGATCACTATTACGGACTGTGGAGCGCTGCGCGCGACAAAATTGCTGCCCATCTTGGGCATGCGGTCAAACTGGAAATTGAACCGGGTCGTTTCCTGGTGGCGGAATCGGGCGTGCTGGTGGCGCAGGTTCGCAGCGTTAAAGCGATGGGCAGCCGTCATTTTGTGTTGATCGACGCGGGTTTTAACGATCTGATGCGACCATCAATGTACGGCAGCTATCACCACATTACGGCACTGGCGGCGGATGGGCGTGATTTAACGACTGCCCCGCAGGTCGACACGGTAGTGGCAGGCCCGCTGTGTGAATCGGGTGATGTGTTCACCCAGCAGGAAGGCGGCAAAGTGGAAACCCGCGCGCTGCCTGTTGTTCAGCCTGGTGACTATCTGGTGCTGCACGATACCGGCGCGTACGGCGCGTCGATGTCGTCTAATTACAACAGTCGTCCGCTGCTGCCAGAAGTGCTGTTTGATCACGGCGTGGCGCGACTGATTCGTCGTCGCCAGACCATTCAGGAGCTGCTCGCGCTCGAGCTATTTTGAGACGAAATACGGCCCTGTCGTCACCGAATCACGCAAAACCAGCGTACCGGTAAACGGTGGGATCGTTTCAACCGGCTGGTTATTTGCCAGCCGGATCGCCTGATCGATGGCCGTGACAATCATGCTGTCGATCGGCAAATAAACCGATGAGAGTGCTGGCTCCAGCCATTTTGCGCAGGGCGCATCATCGAAGCCAAACAGCGAAATATCCTGCGGAATGCGTAGCCCCGCCTGATGCAACGCCTTTGATGCCCCAAGCGCCATGTCGTCGTTACAGGCAAACAGTGCGCTAAACGGCGCGTTCTCACTGAGCAGTTCCCGACACAGTTCATAGCCCTGCGTCATGCCCGCATCGCCGTACTTCACGCGACGATCGTCCCAGACAATTCCGTGTTTTTCCAGCGCCTTACGATACCCCATCAGGCGTGCTTTACCCGTTGGTGTATGAATTGGGACGGTCATACAGGCGATCTCGCGATGACCCTGACAGATTAAATAATCCACCGCTTTAAAGGCCGCGTCTTGTTGTTCAAAGAACACGCAGCGATCCGCTGCCTGAGCGACTTCGCGGTTAATCACCACCAGCGGGGTTTGCACGGTGTGGATCAGCTTCATGATCGCTTTTTCGCTCATGTAGCGGGTGTAAAGCACGATAGCGTCGCACCGGCGATCCGCCAGCATTTGCACCGCTTGTTCTTCTTGCTCCGGTGCATCATGGCCGTCGGTGACAATCAGCTGTTTGCCGTGGGTTTCCGTCTGTCGCGACGCTTGTTGCAGCAGGCGACCAAAATAGAACCCGTCAAATGTCGACACCACCAGACCAATGCTGTTGCTGGTCTGGTTCGCCAGTGATTGCGCGAGAAAGTTCGGACGATAGCCTAGCTCCTCCATCGCTTTAAACACTTGCTGACGCGTACTCTCTTTTACCTGACCTGTGCCGTTCAGCACGCGCGAAACGGTCGCTTTCGAGACACCCGCGCGTAATGAGACATCCAGCATTGTTGCCATTAGAAATTCCTGCTCTCACGTAATCGTCATGAGTTTATCACACAGAGTGAAAGGGATAAGCGGGGCGGGGGAGCGAAAAGCCCTATCAGGATCACGCTTTCTGGCAACGGTTCGCCACTTCAGCATAAAACCGGGTAAGTGGTATGCCAAAGTGGTGAAAAATCATGATTTGGAATACCTCTTAGCGCATTGGGAGCTTAATCACAGAACGATCTGGCGCGGGCGACTATTTTTGGTATGCCAATAGTATCCGGCTGTACACCTTATTCTATAAAAGCCCTTTTACTGAGGTATTACCCTATGGCTTTACAGGAAAAACTGATCAACTCTCTGGGCAGTTTCGCCACCACCTTCAATAGCTTTCGCTACATTATGGCGATCAAATCCGCCTTCATTACCCTCATGCCCGTCATCATCGTTGGGGCATTTTCGGTCCTGATCTCCAACATGGTTCTGGATCCAAAAAACGGGTTAGCCAGCTTTGAATCGCTCTCTTTTCTGGCCGCATTAAAGCCGATCACCAGCGCCCTGAATTACGCCACGCTGAACTTCCTGAACATCGGCGCGGTGTTTCTTATTGGTATTGAGCTGGGGCGTATTAACGGAATTAAATCGTTGTTCCCTGGCCTGCTGGCAGTGATCTGCTTTATTTGCGTCACACCAACCACCGTCGAAATGCTGGTGGATGGTGAAATGCATGTGGTGAAAGACGTGCTGTTGCGCCAGTTCTCTGACACCCGCAGCCTGTTTCTCGGCATGTTCATCGCCATTCTCTCCGTTGAAGTTTACTGCTGGCTGGAGAATCGCAACGGCCTGAAAATCAAAATGCCGGACACCGTGCCGCCTAACGTGGCGGCGTCGTTTTCCGCGCTGATTCCGGCCATTATCACCACCACCGCGATTGCGACGTTTGGCTTTGTTTTCCACCAAATCACCGGCATGTATCTTTACGACGCGGTTTATCAGGTGGTTCAGCAGCCACTGGAGCGCGTCGTGCAAAGCTTGCCGGGCATTCTGTTGCTGATGTTTGTGGCGCAGCTTTTCTGGGTGATCGGGATTCATGGCAATCAGATGATCAAACCGATCCGCGAGCCACTGCTGCTGGGGGCGATCACGGTCAACATGAGCGCGTTTGAGCAGGGCAAAGAGATCCCGAACATTATCACCATGCCGTTCTGGGATGTGTATATGAGCATCGGTGGGTCGGGGCTGACCATCGGCCTGCTGATCGCGGTGATGATCGGCACCAAGCGCAAAGAGATGCGTGAGATTGCCAAGCTCTCGATCGGCCCTGGGATCTTCAACATCAACGAGCCCGTGATCTTCGGGATGCCGATCATGCTGAACCCGATTCTGGCCATTCCCTTCATCATCACGCCGCTGGTGACCGGTTCGATTGGCTATTTCGCCACCGTGACCGGTTTCGCCAGTAAAGCCGTGGTGATGGTGCCGTGGACGACACCGCCGCTGATTAACGCCTGGCTCTCAACGGCAGGCTCGATGGGCGCTGTGGTCACGCAATTTATCTGCATCATCACCGCTGTGCTGATCTATTTGCCGTTTGTGAGAATCGCCTCGCGCCGCGCGGAACAAGCGGCCCTGCTGGCACAAAGCCAGCAGGCGACCAACAACGCATGAGGATGTCATGAGCATAAAAAGTATTGCGATACCGCCGGATTTTATTCTGGGCGCAGCAGCGTCCGCCTGGCAGACGGAAGGCTGGAGCGGAAAAAAAGAGGGTCAGGATTCGTGGATCGATCTCTGGTACAAAAACGATCGTCACGTCTGGCATAACGGTTTTGGACCGGCGGTCGCGACCGATTTCATCAATCGCTTTCGTGACGACGTGGCGCTGATGAAGCAGGCCGGACTCACGCACTACCGCACATCAATCAACTGGTCGCGTTTTCTGACGGACTATGAAAACGCGACCGTTGATGAAGAGTACGCCGCGTATTACGACGCGCTGTTCGACGAAATGCACCGGCAGGGCATCGAACCGATGATCTGCCTCGAGCATTACGAATTGCCGGGTGTTTTGCTGGAAACCTACGGGGGCTGGGCGTCGAAATATGTCGTCGAGCTGTTTGTACGTTATGCGGAAAAGGTGTTTGAACGCTACCACGCAAAAGTCACGCGCTGGTTTACCTTCAACGAACCAATCGTCGTGCAAACGCGGGTTTATCTGGATGCGCTGCGTTGGCCCTACGAACAGAACACCCACACCTGGATGCAGTGGAATCACCACAAAGTGTTGGCGACGGCGAAAGTGGTGAAGCATTTTCACGAGCAGGGCTATCACGGCACGGTGGGCTGTATTCTCAATCCGGAAGTCACCTATCCGCGCTCTCAGGCAGCGCATGATGTGCGCGCCGCTGAACGCTACGATCTGTTTTACAACCGCGTTTTCCTCGATCCGTTTGTGCACGGGCGCTACCCGCAGGAGCTGTTCACGTTGCTGGAGCAGCATCAGGTGCAGTGGGAATACACGGAGGAGGAGCTGGCGATCATCGCGGAAAACACCGTCGATGAGCTGGGGATCAATCTTTATTATCCCCATCGCGTAAAGGCGCCATCGCGGGCGTGGCATCCTCAGACACCTTTCCATCCGGCATATTATTACGAGCCCTTCGAACTGCCGGGACGCAGGATGAATAAATCACGAGGCTGGGAGATTTATCCGCGCATTATTTACGACATGGCGATGCGCATTAAAAACGAGTATCGCAACATTCCGTGGTTTGTAGCGGAGAGCGGCATGGGCGTGGAAAACGAAGCGCAGTTCCGCAACCGTGACGGCGTGATTGAAGACGATTACCGCATTGATTTTATCAGCGAACATCTCTATTACACCCTGTTGGCGCGGGAAGAGGGGGCAAACTGTCACGGCTATATGCTGTGGGCCTTTACCGATAATGTCTCGCCAATGAATGCCTTTAAAAATCGCTACGGGCTGATTGAAATCGACCTGGAAAATAATCGCGCGCGCCGGGCGAAAAAATCCGCATCGTGGTTCCGGCAGCTTCGCGATGAGCGCTGGCTGACGCTTACTGTCGATGATGAATGGAAATAGGCTCTCTCGGCGAGGGTTCTGGTAAAATAGCGTCCAAAGCGGCCGGGGAAGGATGCCCGGCCTGAGTATTCATTCCTAAGTAAGTGCAGGTGATATTGTGGAGAAGGCCGTTGTTCCGCCGGAAAAAAAGCAGTACCAGGAAATTGGCGAAGATTTACGCACGCAAATCATTCAGGGGCACTATCCTGTTGGCTCGCGTCTGCCACCTGAGCGCAATATTGCCGAGACTTACGGCGTAAGCCGCACGATTGTGCGTGAAGCACTTCTGATGCTGGAACTACAAGGAACGGTGGATATTCGCCAGGGTTCTGGCGTCTACGTGATGCGTATTCCCGAAGAACACGAAAACGAAGAAGAGCGCTTTTTAAGTAGCGATGTCGGCCCGTTCGAGATTTTACAGGCGCGTCAGTTGCTTGAGAGCAATATTGCCGCCTTTGCGGCGAAGATGGCGACGCGTGCGGATATCGACAATTTGCGCCGCATTATTGAACAAGAGCAGCGCGCGATTGCCGCCAACGATAACAGCCAGGACAACAATAAAATGTTCCACCTGGTGTTGGCGGGTGCGACGCAAAACCAGATGCTGCTTGCAACCGTGGAAAGCGTCTGGCATCACATGGACAGCAGCCCGCTGTGGCAGCAGTTTAACGTTCATATCGCCAGCCGCGCGTATCGGCTGAAATGGCTGGGTGACAGGCAAACCATTCTGGCGGCGCTGCGTCGTCGCGATGTGATGGGCGCGTGGCAGGCCATGTTCCAGCATCTCGAAAACGTTAAAAAAAGCCTGCTTGAACTGTCTGATGAAGACGCACCGGATTTTGACGGCTATCTCTTCGAATCTGTCCCTCTGTTCCAGGGAAAACTGGTATGACGATTCTGCCGCTGTATGCCGTTGCACATCATGCAGAGCAAGTGACCGACTGGATCTGGCAGGCTTTTGGCGACGGTTTACCCCGCGAATTTTTTGCCAGTATCGTCACCCATAGCCAACAACCAGATGCACTACCGATTACGTTTGTGGCTGTTGAGGGCGAACAGCTGTTAGGCACGGTAGGGCTGTGGCGCTGTGATTTAATCACGCGCCAGGATCTTTATCCGTGGCTGGCTGCGCTGTATGTTGATGAATCGGCGCGCGGGAGAGGGCTGGCGGGGAAATTACAGGAGTACGTGATGGCTTACGCCGCTCGCGCCGGGTATTCCGAGCTGCATCTTTGGTCAGCCTGCCGTAACTTTTACGAGCGTTACGGCTGGCATGACATCGGTGATGCGCTGGAATATCCGAATAAAACGGTCCATCTCTATCGCTATTCGCTGACGGGTTCCGCAGGACTCACAACGGAGTGACGGCGCACCAGTGTCGGGCTGAATAAGTGCGTAATATCCGGCAGAGGGCGTTTATCGGCGAGGGCCAGCGCCAGTTCAGCCGCCTGGGTTGCCATGGTAACGATAGGGTAACGCACGGTGGTTAAACGCGGACGAACGTAGCGCGCAACCAACACATCATCGAAACCAATCAATGAAATTTCGGCTGGCACATCAATGCCATTGTCGTTGAGCACGCCCATAGCACCCGCGGCCATCGAGTCGTTATAGGAGGCCACGGCGGTAAAGTTGCGCCCGCGGCCTAAAAGCTCGGTCATCGCATGTTCGCCGCCGCTCTCATCCGGTTCACCATAGGCGACCAGCCGATCGTTACAGGGCAGGCCGCTTTCGCGCAACGCATCGTAGTAACCGCGCAGACGGTCTTCTGCGTCTGAGATCTGGTGATTTGAACAGAGATAGCCGATACGGGTATGGCCTTGCTGAATAAGATGACGCGTGGCGAGCCAGGCGCCGTAACGGTCGTCAAGCGCAACGCAGCGTTGCTCATAGCCAGGAATAATGCGGTTGATGAGCACCATGCCAGGGATTTGCTTCATAAGATGCAGCAGTTCAGCATCGGGCAGGACTTTGGCGTGGACTACCAGCGCCGCACAGCGATGGCGAATCAGCTGTTCAATGGCCTTGCGTTCTTTTTCTTCGTTGTGATAGCCATTACCGATCAGTAAAAAATTCCCCGTCTGGTAAGCCACTTGCTCGACGGCTTTGACCATCGCGCCGAAAAACGGGTCAGATACGTCACCCACCACCAGGCCAACCGTCTCAGTCGATTGCTGCGCAAGCGCGCGGGCATTGGCGTTGGGATGATAATTCAGCGTTTCCATTGCGCTCTGCACTGCCTGGCGGGAAGCGTCGCTGGCTTTCGGTGAATCGTTAATGACGCGCGAGACAGTCGCGACGGAAACACCGGACAGACGGGCCACATCCTTTATTGTCGCCATTTAACACCTTCTTTTGGGGGTAAGCGTTTACACACTCATCAGTGTTGCGGAAAAGCGAGGTGCATTCAAGGGCTGTGCGTGAAAGGCCGTCGCAAACGTGATGCAGAACATGGGAAATCGGTGTAATCGTTACATGGCCAGAGGTGTCAGAATAATATTAAACGGAACCTTTAGTTACACTTTGCGGCACGCTGTTGCGATTGTCCGCTGGCGGTCATTATCAGCGTATTGCTACAGTCGAGATCCCAGAGGTATTGATAGGTGAAATCAGCTCCGGTTGATTAACACGATTTGCACCAACCTGCGTCCATACGCAGGTTTTTTTTGTCTGTAACTTCAAGATGTAACAGCAATCGATAATTTTCACACCTGGTTGCACTTAGGCTCATTCACTTGCGTTTTCCCACTGGCAAAGCGCGGGGCCAACAACCACAATCAAGATACCCAGAGGTATTGATTGGTGAGAATTCTAAGTACGGAATCGTACTCATCTCTTGCACCAGCCTGCGCAGATGCGCAGGTTTTTTTTCGTCCCGAATAAGCTATCGCCCCTCCTGCACTTCTCGTGTAATCTGCCACAATTTAGCGTAACGCCAATTATTGACAGGCAAAGGGAGTTGAAATGCTATTTGGGTTCTTCCGTATCTTATTTCGTATCCTCTTTCGCATCCGCCTGACGGGTGATACCCAGTCACTGCAAGGCGAGCGCGTCCTTATCACCCCAAACCATGTTTCCTTTATCGACGGGATCCTGCTGGCCCTTTTCCTGCCTGGACGTCCGGTGTTTGCGGTGTACAGCTCTATCAGCCAGAAATGGTTTATGCGCTGGCTTGCGCCGCTGGTTGACCTTGTCCCGCTCGACCCCACTAAACCGATGATGATTAAGCATCTGGTTCGCCTGATTGAACAGGGGCGGCCGGTGGTGATATTCCCGGAAGGCCGTATCTCAGTGACGGGTTCACTGATGAAAATCTACGACGGTGCCGGTTTTGTTGCGGCCAAGTCGAAAGCGACAGTCGTTCCGTTGCGCATTGAAGGCGCTGAACTGACCTATTTCAGCCGCCTGAAAGGGCTAGTGAAGCAACGGCTGTTCCCGCAAATTACGCTCCACATACTGCCGCCAACAACGCTGCCCATGCCTGACGCCCCACGCGCTCGCGACCGCCGTAAAATAGCAGGGGAAATGCTTCATCAAATTATGATGGAAGCCCGCATGGCGGTACGTCCGCGTGAAACGTTATATGAAGCGTTACTCTCCGCTCAGGACCGCTATGGCGCGAGAAAAAACTGCGTCGAAGATATCAATTTCACACCCGACACGTACCGCAAACTGCTCACCAAGGCCCTGTTTGTCGGACGCATTCTTGAGAAATACAGCCAAAAGGGCGAGAAAATCGGGCTGATGCTGCCCAATGCCGGTATCAGCGCGGCGGTGATTTTTGGTGCCGTTTCACGCGGTCGAATTCCGGCGATGATGAACTACACGGCAGGAGTCAAAGGGTTGACCAGCGCCATTACGGCGGCAGAGATCAAAACGGTCTTCACGTCACGCCAGTTCCTCGATAAGGGCAAACTCTGGCATTTGCCGGAGCAGCTCAAGCAGGTGCGCTGGGTCTTCCTCGAAGATCTCAAAGCCGACGTCACAACGGCGGATAAGCTGTGGATTTTCGCCCATCTGCTGGTCCCGCATCTGGCGCAGGTTAAACAGCAGCCAGAAGACGCGGCGATGATTCTTTTTACCTCGGGGTCGGAAGGTCATCCAAAGGGCGTGGTTCACAGCCATAAAAGCATTCTGGCGAACGTTGAGCAGATCAAAACGATCGCTGACTTTACCGCCAAAGATCGGTTTATGTCGGCGCTGCCGCTTTTCCACTCGTTCGGTCTGACGGTCGGGCTTTTTACGCCGTTATTCACGGGTGCGGAAGTCTTCCTGTATCCCAGCCCGTTGCATTATCGGGTGGTGCCGGAACTAGTTTATGACCGCAATTGTACGGTGCTTTTTGGTACATCGACGTTCCTGGGGCATTACGCGCGCTTTGCCAATCCCTATGATTTCTTCCGCGTGCGCTACGTGGTAGCCGGGGCTGAAAAATTGCAGGACAGCACCCGCGAAATTTGGCAGGACAAGTTTGGTCTGCGCATCCTCGAAGGTTATGGCGTAACGGAATGCGCGCCCGTCGTGTCGATCAACGTGCCGATGGCCGCCAGACCGGGCACGGTGGGCCGAATCCTACCCGGAATGGACGCACGCCTGCTGGCGGTACCTGGTATTGAAGAGGGCGGTCGTCTGCAGCTCAAAGGGCCAAACGTGATGAACGGCTATCTGCGCGTTGAAAATCCGGGCGTGCTTGAAGCGCCGACGGCGGAAAATGCGGCTGGCGAAGTGGAAACCGGCTGGTATGACACCGGCGATATCGTGCGTTTTGATGAGCACGGGTTTGTGCAAATTCAGGGCCGTGCGAAGCGCTTTGCCAAGATCGCCGGGGAAATGGTGTCGCTGGAAATGGTGGAACAGCTCGCCAATGCTCTTTCTCCCGAGAAGATGCACGCAACGGCGATTAAAAGTGACGCCAGTAAAGGCGAGGCCCTGGTGCTCTTCACCACGGATAGCGAGCTCAAGCGTGAACAACTGCTGCATTACGCCCGTGAACATGGTGTGCCAGAACTGGCCGTGCCGCGCGACATTCGTTATCTGAAGCAGCTACCTGTTTTGGGCAGCGGTAAACCCGATTTTGTGGCGCTGAAAGGCATGGTTGAAGAGGAAGAACATCACGATGCGTGAGTCGGCACACACTAACACTTCGCTCTGGTCGAAGGGCATGATGGCGGTAACGTCCGCCCAGTTCCTGTCGGCCTTTGGCGATAATGCCTTGCTCTTTGCCACCCTCGCACTACTGAAAGCAGAATTCTATCCTGACTGGAGTCAGCCTATTCTGCAGATGGTGTTTGTGGGCGCTTACATTCTTTTTGCCCCGTTCGTCGGGCAGGTGGCGGACAGCTTCCCGAAAGGACGGGTGATGATGTTTGCCAACAGCCTTAAGTTGTTGGGTGCGGCAAGTATCTGTTTCGGCTTCAATCCTTTTATTGGCTACACGCTGGTGGGTATTGGGGCAGCGGCTTATTCGCCTGCCAAATACGGCATTCTGGGTGAGCTAACCACGGGCGATAAGTTGGTCAAAGCCAATGGTCTGATGGAATCTTCGACGATTGCCGCGATTCTGCTTGGTTCTGTTGCCGGTGGTGTGCTGGCAGACTGGCACGTTCTCGCGGCGCTGGGCATTTGCGCCGTGGTATACGCAGGCGCCGTAGTCGCAAACCTGTTTATCCCGACGCTCCCCGTGGCGCGTCCGGGGCAATCCTGGCGATTCACCCCCATGACGTCCAGTTTCTTCAACGCCTGTCGGGTGCTGTGGCGCGATGGCGAAACGCGTTTTTCGTTGATTGGAACCAGCATGTTCTGGGGCGCTGGCGTGACGCTGCGCTTCCTGCTTGTGTTGTGGGTCCCGACAGCGTTAGGGATTACTGACAACGCGACGCCAACGTATCTGAATGCCATGGTCGCTGTCGGGATCGTGGTGGGTGCGGGAGCGGCGGCGAAACTGGTGACGCTGGAAACGGTGAGGCGCTGTATGCCCGCCGGGATTTTGATTGGCGTGGGCGTGCTGTTCTTCTCCCTGCAGCATGCGCTCTTACCCGCTTACGGATTGCTGATCCTGATTGGTATTTTGGGCGGTTTCTTTATCGTGCCGCTCAATGCGTTATTGCAGGAGCGCGGCAAGCATACCGTCGGGGCGGGCAACGCCATTGCCGTGCAGAATTTGGGTGAGAACACCGCGATGCTGCTGATGCTGGGGCTTTACTCGCTGGCTGTCAAAGCGGGGTTGCCGGTGGTGGGCATTGGCGTGGGGTTTGGCGCGCTCTTTGCGCTGGCGATTACCGGGCTGTGGATCTGGCAGCGTCGTCGCTAGCGTGGCGGCCTGATATTCTCATCGTGACCAGAGAGGGAAAAAACTCAAAACGGCAACAGGGTTGCCGTTTTGCTTTTATTACGGAGCAGGGTAGGTGTAAACCTGATGCACGGCTTCAATCTCTGCCAAAACGTCTTCACTCAGCTCAAGATGGAAGCTTTCAATGTTAGTTTTCAGCTGATCCATAGTCGTGGCGCCCAGTAAGGTGCTGGCGACAAACGGCTGGCGGCGTACAAAAGCTAACGCCATTTGTGCCGGAGCCAGCCCGTGACGCTTCGCGATATCGACGTAAGCCGCAACTGCCTTCTGCGTTTGCTCACCGCTGTAACGTGTAAATCGGCTAAACAACGTATTGCGTGCGCCAGCCGGTTTAGCACCATTCAGATATTTACCGGTTAACGTCCCAAAGCCCAGGCAGGAATAGGCCAGCAGTTCAACGCCTTCGTACTGGGTCACTTCCGCCAGACCGACTTCATAGCTGCGATTTACCAGACTGTAGGGATTCTGAATCGTCACAATACGCGGCAGATCGTGTTTATCCGCCAGATGCAGATAACGCATCACCCCAAATGCCGTTTCGTTCGAGACGCCAATGTAGCGAATCTTACCGGCGCGCTGGCATTCGGTCAGTGCTTCCAGCGTTTCGAGCAGCGTCACGACAGGTGCGCCGTCGCTCCAGCTGTAACCCAGTTTACCAAAGCAGTTGGTTGGACGCTGCGGCCAGTGCACCTGATATAAATCGAGGTAGTCCGTTTGCAGGCGCTTTAAGCTGTCATCCAGCGCGGCGCGAATATTCTTGCGATCCAGAACCTGATTCTGGCGAATACCCGCATCGTTGTTGCGCGAAGGGCCACTCACTTTAGACGCAATGACCAGTTTTTCGCGATTACCGCTCTTCGCCAGCCAGTTGCCAACGTAAGTTTCGGTTAATCCTTGAGTTTCCGGGCGCGGTGGCACGGGGTACATTTCTGCAACGTCAATCAGGTTAATGCCCTGGCTGACGGCGTAATCGAGTTGCGCATGGGCATCGGCTTCGCTGTTTTGTTCACCGAATGTCATCGTGCCCAACCCCAGTTGGCTGATCTCCAGAGTGCTGTGGGGGATACGGTGATAATGCATAGCCGGCTTCCTTAGTGTGACATGTAGGCTGCGTCAGGATCGGGAATTGACTCCAGACGGAGGAATATAAACATGGCAGAGGGGAGGCAAAAGGGGAAGAAAAAAATCAAAAAGGCCAGCAAGCGGCTGACCTTTATCTGTTTATCGCTCGATGATTTGCGACACATCGTCGCGATTAATCTGCATTTTATTACCCTGCTGGTCGTTATAACTCACCAGGCCGGTATCGTCGTCGACTTCGGGTTTGCCGTCTGTCAGTATCATTCGGCCATCTTTCGTGGCCATGACGTAATCGCTGCTACAACCTGAAACAGCAAACGCTAAACCGACCGCCGAGATTATCACTGCCCATTTTTTCATCGTTATCATCCTCATCTGGCTCGTATCAAATCATAGTGTAGTAATAACCTGAATATGCGCTATGGGGAAGCAGTGAAATCTTAAAAAGCCGGTGATTGACTTTGATTCACTTCAAACTTCACGTAAAAACTATGTTTTCAACAAGAAGTGGCGAGCCAGCAGGGCGCCCGTGAAATTCTTTTTTAAATAAAAGCCGCGCGGCAGCGTGAGTATCGGTTCGCCACGGGCACCGATGGCTTCGGTAAGCGCTTTGCTGTTAGCCGCTTTCGGACGTAATTGCATAACTTCGCCATGACGCGCCGTTATCCGCTCAACGTGCCCCAGAACGATCATGTCCATTAATTCTTCCCAATCCTGGCAAAGCTGTCGATCTTCCTCTTCGTCAGGGCTCCACAGCAGCGGTGCGCCAACCCGGCGCTCAGCCAACGGGATGGCTCTGTCTCCCTCAATTGGTACCCACAGTACCCGCTTCAGTTTGTGACGGACATGGCTTGTTTCCCAGGTGACGCCAGTATTTCCGGTTAAGGGAGCGACGCAAACAAACGTCGTTTCGAGCGGTTTACCCTGGCTATCGACAGGAATAGTTTTCAGCTCGACGCCCATCGCGGCGAAATCTTGTTCAGGCTTGCTGCCCGCGCTGGCGCCAAGCCACAGTTCTAGCAATACGCCGATCCAACCCTTATCGCGTTTCAGATCCTGGGGAATTGGCAGCCCTGCCAGAGCGGCTAATTCCCCAAGGGTATGACCGGCCACGCGCTGTGCCTGGTGCAATAATTGCTCTTCGGTTGCAGGAGGAGAGCGGAGTGGAAGGAGCGGAAGCATCAATATCAGCCTTTGGTTAAAAAATGAACGACAAAATGAGACCTTGTGGATAGAGTTTAACGATTTCTGAACAGATATGGCAGGGTTATGATTTTTATGTCTTTTTTATTTCAAATCTGAGCAAAAATAAATTCCAAAACAGGGTTGTTCAAAACTGGTCACTGACAATGAACAGGATCTTACACCCACTTATCCACAGAAAAGTGGGATAACTGGGTATAACCCTCACTACTGTTTCGATTTACAGCCTTGACGTGCGACGAAAATCGAATTTTCACACAAAATGTGACTAACTTATTGGCACAATCTGTGGATAAAACCGACGCTGTTCGATCTTTCATCAGCCTTACGATCCTCTCTGTGATAACGGTCACGCTTTGGTAAGTGACGATCGTTTTTTTGTCTTTAACTTCTTAATAAATAATATTTTTATTTGTGAGTGACGGTTTTGCATTTCCACGCCACAAAATGTTGTCCATCGGTAATTCCATACTTCTTCACAAGTATATCCACAGAAAAAGTGAATAAAATCGTCCTCAATCCTGCCTGTCTGTTTATAACTTGGGTGAAAATTGTGAGTTATTCAAATGTTATTCGGTTGCAGCCCTGTAAGAGAGTGGTTTACCGCCTCACAGTAGTATGAAACAATCATTCATATATAAGGTTTAGTTTGAGGTAGTCCGGTGATTGATGACGATGGCTACCGCCCGAACGTAGGTATCGTAATTTGTAATCGTCAGGGCCAGGTCATGTGGGCAAGGCGATATGGTCAGCACTCCTGGCAATTCCCGCAAGGCGGGATAAATCCTGGAGAGTCCCCAGAACAAGCGATGTATCGGGAGCTGTTCGAAGAAGTCGGCTTAAGCCGAAAAGATGTTCGCATCCTGGCTTCGACCCGCAACTGGTTGCGTTACAAGTTACCGAAACGTTTGGTGCGTTGGGACACAAAGCCGGTTTGTATCGGCCAGAAACAGAAATGGTTTCTCCTGCAATTGGTAAGCAACGACTCTGAAATCAATATGCAAACCAGCAGTACGCCAGAATTTGATGGCTGGCGCTGGGTAAGCTACTGGTATCCTGTTCGTCAGGTCGTCTCGTTTAAGCGCGATGTTTACCGTAGGGTAATGAAAGAGTTCGCAAGTGTTGTGATAGCGTTTCAGGAGGCTCCTCCTAAACCACAAAGCGCACCTGCCTGGCGACGTAAAAGAGGTTAAGCAACGCATATCATGCTCACCCGCTTGCGAGAAATAGTCGAAAAGGTTGCCAGTGCACCGCGTCTCAATGAGGCGCTGGACATCCTGGTGACTGACATCTGTCTTGCGATGGAAACCGAAGTTTGTTCGGTGTATCTGGCCGACCATGATCGACGTTGTTACTACCTGATGGCAACCCGCGGCCTTAAAAAACCGCGCGGTCGCACCGTTGCTCTTGCGTTTGATGAAGGTATCGTCGGCCTCGTAGGTCGGCTGGCGGAACCTATCAACCTGGCGGATGCGCAAAAACACCCCAGCTTCAAATATATCCCTTCCGTTAAAGAAGAGCGATTTCGTGCCTTTCTTGGGGTGCCGATTATTCAGCGCCGCCAACTGCTTGGCATTTTGGTTGTCCAGCAGCGCGAGTTGCGTCAGTTCGATGAAAGCGAAGAGTCATTTCTTGTCACGTTAGCCACCCAAATGGCGGCGATCCTTTCCCAGTCACAATTGGCAGCATTGTTTGGTCAATATCGCCAGACACGAATTCGTGCGCTGCCTGCATCCCCTGGTGTTGCCATTGCCGAAGGCTGGATGGATGCCACCCTGCCGCTGATGGAACAGGTGTATGAGGCCTCAACGCTTGATGCTGTCCTTGAGCGAGAGCGTCTGACGGGGGCACTGGAAGAGGCTTCAAACGAATTCCGACGTTACAGCAAACGTTTTGCGGCAGGTGCGCAAAAAGAAACGGCGGCCATTTTTGACCTCTATTCTCACCTGCTTTCCGATGCGCGTTTGCGACGTGAACTCTTTGCCGAAGTCGATAAAGGCTCTGTGGCCGAATGGGCAGTGAAGAAGGTTATCGAAAAATTTGCCGAACAGTTTGCAGCATTGACTGATGGCTATCTTAAAGAGCGCGCTGGCGATCTCCGCAGTCTCGGGCAGCGTCTGTTATTCCATCTCGATGACTCCAATCAGGGGGAAAACACCTGGCCGAAACGCTTTGTGCTGGTGGCGGATGAGCTTTCCGCGACGACGCTTGCCGAATTACCGCAGGACAGACTGGCGGGCATCGTTGTTCGCGATGGTGCTGCTAACTCCCATGCGGCCATTATGGTGCGGGCGCTGGGGATCCCTACGGTCATGGGCGCGGATATTCAGCCTGCCGTACTGCAAAGACGCACACTTGTCGTTGATGGTTATCGCGGTGAATTACTGGTCGATCCTGAGCCTGTTTTACTGCAGGAATACCAGCGGCTGATCAGCGAAGAGAACGAGTTAAGTAAACTTGCGGAAGATGACGTCAACCTGCCTGCGCAACTGAAAAGCGGCGAGCGGGTCAAAGTGATGCTCAATGCAGGCCTGAGTCCCGCGCATGAAGAAAAGCTCGGGAGTCGCATCGACGGTATTGGTCTGTACCGCACAGAAATTCCCTTCATGTTGCAAAGCGGATTTCCGTCCGAAGAAGAGCAGGTGGCGCAGTATCAGGGCATGTTGCAGATGTTTAACGACAAGCCGGTGACGCTGCGAACGCTGGATGTTGGCGCCGATAAACAGCTGCCGTATATGCCCATCAGCGAAGAAAATCCTTGCCTCGGGTGGCGCGGGATTCGTATTACGCTCGATCAGCCCGAAATCTTCCTGGTTCAGGTTCGCGCCATGCTGCGTGCGAATGCGGCCACGGGCAATCTCAGTATTCTGTTGCCGATGGTCACCAGCCTGGATGAGATTGACGAAGCGCGTCGTTTAATCGAACGTGCAGGCCGCGAAGTGGAGGAGATGATCGGATATGCGATCCCGAAACCACGTATCGGGGTGATGATCGAAGTTCCTTCAATGGTCTTTATGATGCCGCAGCTGGCAAACCGCGTCGATTTTATCTCTGTGGGTACCAACGATCTCACCCAGTACATGCTCGCGGTGGATCGTAACAATACGCGCGTTGCGAGCATTTACGATAGCCTCCATCCGGCTATGCTCCGTGCGCTGGCGATGATCGCGCGAGAAGCCGAACAGTACGATATCGATCTGCGGTTATGTGGAGAAATGGCAGGTGATTCAATGTGTGTCGCCATTCTGATTGGTCTTGGCTTCCGTCATTTATCCATGAACGGCCGCTCGGTGGCTCGCGTTAAATACCTGTTACGTCATATCGATTTTGACGAGGCGCAGGAGCTTGCCAGGCGAAGCCTTGAGGCGCAGCTCGCTATAGAAGTTCGTCACCAGGTCGCTGCTTTTATGGAGCGTCGTGGCATGGGTGGCTTGATCCGCGGCGGTCGGTAACGACTTTCTTCGTTACCCCGTTCGGCGATCGCTTCGGGGTAAACAAATAAATACTCACCATACTCTATACACATCTTTTACATCTCAATCGCATCCTCCCTGCCAGCGTTATGCTATGATTCGCCACTTTGGAGCGTCGGTTAACGCCGTGCGCGATTCTCTGCCGCTGTCAATTTTCAGCGGAATAACAAGAACTTGTGGTGACAGATGAACAGTGGTTATCTGCATTTTCCGGAATTTGATCCGGTCATATTCTCTATCGGGCCCGTTGCGCTGCACTGGTATGGTCTGATGTATCTGGTTGGTTTCATCTTTGCCATGTGGCTTGCCGGGCGTCGTGCCGGTCGCCCTGGCAGTGGATGGACGAAAAATGAAGTTGAAAATCTGCTGTATGCTGGATTTCTGGGTGTGTTCCTGGGCGGCCGTATCGGCTACGTGCTGTTCTACAACTTCCCGACATTCCTGAGTGATCCTCTGTACCTGTTCCGCGTCTGGGATGGTGGCATGTCCTTCCACGGTGGCCTGATTGGTGTGATCCTGGTGATGGTGATTTTTGCCAAACGGACCAAGCGCAACTTCTTCCAGGTCGCGGATTTCATGGCGCCGCTCATTCCATTTGGTTTGGGGGCGGGTCGTTTGGGTAACTTTATCAATGGCGAGCTGTGGGGCCGCGTCGATCCGAGTGTGCCGTATACCATGCTCTTCCCGGCCTCTCGTGCTGAAGACATCGCGCTCTTACCTTCGCACCCGGAATGGCAATCCATTTTCGATACCTACGGCGTGCTGCCGCGTCACATGTCTCAGCTCTATGAGCTGGCGCTTGAGGGCGTCGTGCTGTTTATCATTCTGAATCTCTTTATCCGCAAGCCGCGCCCGATGGGGTCTGTCTCCGGCCTGTTCCTGATTGGTTATGGCGCGTTCCGTATTATTGTGGAATTCTTCCGCCAGCCAGATGCTCAATTCACCGGCGAGTGGGTTCAGTACATCAGCATGGGGCAGATTCTCTCCATCCCGATGATTGTCGCGGGTATCATCATGATGATTTGGGCGTACCGTCGTCCACAGCAACAGCTCTCCTGAGGAACCATGAAACAGTATCTTGAATTGATGAAAAAAGTGCTCGATGAGGGCACGCCGAAAAACGACCGCACCGGAACGGGTACGCTCTCTATTTTTGGCCACCAGATGCGTTTCAATCTGCAAGAAGGCTTCCCACTGGTGACAACGAAGCGCTGTCATTTGCGCTCGATCATTCATGAGCTGCTCTGGTTCCTGCAAGGCGATACTAACGTTGCTTATCTGCGTGAAAACAACGTGTCTATCTGGGACGAATGGGCGGATGATAACGGCAACCTGGGGCCGGTTTATGGCCACCAGTGGCGTGCATGGCCTA
Organism: Lelliottia sp.; assembly: GCF_045627565.1. NCBI lineage: Bacteria > Pseudomonadati > Pseudomonadota > Gammaproteobacteria > Enterobacterales > Enterobacteriaceae > Lelliottia > Lelliottia sp. The sequence continues at coordinate 93,105 of NZ_JAZQNX010000039.1, read as the reverse complement.
CGCCCGATGGCCGTCATATTGATCAGATCACCACCGTGCTCAATCAGCTAAAAAACGATCCAGACTCGCGACGCATTATTGTGTCCGCCTGGAACGTCGGTGAGCTGGACAAAATGGCGCTAGCGCCTTGTCATGCTTTCTTCCAGTTCTACGTTGCCGATGGCAAGCTCTCTTGTCAGCTTTACCAACGCTCTTGCGATGTCTTCCTTGGTTTGCCATTCAACATTGCCAGCTACGCGTTGCTGGTGCATATGATGGCGCAGCAATGCGACCTGGAAGTGGGTGATTTTGTCTGGACAGGTGGCGATACCCATCTCTACAGCAATCACATGGAACAGACGCACCTTCAGTTGACTCGTGAACCGCGGGCTTTGCCGAAGCTGGTCATCAAGCGTAAGCCGGAGTCTATCTTCGACTATCGCTTCGAAGATTTTGAAATTGAAGGCTACGATCCGCACCCTGGCATTAAAGCGCCCGTGGCTATCTAACAAGCGACATCCTTACACAACCGGCGCTAATCAGTGCCGGTTTTTTTTGCCTGATTTTTGGTCTTACGAGCTGCTTTCAATCCTTTTTGCAATGTCATGCAACACACAAAACAGCGTGGAAAACGCCTCGTAACTTTCAATTTCCCTCCTCGTTTTTTCTTGTCGTTCTCATCAAACTGCCGCCATGAAAACAGAACGTGGATTTACGCTCATCGAGACGATGGTGGCTGTCTCTATTATGGTCATTCTTAGCGCGACGGGATTATTTGGCTGGCAAAGCTGGCAGCAACAGCAGCGCCTGTGGCAAACCGCACATCAGGTGCGGGACTTTCTGGTGCAATTACGCGATGACGCAAACGGGCACAACCGTGACCACACCATTTTGCTCAAAAAAGACGGTCAAAGTGAGTGTCTTTTAACAACGAAAATAACGGATTGCGATACGCTTAGCGTTTTTGTTCTAAAGCCGCTATGGCCTGAAGTCACAATCGCTGAGGTGACACCCTCCCTGGCATTTTATGGGTTAAGGGATACCGCCTGGCCGGGGCATATTCGCGTCAGAAGCGATGTGGGCGAGTGGTTACTCATCGTCTCAAACGGGGGGCGTATCAGAATGTGCAACAGTACGGGCAAGGGAATATGTCAATAAATCAGCGAGGTTTCTCGTTAACGGAAGTGCTGTTAGCCATGGCGATTGGCAGTATTTTATTACTGAGCACTGCGCGTTTTCTGCCGGGTTTACAGCGCGCCAGCCTGATGCAAGAAAGGCAGCAGGAACTGGAAGAAGAGGTATGGTTAAGAATCTCTGCAATTGGCAAGCAGCTGCAGAGGGCCGGATATTGTGCGGGCCTTTGTCAGGGGCAAGCGCTGTCAATAGGCAGGGCAGGAAGCTGCGTTATTGTTCAGTGGGATGCTAACAGCAATGGACGTTGGGAAAACGCACCACAATCAGAAACTGAGCAAACGGGCTTTCGTCTCGAAGGGGGATCGCTTGAAATACAGCGCGGAGCCACTGCCTGCGACGGAAAAGGGTGGGACAAACTGACCGATCCTGCCAGTATTCTGATCAAACGATTCTCAGTGAGTAAAACGCAGACATCTGGATTTTCACCTGAATTAACGATTGAGCTTGCGGCTTCTCGCGTCGGCCTGCAAACCGAACCTTATCAGGCAACTTATCGCGTAACCGGATTCAATCTGTGAACCGCCAGCGTGGAATGTCATCGCTTGCCCTTGTCCTGCTTCTCCTCATTATTGGAAGCTTAATTCTCACGGGGCTCAACCAACAGCTTGACGCTTTTACGCGTATTGTCAGCAGTGAGCGCCAATTGATGCAGCAACAGGTTAACGCACAGTCAGCGCTGGAGTGGGGAAAGAGCCAGCTATGGCCGGTAAGTCCAAATATCCAGTGCAGAAATACCCCGGAAGGGCGAGCTTGCGTGCGTTTGCTGGCAAATGAACGTGTTTTACTGATCGCTGGCAGTGGTGACGTCATGTTATGGCGTGGTGGGGAAATACAGAATGGGCGAATTGTCTTTTCTCCCCATGGCTGGAGTGATTTTTGTCCACTCAAGGAGGTCGCGCTATGTCGGCTACCCTAAACAGACAAAAAGGATTTAGCATGGTGGAAGTCTTATTGGCAATGATGTTACTGGTGATAATTGTCACTGCGCTGTCTGGCTATCATCGCGCATTGGCGAGTCGTTTTACGATGTTCAATCAATATCGTCAGCTCTGGCATTATGCCTGGAATCAGGCGCAATTATACTCAGATACCTTGCCGGATGGTTGGCGTACGAGCCGGGTGCAGACAACACAGGCCGGATGTGTCAGCATCACGGTCACTATTTTTTCTCCTCTGGGGCGGCAGGGTCAAATGACACGCCTGCACTGCCCGGTTAGCAAGTAGTCGGGAGCGCGTATGTTAAGGGTCTACCATTCAAATCGTCTGGATGTGCTGGAAGCGTTGATGGAGTTTATCGTCGAGCGCGAGCATCCTCTCGATCCTTTCGAGCCTGAAATGGTGCTGGTACAAAGCACGGGCATGGCTCAATGGTTACAAATGTCCTTTGCGCAAAAATTCGGTATTGCGGCAAATATCGAATTCCCGCTTCCCGCGAGTTTTATCTGGGACATGTTTGTCCGTGTCCTGCCTGACATCCCTAAACAAAGCGCATTCAGTAAACAAAGCATGAGCTGGAAGTTGATGTCGATTCTGCCGGAAATGCTTCCACGCGATGAATTCGTCATGCTTCGGCACTATCTCAGCGACGATACCGATAAACGTAAGTTGTTCCAGCTCGCCTCGCGCACAGCTGATCTGTATGACCAATATCTGGTCTATCGTTCGCAATGGTTGAACCGTTGGGAGTCTGGTGAGCTTGTTGACGGTTTACCCGATGCTCAAGTCTGGCAGGCTCCACTCTGGAAAGCGCTGGTAGAACATACTGAAAAGTTAGGGCAACCGCAGTGGCATCGTGCCAATCTCTACGATCGTTTTATTGCAACGCTTGAGGCGGCTTCAAAGCCACCAGAGGGGTTACCCTCGCGCGTGTTTATCTGCGGAATCTCAGCGTTGCCGCCCGTATATCTCAATGCACTTAAAGCGTTGGGCAAGCATGTCGATATCCACATTTTGTTCACTAACCCTTGTCGAGAATATTGGGGTGATATCCAGGATCCACGAACGATCGCTCGCTTTGTTACCAGGCAAAGGCGTCGGCTATTCGAAGACCGTTCAATCCCGCTTTTTAAAGACAGTGCTGGTGCCGCTCAACGTTTCAATGAAGAAGGCGTTCAGGATTTGCCGAATCCGCTGCTCGCATCGTGGGGGAAACTGGGGCGAGATTATGTGCATATGCTTTCCGACATCACCTCTTCGGGCGAAGGTGACGTCGACGCGTTTGCGGACATCAGCCAAGATAGCCTCTTACACAATGTCCAGTCGGATATTCTTGATCTGGAAAATCGCGCAATAGCGGGAATCACGGCTGAAGAATTTGCCAGCAGCGACAAGAAACGCAAACTGGATCCTGACGATCGCAGTCTGACCATTCACATGTGTCATAGCCCGCAACGCGAAGTGGAAGTACTTCACGATAAACTCCTGGCGCTGCTGCAGGACGATCCTGAACTCACTCCGCGCGACATCGTTGTGATGGTCGCGGATATAGACAGCTACAGCCCCTTTATCCAGGCGGTATTTGGCAGCGCAACAGGCGAGCGTTATCTCCCCTATGCTGTTTCTGACCGACGGGCACGCCAGTCTCATCCTGCTTTGCAGGCTTTTATTAGCTTGCTCTCTTTACCGGATAGCCGCTTTATTTCTGAAGATGTGCTGGCGTTGTTGGACGTTCCCGTTCTTGCCACCCGTTTTGATATTGATGAAGAAGGGCTGCGCTATTTGCGCCAATGGGTTAACGAGTCGGGCGTTCGTTGGGGGATTGACGATGACAACGTCCAGGAGTTTTCCCTTCCGCCGACAGGTCAACACACATGGGCGTTTGGCCTGACACGTATGCTACTGGGCTATGCCATGGAAAGCAGTCAGGGGGAGTGGAATGACGTCTTACCCTATGACGAGTCGACAGGACTGATTGCGGAACTGGTTGGGCACCTGGCTTCACTTCTGATGCAGCTCAATCGCTGGAAGCGTGAGTTGATGCAGCCCCGTCCGCTAGACGCGTGGCTGCCAATATGTCGTGAAATGTTGACAGATTTCTTCCTGCCGGACAGCGACACCGAAGCGGCAATGGCGCTGATCGAGAAGCAGTGGCAGGCGATAATAGATGAAGGAATTTCATCGCATTACGATCAGCCTATCCCGCTGTCGCTCCTGCGAGATGAGCTCACTCAACGCCTCGATCAGGAACGTATTAGCCAGCGTTTTCTCGCCGGGCCTGTCAATATTTGTACCTTGATGCCTATGCGTTCGATTCCGTTTAAAGTTGTCTGCTTGCTGGGGATGAATGACGGCGTTTATCCACGTGCGCTCGCCCCGTTGGGCTTTGATCTGATGAGCCAGCAGCCGCAGCGTGGAGATCGCAGCCGACGCGATGATGACCGATATCTCTTCCTCGAGGCGTTAATCTCTGCCCAGCAAATGCTCTATATCAGCTACATCGGGCATTCTATTCAGGATAACAGCGAACGTTTCCCGTCGGTTTTGGTGCAGGAACTCGTTGATTACATCGGTCAGAGCCACTATTTACCTGGCGATGAAACACTGAATTGCGACAAGAGTGAGCAGAAGGTAAAAGCGCACATCACACATTGTCACAGCCGCATGCCGTTTGATCCGACAAATTACGTGGAAAACGAGCAGCAAAGCTATGCGCGCGAATGGCTTCCCGCCGCGAAGAATTCAGGCATAGCGCATTCTGATTTTATTCAGGAACTTGAACCGCGACCCATTGAAACGCTGACCTTTGAGCAATTGCAGCGCTTTTGGGCACACCCGGTACGTGCCTTTTTCCAGCAGCGTTTGCAGGTGAACTTCCGCTCTGAAGACAGCGAAATCCCTGATTCAGAACCCTTTACGCTCGACGGATTAAGCCGCTATCAACTGAACCAGCAATTACTCAATGCTCTGGTCGAACAAGAAAATGCACAAATGCTCTTCAGGCGTTATCGCGCTGCGGGGCTGCTTCCTTTTGGCGCATTTGGCGAAATTGTCTGGGACGCACAGTGTCAGGAAATGCAGGCCTTGGCCGATCGCGTTATTGAGAACCGCCAGCCGGGAAAAAGCCTTGAAATTGACCTGAACTGTAATGGTATCCAACTGACAGGGTGGCTTCAGCATGTGCAGCCTGATGGACTGCTACGCTGGCGTCCCGCGATGCTCAGTGTTTCGCAGGGCTTGCAACTCTGGCTCGAACATCTTGTCTACAGTGCGGGCGGGAATGACGGCGAAAGCCGGTTGTTTGTGCGTAAAGATGGCGAATGGCGTTTCCCGCCAATGTCCTCAGAACAGGCGTTAGCGTATCTGACGCTGTTTGTTGAGGGTTATCGACAGGGCATGAACAAACCTTTGCTGCTGCTCCCAGAAAGTGGGGGCGCATGGATAAAAACCTGTTACGACGCGCAGAATGATGCCATGTTAATGGATGAGGCGACTTTGCAAAAAGCACGCAGCAAATTTATGCAGGCGTACGAAGGAAACATGATGGTTCGGGGCGAAGGGGATGATGTTTGGTATCAGCGGTTATGGCGAACGCTGGAACCAGAGTACTTCGATGCGATTACGGTTGAAGCTCAACGCTATCTGCTACCGATGTTTAGATTTAATCAGTCCTGACGGCTGTATAAAAATTGCACAGGATAGGGCGTTCAATTATCATGCCCGAGTTGTCACGGACTGATGTAAACAGAAAGAGATGCTGGCGTGTCCAGCACGCAGTTGATTAATGAAGTAGCCGTGATGAAGAGGTAGTGAATGCCAGGCAGCACCTTATTTAAAGCGTTTGTATTGTTTGTCGCCCTTTGGGCACCCGTCACTCAGGCAGACTCCGGTTGGCAACCCGTAAAGGAAACAATCCGTAAAAGCGATAAAGACGCCCGACAGTATCAGGCGATAACGCTTGATAACGGGATGACTGTGCTGCTGGTATCTGACCCGCAGGCGGTGAAGTCACTTTCAGCCCTGGTAGTGCCGGTGGGATCGCTTGAAGATCCGGACTCTCATCCGGGCCTTGCGCACTATCTTGAACATATGACGCTGATGGGTTCTAAAAAATACCCGCAGGCAGACAGCCTTTCTGAATTTCTCAAAATGCACGGTGGTAGCCACAATGCCAGCACCGCGCCGTACCGTACCGCCTATTATCTTGAAGTCGAAAATGATGCACTGGAGCCTGCGGTAGACCGTCTTGCGGATGCCATCGCATCACCTTTGCTGGATAAAAAATACGCAGAGCGTGAGCGTAATGCCGTCAACGCTGAACTGACGATGGCGCGCACGCGAGACGGTATGCGAATGGCGCAAGTCAGCGCAGAAACCATCAACCCTGCGCACCCTGGTTCGCGTTTTTCCGGCGGCAATCTCGATACGCTGAGCGATAAAGCGGGGAGTCCGGTGCTGGATGCACTGCACGCGTTCCGCGATACGTATTATTCCGCTAACCTGATGAAAGCCGTAGTGTACAGCAACAAACCACTGCCTGAACTGGCACGTATCGCTGCGCAAACCTATGGTCGAGTTCCGAACAAAAATATCGAACGTCCTGAAATCACGGTTCCCGTTGTTACCGATGAACAAAAAGGGATCGTTATCCACTACGTCCCTGCGCTGCCGCGTAAGGTGCTGCGTGTTGAATTCCGTATTGATAACAATACCGCGCAATTTCGCAGTAAAACGGATGAACTGGTCACCTATCTTATCGGGAACCGGAGTCCGGGTACGCTCTCTGACTGGTTGCAAAACCAAGGCCTGGTAGAGGGTATTCGCGCCGACTCCGACCCGGTTGTGAACGGTAACAGCGGTGTTCTCGCCATTTCGGCGACATTAACCGATAAAGGTCTCGCACACCGCGACGAAGTCGTTGCCGCCATTTTTAGCTATCTGTCGCTGCTGCGCGAAAAGGGCGTGGATAAACGCTACTTTGACGAACTGGCGCACGTGCTGGATCTCGACTTCCGTTATCCCTCCATCACACGTGACATGGACTACGTTGAATGGCTGGCAGATACCATGCTCCGTGTTCCGGTAGAGCATACTCTGGATGCCGTGAATATTGCCGATCGCTATGATGCTGAAGCCATAAAAGCGCGTCTGGCGATGATGACCCCGCAAAACGCCCGTATCTGGTATATCAGCCCGAATGAACCCCATAACAAAATGGCGTATTTTGTTGATGCACCTTATCAGGTCAACAAAATCAGCGAGCAAACATTCGCTGACTGGAAGAAAAAATCGAATGACATAGACCTCAAACTGCCTGAACTGAATCCGTATATTCCGGATGATTTCACGCTGATTAAGCCTTCGAAAAAATACCCGCACCCGGAGCTGATTGTTGACGAGCCGGCGCTGCGCGTGGTGTACACCCCAAGCCGTTATTTTGCCAGCGAGCCCAAAGCAGACGTGAGCGTCATCCTGCGCAATCCGCAGGCCATGGATAGCGCGAAAAATCAGGTGATGTTCGCCCTGAATGACTATCTCGCGGGAATTGCGCTGGATCAGCTCAGTAATCAGGCCGCAGTAGGGGGCATCAGTTTCTCGACGAATGCTAACAATGGTTTGATGGTGAACGCCAACGGCTACACTCAGCGTCTGCCACAGCTTTTCCAGGCGCTGCTGGACGGTTATTTCAGCTACACCCCGACTGAGGAGCAACTGGAGCAGGCCAAATCCTGGTACGCGCAAATGATGGATTCGGCAGAGAAAGGCAAGGCCTTCGAACAGGCAATAATGCCCGTGCAGATGCTGTCCCAGATCCCGTATTTCCAGCGCGAAACGCGTCGGGCATTACTGCCGTCTATCACGCTTAAAGAGGTGATGGATTATCGCACCGCGTTGAAGACCCATTCACGCCCAGAGTTTCTAATTGTCGGGAACATGAGCGAAGAACAATCGAAAACGCTCGCGCAAAATGTTCGCAAACAATTGGGTGCTAACGGTAACGAGTGGTGCCGTAATCAGGATGTGCTGGTTGAGAAACAGCAACATGTGATCTTTGAAAAAGCAGGCAGCAGCACGGACTCAGCGCTGGCCGCTGTCTTTGTCCCAACGGGTTACGATGAGTTTGCCGGTTCTGCGTACAGCGCGGTGCTGGAGCAAATTATTCAGCCGTGGTTCTACAGTCAGTTGCGTACCGAAGAGCAGCTTGGCTATGCGGTATTTGCTTTCTCCATGAGCGTGGGCCGTCAGTGGGGCCTGGGCTTCTTGCTGCAAAGCAACGATAAACAGCCCGCGTATCTTTGGCAGCGTTACCAGGCTTTCTTCCCGCAGGCGGAAGAGAAACTGCGCAAGATGAAGCCAGAAGAGTTCGCTCAAATCCAGCAGGCGGTTATCGCCCAGATGCAGCAAGCCCCGCAAACGTTAGGCGAAGAAGCCTCACAGCTGAGCAAAGATTTTGACAGGGGCAATCTGACGTTTGATTCGCGTGATAAAATAGTGGCCGAGATAAAATTGCTGACGCCTGAAAAGGTGGCTGATTTCTTCCACCAGGCGGTGGTGAAGCCGCAAGGTATGGCATGCTTATCCCAGGTTTCAGGCAGCCAGAATGGAAAGGCGGACTATGTTAATCCGCAGGGCTGGAAAGTTTGGGAAAGCGTCAGCGCATTACAGAAATCTATGCCCTGGAGCAAAAAAGAATGACCGATACCGCTGAGTCCCTTGATCCCTTACGTTTACCGCTACAAGGTGAACGATTGATTGAAGCCTCAGCGGGAACGGGAAAAACGTACACCATTGCCGCTCTCTATCTGCGTTTGCTTTTAGGTTTGGGTGGCAATGCGGCTTTTTCACGCCCCCTCGGTGTGGAAGATCTGCTGGTCGTGACGTTTACCGAGGCCGCGACTGCCGAGTTGCGCGGGCGGATACGTTCAAATATTCATGAACTGCGTATCGCCTGTCTGCGCCAGACTACTGACAACCCTCTGTATCTTCGCTTGCTTGAAGAGATCGTCGACAAGCAGCAAGCGGCACAGTGGCTGTTGCTGGCCGAGCGGCAAATGGATGAAGCTGCCGTCTTTACCATTCACGGTTTTTGTCAGCGCATGCTGAGTTTGAATGCGTTTGAATCCGGCATGCTCTTTGAGCAACAGCTCATCGAAGATGAATCGGAACTTCGTTACCAGGCCTGCGCTGATTACTGGCGGCGTCACTGCTATCCGTTGCCGCGCGATATTGCCGAAGCGGTGCATGCGTTATGGAAAGGGCCAGAGGATCTTCTGCGCGCTATCGATCGCTATCTTCAAGGTGAAGCGCCCGTCATTAAATCCCCGCCTCGGGCAGATGAAACGCTTGCTGAGCGGCATGAGGCTATAGTGTCGTTGATTGCCACCCTGAAGCAAAAATGGTGCGATTCGGTGGGGGAAATCGACAGCATTATTGAAAACTCGGGCATCGATCGACGTAAGTTTAACCGTGGCAATCAGGCGAAATGGATCGAAAAAATCAGCGCTTGGGCGCAGGAAGAAACGCGCGGCTACCAGTTACCCGATGCGCTTGAAAAATTTGCACAGAATTTTCTGACGGAGCGAACCAAAGCCGACGGCATTGTGCCGGAACACCCCCTGTTTGTTGCTATCGAAACCCTGTTATCACAGCCGCTCACCCTGAATGATCTGATGATCACGCGCGCCATGGCAGAGATCCGTGAAGCGGTCGCACGTGAGAAAAATCGTCGGGGAGAACTCGGTTTCGACGATATGCTGAGCCGACTGGATGCAGCATTGAGCAGCGAAAACGGTGAGGCGCTGGCTGCTGCGATTCGCACCCGATTCCCGGTGGCGATGATTGATGAATTCCAGGATACCGACCCACAGCAATATCGTATTTTCCGGCGTATCTGGCGTAAGCAGCCGGATACCGCGCTGCTCCTGATTGGCGATCCCAAACAGGCGATTTATGCGTTTCGCGGCGCGGATATTTTCACCTACATGAAGGCGCGTAGCGAGGTCGAAGCGCACTACACCCTCGACACCAACTGGCGTTCAGCGCCCGGTATGGTCGCCAGCGTAAATACGCTTTTTGAGCGTATGGACGCGGCCTTTATGTTCAAGGAAATACCGTTTTCTCCCGTTAAGTCCGCACCGCAAAATCACGACCTTCGCTTTGAATATCAGGGAAAAACTCAACCGGCCATGAATTACTGGCTGATGAATGGCGAAGGCTGTGGCGTCAGCGACTACCAGAACGCGATGGCTCAGCATTGCGCGGCGCAGATTCGCGATTGGCTAAGCGCAGGTGTGCGCGGCGAGGCGTTACTGCGGAAAGGCGAAAAGGCAACATCGGTCAGCGCATCAGACATTACCGTGCTGGTTCGCAGTCGGCAGGAGGCGTCGCTGATTCGTGACGCGCTCACTTCGCTTGATATTCCCTCGGTGTATTTATCCAATCGCGACAGCGTTTTTGAAACCCTTGAAGCGCAGGAGATGCTGTGGCTACTGCAGGCTGTGTTAACGCCTGAGCGCGAGAGTACGCTGCGTAGTGCGCTGGCCAGCTCCATGTTAGGACTCAACGCGCGGGACATTGATGCGCTGAATAATGATGAAGCGAAATGGGATGCGGTTGTTGAAGAATTTGTCCATTACCGCGAGCGCTGGTTAAAGCGCGGCGTGATGGCCATGCTGCGTGAACTGATGTCTCAGCGCCACGTCGCAGAAAATATGCTGGCGACATCCGGTGGTGAGCGGCGTCTCACTGACATTTTGCACATCAGCGAACTGTTGCAGGAGGCCGGATCGCAACTGGAAAGTGAACACGCGCTGGTGCGCTGGTTATCGCAACATATTGCCGATCCAAACAGTAATGCAGCAAGCCAACAGATGCGACTCGAAAGCGATAAACATCTGGTGAAAATCGTCACTATTCACAAGTCGAAAGGGCTGGAATATCCGCTGGTTTGCCTGCCGTTTATCGCGAATTATCGCGTACAGGATCAGGCGTTTTATCACGATCGTGACTCGTTTGAAGCGATTCTTGATCTCAGCCGAGCGGACGCAAGTATTGAACTTGCGGAGGCTGAACGTCTGGCAGAAGATTTGCGCCTGCTCTACGTGGCGTTAACGCGTTCTGTATGGCATTGCAGCCTTGGCGTTGCGCCGCTTTTCCGCCGTCGTGGTGAGAAAATAGGTGAAAGCGATTTTCATCAAAGCGCACTTGGACGTCTGATACAGCAAGGTGAGCCAAAAGATGCCGCAGGGCTGAAGCAGTGCCTTGAGGCGCTGTGCGATGAGAATATCGCGCTTCAAATCACGGGGCCGATTGATTCGACACGCTGGAAGATGCCGGAGATCTCCGCGCCTGATTTAAGCGCACGGCAAATTACGCGTGGGCTGGTGGATGACTGGCGCGTGACGAGTTATTCCGGGTTGCAGCAACATGGACAGAATTTTGCGCAAGAATTAATGCCTAAACTTGACGTGGATGCGTCGGGAGTCGGCGAGGTGATTGAGCAACCTAAGCTTACGCCGCATCAATTCCCGCGTGGCGCATCGCCGGGAACATTCCTGCACAGCCTGTTTGAAGCGCTGGATTTTACACAGCCTGTTTCGCCGGAATGGGTGTCTGAGATGCTGCAAAAAGGCGGCTACGATGCGCACTGGCAGCCAGTTCTGACGGATTGGGTCACCTCGATTTTGCAGGCGCCGCTCACGGAATCGGGTTTATCTTTGAGCCACCTCACCGCCAAAGAAAAACAGGTTGAGATGGAATTTTATATTCCTATCGCCGGCCCGTTGACGGCCAGTGCGCTGGATGGGCTAATCCGCGAATATGATCCGCTGTCGAAAGCATGTCCGGCGCTGAATTTCCGCCAGGTAAGCGGCATGCTAAAGGGCTTTATCGATCTTGTTTTCCGCCATGACGGGCGCTATTACCTGTTGGATTACAAATCCAACTGGCTGGGTGATAACAGCGAGGCGTATACCCAAGAGGCGATGGCCGCGGCGATGCAGTCGCACCGCTATGACTTGCAGTATCAGCTTTATACGTTAGCGCTCCATCGATATCTGCGTCATCGCATCGCGGATTACGCCTATGAGCAGCATTTTGGTGGCGTGATTTATCTGTTTTTACGGGGTGTTGACGCGAACGATCCGCACTCTGGAATTTTTACAACGCGCCCTGACGTTGCGCTGGTGGATAAAATGGACATGCTGTTCGCGGCAAGCACGGAAGAGGTGGCTGAATGACGATGCAAGCCTTACTGCTCGAGGCGGTAGAACAACGTGTTCTGCGCCGACTCGATGCACAGTTTGCCATGATGGTGGCGGGCAACGACCAGCCAGCCGTCATGCTGGCCGCCGCAATCCTCAGTAGGGATGCGGGTGAAGGGCATGTTTGTTTACCGCTCTCACGTCTGGTGGTCGACGATAAAACCCCGGCCCCCTTACAAGCGTGTTTTGCGCTAGTGGGCGAAGCGGTTAACTGGCAGGACGTCCTGTTGCAATCCCATGGCGTCAGTACCGGCGATCTGCCGACGCCACTCATCCTGTGCGCTGAACGGCTCTATCTCAATCGCATGTGGCGAAATGAGCTGGCGATTGCCCGCTTCTTCAATGAGTCAAATCAACCGCTGCCTTATGATCCTGCCCAGCTACATCAAACGCTGAACGCTTTATTTGATGACAGTGGGTCGGTGAACTGGCAAAAAGTGGCAGCGGCGGTTGCGCTCACGCGCCGTATTTCCGTGATTTCGGGCGGGCCAGGAACGGGTAAAACCACCACGGTGGCAAAATTGTTGGCCGCTTTGATTCAAATGGCGGGTGAACAAAAATGCCGGATTCGTCTGGCTGCGCCGACAGGAAAAGCCGCTGCGCGACTGACCGAATCGCTGGGCGGGGCGTTGCAAAAACTCCCGCTCAATGATGCGCAACGCACCTTGTTCCCGAATGAAGCCAGCACGTTGCACCGTTTACTGGGTGCTCAGCCGGGCAGTCAGCGTCTGCGTTATCACGCGGGCAACCCGCTGCATCTGGATGTGCTGGTGGTGGATGAAGCCTCAATGATCGATCTGACGATGATGTCGCGTCTGATTGATGCCTTGCCGCCCCATGCCAGAGTGATTTTCCTCGGCGATCGCGATCAGCTCGCCTCGGTTGAAGCGGGCGCGGTGCTGGGTGATATCTGTCATTACGCCAGTGCGGGCTATACGTTACCGCGTGCGCAGGAGTTGTCGGATCTCACCGGGTGTTCGATTGAAGGCACGTCCGATCCGGTAGCGGGCGCGTTACGCGACAGTCTCTGTTTACTGCAAAAAAGCTATCGATTCGGCAGTGATTCCGGTATCGGGCAGCTTGCCGCGGCGGTGAATCGCGGCGACCGAAATGCCATCCGCGCGGTGTTTAACGGTGATTTTCAAGACATAGAAAAAAAGCCGCTGCAAACGGGCGAAGAGTATCTGGCGATGCTTGAAGATGCGGTGCTGGGTTATCAGCGTTTTCTGCACTGCATTCACCAGCAGGATTCGCCGGAAGCGGTTATCGCTGCTTTTGGCGAATATCAACTCCTGTGCGCGCTTCGTGAGGGGGCGTTCGGCGTGACGGGACTTAACGAACGGCTGGAGCAGACGCTTTCTCAGAAACGTAAAATCATCCGCCAGCCGCATTCGCGCTGGTATGAAGGGCGGCCTGTGATGATTTCACGCAACGACAGCGCTCTCGGCCTGTTCAACGGTGATATTGGTATTGCCCTCGATCGCGGGCAGGGGCTTCGCGTGTGGTTCCAGATGCCGGATGGCAGCGTGAAATCGGTCCAGCCAAGCCGTTTGCCGGAACACGAAACGGCATGGGCGATGACGGTGCATAAATCGCAAGGCTCTGAATTTGATCACGCGGTGTTGATTCTGCCAGTGCAGATGTCGCCAGTCATTACGCGTGAACTGGTTTACACCGCTATCACCCGCGCCCGTAAGCGCTTGTCGCTCTACGCCGATGAACGTGTGCTGGCGCAGGCGGTCACGACGCGTATTGAGCGTCGCAGTGGGTTAAGTGCCATTTTTGAGTCAGTCTGAAACTCGCCCTCTCCCAATGGGAAAGGGCGTTTAGTTCACAGGTTCACCCCAGGTCTGCCATCAGTACTTTTGAACGCCGCTGATAGTTGTACATCTCTTTTTTACTCTCCGGCAGTGAATCAATATCCACCGGTGTAAAGCCGCGTTCCTGGAACCAGTGAATGCTGCGTGTCGTGAGTACAAACAGCTTACTCAACCCAATTTGCCGCGCCTGCGCTGCAACACGTTCGAGCAGAACTTCGCCTCGCGATGAGCTGCGGTAGTCGGGATGCACAGCCACGCAGGCCATCTCACCGATTTTTTCTTCCGGGAAAGGATAAAGCGCCGCACAGGCAATGGTCAGATTATCGCGCTGGATGATGGTGAACTTGTCGATTTCCATCTCCAGTTGTTCACGGGAGCGGCGCACCAAAATTCCCTGTTGTTCCAGCGGGCGAATCAGCTCCAGAATGCCGCCAATATCGTTGATGGTGGCGCGGCGAATTTGCTCCGCACTCTCCATCACGATCTGCGTGCCGATACCGTCGCGTGAGAACAACTCCTGCAACAATGCACCGTCTTCCTGATAGCTGATGAGATGGCTGCGACGCACGCCGCTGCGACAGGCTTTGACCGCACCGCGCAGGAAACGCACCGTCCCGGAGTGATAATCGCCTTCGGCTTCGAGCGTTTCAACGCGCGCCTGAGCTTCGTTAGGGAAGAGTTCAGAAACGATGTTTCCTTGTTCATCAAATACGCCCTGCGATGAGCAGAATCCAATCATCTTTTCTGCTTTGAGTTTAATCGCCAGCTGTGTGGCGACCTCTTCAGAGGTGAGGTTGAAGCTCTCGCCCGTCACGGAAACGGCCACTGGCCCCATCAAGACAATCGCGCCACTGTCCAGTTGACGATGAATCGCTTCTTCATCAATACGACGAATACGCCCGCTGTGACAGTAATCCACACCGTCATCTACGCCCAGCGGCTGGGAGATGATGAAATTGCCGCTGACCACGTTAATATGGGCGCCCTGCAACGGTGTATTGTTGAGGCTCATCGACAGGCGTGCGGTAATATCGAGCTGCAAAAGGCCGGCAGCTTGTTTCACCAGTTCCAGCGTTTTGGCGTCCGTCACCCGTGTATGTTTATGGTAAATCGGTTCGTGATGATGAGCCGCCAGGTTGGCGTCGATCTGTGGACGAGCGCCGTAGACGACGACCAGACGAATGCCCAAACTGTGCAACAGGCCGATATCATTGACGATACTGGAAAAGTTCTCATGTTCAATGGCTTCGCCACCCAACATGATGACAAACGTTTTTCCCCGGTGGGTATTGATGTAGGGAACGGAATGGCGAAATCCCTGGACCAACTCGGTTCTACGTTCCTTTACCACGGCACAACCCTCAATGAATGTTTATTCGTATTTTGTGTATTTTTATTCGATTATCGCCGCGTGTGCAAGCCTAAATTCTTAGTGAACCAGAGAATTTATTGAGTGATACGTGCGTTAACGTATGATTGTTTACCCTTTTATTGATGACAGGTTATGCGTCATTCGTTAAAGTTTTCGGTCAATTTGGACGTTTTACTTATTAATTTGATGTATTGCTCGGGAGAGGCATGTCGGGATCCAAAACAGCAATAAGCCGCCGCCGTTTGTTACAAGGGGCCGGGGCGATGTGGTTGCTAAGCGTCAGTCAGGTTGCACTCGCCGCCGCAAGCCATGTTGTGGCGGTGCGCGTCTGGCCGTCTTCGACGTATACCCGCGTGACGGTAGAGTCCAATCAGGTGCTGAAATATAAGCAATTTGCTCTCAGCAACCCGGAACGCGTCGTGGTGGATATCGAAGGGGTGAATCTGAACTCTGTGCTGAAAGGCATGAGCGCGCAGATCCGCGGTGACGATCCTTATATTAAATCCGCCCGCGTTGGTCAGTTTGATCCGCAAACCGTGCGAATGGTATTTGAGCTGAAACAGAACGTGAAGCCGCAACTGTTTGCGCTGGCACCGGTTGCCGGTTTTAAAGAGCGTCTGGTGATGGATCTCTATCCGGCAAATGCGACAGATATTCAGGATCCGCTGCTGGCTCTGCTCGAAGATTACAACAAAGGCGATCTCGACCGACATGTTCCGCCTGCGCAAAGTGGCCCTCAGCCGGGTAAAGCAGGGCGCGATCGTCCGATCGTGATCATGCTCGATCCTGGACATGGCGGAGAAGATTCCGGCGCGGTGGGCAAATATCGCACGCGCGAAAAAGATGTGGTGCTACAAATTGGCCGGCGTCTGAAAGCGCTTATTGATAAAGAAGGCAATATGCGCGCGTATATGACGCGAAATGAAGATGTCTTCATTCCGCTGAAAGTGCGGGTGGCCAAAGCGCAGAAGCAACGTGCTGACCTGTTTGTCTCCATTCACGCTGATGCCTTTACCAGCCGACAGCCCAGCGGTTCGTCCGTGTTTGCTCTCTCAACCAAAGGGGCAACCAGTACGGCGGCGAGATTATTGGCGGATTCCCAGAATGCCTCTGACCTTATCGGTGGGGTGAGTAAAAGCGGTGACCGTTATGTCGATCATACTCTGTTCGATATGGTGCAATCGCTCACCATTACCGACAGCCTGAAATTTGGTAAAGCGGTGTTGGGTAAACTTGGGAATGTGAACAAGCTGCACAAGAACAGCGTGGAACAGGCAGGGTTTGCGGTATTGAAAGCCCCGGATATCCCCTCGATCCTCGTCGAAACGGCGTTTATCAGCAACGTAGAAGAGGAGCGAAAGCTCAAGACGGCGAAATTCCAGCAGGAAGTGGCTGAGTCGATTCTGGCAGGGATAAAGGCGTATTTCTCAGATGGCGCAACGTTGGCCAGAAGAGGGTAGATTCTAAAGCCGGGTTCACGCCCGGCGAATCAGCAAATCACAAACGGCAGATACAAAAAAACACCCAGAAGGGTGTCAATTGTTTAGAAGAATTGGTTGCGGGGGCCAGATTTGAACTGACGACCTTCGGGTTATGAGCCCGACGAGCTACCAGGCTGCTCCACCCCGCGTCCGTGGATGCGCACTATACTCGGATGACTTTTTGATGCAACCCTTTTTCAAAGAAAAAGTTAAATTAGTATGTAATTTGAACGACATCGGGCGTTCGGGTTATTTAGTGCGCAAAATCTGCCTTAGGGTGCGGTATCACATTTCCTTCGCTCTGGCGGTTTGTTATCTTCATTAAGAAGACATAGGGCAACTTTAAGACGAGATATAATGAAAGGACGTTGGGCGAAGTATCTGATGACGGGCGCAATGGTAGCGATTCTTGCGGCTTGCTCTTCCAAACCGACCGATCGCGGTCAGCAATATAAAGATGGGAAATTCTCTCAGCCTTTCTCTTTAGTAAACCAGCCAGATGCCGTCGGCGCACCGATCAATGCCGGTGACTTTGCGGAGCAGGTAAACCAGATCCGCAGCGCATCGCCACGTTTATATGGTTCGCAGAATAGCGTCTATAACGCTGTTCAGGACTGGTTACGTGCCGGGGGCGATACGCGCACCATGCGTCAGTACGGAATTGATGCCTGGCAGATGGAAGGTGCCGATAACTATGGCAACGTTCAGTTTACTGGTTATTACACGCCGGTCATCCAGGCGCGACACACCCGCCAGGGCGAATTCCAGTATCCTCTTTATCGCATGCCGCCAAAACGTGGGCGTCTGCCATCCCGCGCCGAAATCTATTCGGGTGCGCTGAACGAGACCTATGTACTGGCCTACAGCAACTCCCTGATGGACAACTTCATTATGGATGTTCAGGGCAGCGGATATATTGATTTTGGTGATGGTTCGCCGCTTAACTTCTTCAGCTACTCCGGTAAAAATGGTCACGCGTATCGCAGCATTGGCAAAGTGCTGATCGACCGGGGCGAAGTAAAGAAAGAAGATATGTCGATGCAGGCGATCCGCGAGTGGGGCGAAAAACACAGCGAAGCCGAAGTGCGTGAACTGCTGGAGCAGAATCCGTCCTTCGTATTCTTTAAGCCGCAAAACTATGCCCCTGTGAAAGGCGCAAGCGCCGTACCGTTAATTGGCCGCGCGTCGGTGGCATCAGATCGATCAATTATTCCGGCAGGAACCACGCTGTTGGCCGAAGTCCCACAGCTGGACAATAACGGTAAGTTCAGTGGTCAGTATGAATTACGCCTGATGGTGGCGCTGGACGTAGGCGGCGCAATTAAAGGCCAGCACTTCGATATTTATCAAGGCGTGGGTCCTGATGCGGGCCATCGCGCGGGTTGGTATAACCACTATGGTCGCGTGTGGGTGTTGAAGCCAGCTCCTGGCGCAGGCAGCGTTTTCAGCGGCTGATTGTGGTAATATCGAGCACATAGTTTTCCTCCTTCCCCTTATGGGAGAAGGGCGGGGTGAGGGTAATTCCTCACCCTTTTTACATCTGAGGTCATATGTCTGTGGTAATCAGTGATGCCTGGCGTCAACGCTTTGGCGGTACGGCACGTTTATACGGTGAAAAAGCCCTGCAACTGTTTGCGGAGTCGCACGTCTGCGTCGTGGGCATTGGCGGGGTAGGGTCATGGGCGGCCGAAGCACTGGCGCGCACAGGTATTGGTGCCATCACATTGATTGATATGGATGATGTCTGCGTCACCAATACCAATCGTCAGATCCATGCGCTGCGCGATAACGTCGGTCTGGCGAAATCAGAAGTCATGGCCGATCGCATTCGACTGATTAACCCCGAGTGCCGTGTGACGGTCATTGATGATTTCGTGACGGCAGAGAATGTCGCGGAATATATGAGCGCAGGTTTTAGCTATGTGATTGATGCGATTGACAGTGTCCGTCCCAAAGCGGCCCTGATTGCCTATTGCCGCCGCTATAAGATTCCTCTGGTGACAACCGGAGGCGCGGGTGGACAGATTGATCCTACGCAGATCCAGGTCACCGATCTGGCGAAAACCATTCAGGATCCTCTAGCCGCCAAACTGCGTGAGAGGCTGAAGAGCGATTTCAACGTGGTGAAAAACAGTAAAGGAAAACTGGGCGTTGACTGCGTATTCTCGACGGAAGCGCTAGTTTATCCGCAGGCAGATGGCTCCGTTTGTGCGATGAAAAGCACCGCGGAAGGGCCAAAACGAATGGACTGTGCCTCAGGATTTGGCGCAGCCACGATGGTGACTGCGACCTTTGGCTTTGTGGCGGTATCGCATGCGCTGAAGAAAATGATCGCGAAAGCAAATCGTCAGGCCTGAGCCTCACGCGCCGCGTTTTGCACGGCTTCACTCAGCGCGGCAAGTCCCTGACTGCGTGAGGCGCTCAGCTGACTACGCAGCCCCAGCTCATCAAAAAGCGCCAGCGGATCGTTCTTAAGCAGATGATCCGCACTTTTGCCTTCCACCGCCGTTAACAGCACGGCCAACAGACCCCGCACGATGCGTCCTTCGCTATCGCCAAAAAAATGCAGTTCATTCCCTGATGCTGCCGCACCCAGCCAGACGCGGTTTTCGCAGCCTGCAATTTCTTTGGCCTGCGCTTTTAGCGCGTCGGAAAGCGGCGGAAGCTGCTTGCCCAGCATAATAAGCTGGCGGTATTTATCTTCCCACTGCGTGAGCGGAACGAACGTTTGCCGCAGCGTCTCTTCTGTAATCACGCTGCCGAAAGGGTGTCCGGATAAAGCTGAACGTGTCATTAATCCACCAGAAGTTGAAGGGCGCGATCAACGGCGGCAACGAGGGCTTCGACGTCATTTTGCGTATTATAAGGAGCAAAAGAGGCGCGGAGCGTTCCGGTTACACCGAGCGCAGCGAGAAGCGGCTGGGCGCAGTGCTGTCCGGCGCGTAAAGCGATGCCGTATCCCGCGAGCAGCGTTACCATGTCGCTGTGATGTACTCCGGCAAAATCAAACGCCAGCAGGCTGGAATCCTGTACGCGGTAAGAGCGAAAACCGGGACGTTTTTTCAGCTCTTCCTCTGCGAGCGTTGCCAGCCCGCGACTCCAGTTTTCTGCCTGCGCGATGTCGGTTTGCGACAGCCATTCCAGTGCAGCGCTCAAGCCAATCACGCCCGCCACGTTTGGCGTCCCGGCTTCCAGACGATAGGGTATTTCTTGCGTTATAAACCCGTCGAACGTCACCTCCGTGATCATCTTGCCACCGCCCAACCATGGGGTCATTTGCGCCAACAGTTCCGGTTTGCCATACAACGCGCCGATGCCCGTTGGGCCATAGAGTTTATGAGCGGAGAAGGCGTAGAAATCGATATCCAGTTTTTGCACGTCAGCCGGAAAATGCACCACGCCCTGCGCGCCGTCGACCATCACGACAACCTTGTTCGCATGGGCAATCTCAATGGCACGGGCGAGATCCGGGCAGCCACCCGTAACGTTAGACATCTGCCCCAGCGCCAGAATCCGACTGCGCGGGGTGATGAGATCAGGTAAGCAGGCGACATCTGGCAATAAATCGGCTCCCAGCGGGAGCTTAACTACACGTGCGCCGGTTTGTTCTGCCACCATGAGCCACGGCACCAGGTTAGCGTGATGTTCTGCTTCGCTGACAATAATTTCATCGCCAGGCTGCAGACGCGGGCGGGCGTAGCATTGCGCGACCATATTGATGGCTTCAGTGGTGCCGCGCGTCCAGACGATATTTTTACCGCTTTCGGCGTTTAACAAATTAGCCACCTGATCGCGCGCGGCTTCGTAACGTGCGGTCAATCGCTGAGCTTCAGCAAACTGGCTGCGATGGACGTTTCCGGCGCTCAGACGATAAAAATCCTGTGTTGCCTCGATCACGGCCAGTGGCTTTAACGCCGTGGCGGCACTATCAAGATAAACACCGGCATCGGCCAGCGCGGGAAACTGCGCGCGAAAGTGCGCAGGGCTGAAAGCGTTCATAGAATTCCTCATTTCAATCACGGGATCGTCGCGCAAATTTCGCAAGAGGGCAAGGCAGTTGATCTGTATCGGAATTGTCTGCTTATCCTGGCACTCTCACAGAAGCAGGTTATGCTAAATAGTGTTAGGCGAAAGCATAAGCCTGTTACTCTTTAAGATTTTAATAGCATGAATTGCTAAAGGAGATAAATCATGAATAAGACTGCCGCAATCATTTCTGCCTGTGTGATGACCTTTGCGCTGAGCGCATGTTCCGGTAATAACTACGTTATGCACACCAATGATGGCCGCACCATCGTGTCAGATGGCAAACCTAAAACCGATAACGAAACCGGAATGATCTCGTACAAAGATGCGAACGGTAACAAGCAGCAGATCAACCGCTCTGATGTGAAAGAGATGGTAGAGCTGGATAAGTAAGGCGCTGAATTTTAGCCAAAAAAAAGCACCGCAAATAGGCGGTGCTACATTAATCACTATGGACAGACAGGGTAAATGTACAGGAAGTGAAAAAAGGGTAGCTTCGCTACCATGATCTGAATAGCAGACCAATTGCAAACACAACAACACAACATCACAACCGCAAGCCAAAAGCCCTTCAGAACACGCATTCCAAAAAAAGCTTTTCGTTCCGGCTCAGGAAGTGCCGCCACTATAGGTATTTGCTGGTAGTTCCTCAACGGACAAATTATAATGGCTCAGATAAAAAAAACTAATAGGTTAAACGTTGTTTCCTATCTGTTAAATGCCTTTAACATCTAAGCCTGATAACCATGTCGAAGCGATTACCACCCTTAAATGCATTACGTGTTTTTGATGCCGCAGCGCGCCATCTTAGCTTCACGCGTGCGGCCGATGAGCTTTTTGTGACACAGGCCGCAGTAAGTCACCAAATCAAGTCACTTGAGGACTTTTTGGGGCTTAAGCTGTTTCGTCGTCGCAATCGTTCATTGCTTCTGACGGAAGAAGGCCAGAGCTATTTTCAGGATATTAAAGATATTTTTTCCCAGCTAACGGAAGCCACACGTAAACTTCAGGCGCGTAGTGCCAAAGGTGCGCTGACGGTCAGTTTATTGCCCAGTTTTGCTATTCATTGGCTGGTGCCAAGACTCTCAAGCTTTAACTCAGCTTATCCGGAAATTGATGTCAGAATCCAGGCAGTAGACCGTCAGGAAGATAAACTCGCGGACGACGTTGATGTGGCGATCTTTTACGGTCGCGGCAATTGGCCGGGTCTGCGTGTCGAAAAATTATACGCAGAATATCTGCTGCCGGTCTGTTCACCTTTGCTGCTCACAGGCGACAAAGCGTTGAAAACACCTGCTGATTTAGCGCAACATACGCTTTTGCATGATGCTTCTCGCCGCGACTGGCAAACTTATACCCGCCAGTTGGGTCTAAACCATATAAATGTGCAGCATGGCCCCATCTTTAGTCACAGCGCGATGGTGTTACAGGCTGCCATACACGGACAAGGCGTTGCGTTAGCGAACAACGTGATGGCTCAGTCCGAAATTGAGGCAGGCCGCCTGGTCTGCCCGTTTAATGATGTTCTGGTCAGCAAGAATGCTTTTTATCTGGTTTGTCATGACAGTCAGGCAGAACTGGGTAAAATAGCCGCCTTCCGGCAGTGGATACTGTTGAAGGCGGCACACGAACAAGAAAAATTCCGCTTTCGGTATGAGTAATCACTTCTTTTGTGTGCCAGGCACGCATAACTTTAGGACAGAGACATGACCAGCCGTTTCATGCTGATTTTTGCCGCAGTCAGTGGCTTTATTTTTGTCGCATTGGGCGCTTTTGGCGCGCATGTATTAAGCAAATCTTTAGGGGTTGTGGAGATGGGCTGGATTCATACCGGCCTTGAATATCAAGCGTTTCACACGCTGGCCATCTTTGGGCTTGCTGTGGCGATGCAGCGCCGCATCAGCATTTGGTTTTACTGGAGCAGTGTCTTTATGGCGCTCGGAACCGTGCTGTTTAGTGGCAGTTTGTACTGCCTTGCGCTTTCGCATTTACGCCTGTGGGCGTTTGTTACACCGGTCGGAGGCTTTAGCTTCCTGGCGGGTTGGGTATTAATGTTTATCGGAGCTATCCGTCTGAAACGCAAGGGCGTTGTTCATGAATAAGGTTGTTTTATATTGTCGCCCGGGGTTTGAGAAAGAGTGCGCCGCGGAAATCACTGATAAAGCGGCGCGCCGTGAGGTGTTCGGCTTTGCACGCGTGAAAGAGAACGCGGGCTATGTGGTCTTCGAGTGCTATCAGCCGGATGACGCCGACAAGCTGGTACGAGAGTTACCGTTTAGCTCATTAATTTTTGCCCGTCAGATGTTTGTTGCGGGTGAACTGTTGCGCGATCTGCCACCAGAAGATCGTATTTCGCCTATCTCCGGAATGCTGCAAGGCGTTGTGGAAAAAGGCGGCGATCTGCGCGTTGAAGTGGCTGATACCAACGAAAGCAAAGAGCTGATGAAGTTCTGCCGCAAATTGACCGTTCCGCTACGCGCGGCATTGCGCGAAGTGGGCGTGCTCACTAACTATGAGACGCCTAAGCGCCCTGTCGTTCATGTGTTCTTTATTGCGCCAGGCTGTTGTTATACGGGCTATTCCTACACGACAAACAATTCACCGTTTTATATGGGTATCCCGCGTCTGAGATTCCCTTCAGATGCGCCGAGTCGTTCCACGTTGAAACTGGAAGAGGCGTTCCACGTCTTCATTCCTGCCGACGAGTGGGATGAACGCCTGGCTAACGGGATGCACGCGGTCGATCTGGGTGCTTGCCCTGGCGGCTGGACCTATCAGCTGGTGAAACGCAACATGTGGGTGGCTTCGGTAGATAACGGTCCGATGGCGCAAAGCCTGATGGATACCGGGCAGGTCACCTGGCTGCGTGAAGACGGCTTCCGCTATCGTCCGACCCGCAACAACATCACCTGGATGGTGTGCGATATGGTTGAAAAGCCGGCAAAAGTGGCTGCATTGATGGCGACCTGGCTGGTGAACGGCTGGTGCCGTGAGACGATTTTTAACCTCAAGTTGCCAATGAAAAAACGCTACGAAGAGGTGTCTCAAAACCTGGCGTACATTCAGGAACAGCTGAATGCCCAGGGGATTAACGCTGAGATTCAGGCGCGCCAACTCTATCATGACCGCGAAGAAGTGACGGTGCATGTCCGTCGCTGGTGGGCGGCTGTGGGTGGGCGTCGCGACGAACGATAATACCTGTGCCCTTCATTCTTCAGGGATGAAGGGCAATTATTTTACTAACCTGAGCTGCTGCAAGTTTCCGTCTAGCTGTAAATCAATCTGTAATCTCGCCACATCCCGGCAAATAAACGCCATTTCTTTATACGCCTCCAGCTTCTTGCGCCACTTTTCGGGTACGTCATCAAGATGCGCGTAAATCCCTTCGAGATCCTGAAAATCGGTCAGCAGCTGTGCGGCACTTTTGGGACCAATACCCGCGACGCCCGGGACTCTTGAACTGCTGATCCCGGCAAGTCCCCAGTAGTCAGGGAGTTGCTGAGGCGACACGCCAAATTCGCTGGCGATAAAGGGCGCATCGAGCCAGCGTTTCTGGAAATAATCACGAATGCGGATGGTGGGGGAAAGAAGCTGGCAATAGCCTTTGTCGGTCGAAACAATCGTCGCCTGATGGCCAGCACCCGCCACTTTTATCGCCAGCGTAGCTGCCAGATCGTCAGCTTCATTTCCTTGTGCGCCCCAGCAGGGAACGCCGCGGTGTTCGAACGCTGCGCGGATAGTAGGCATCTCGGCATGCAGGTCATCGGGCATGGGCGCACGTCCGGCTTTATAGTCCGGTAAAAGCTGATGACGCCAGCCAGTGTTACGGGCTTCGTCATCGAAGACGGCAACCACATGTGTCGGCTGACTGTGGCGAATAAGCTGCTCCAGCGCGTTCAGGCAAGTGTCCTTGCAGGGCGTGCCTTGTACCGCATGAATGCGGCGGATAAGATTTAACGCATCAACAATCAGCAAATGAACGGCCACAGACATTCTCCCTTTTATCCAGTCGATTAAGGGTAACACTGCGAAGAGAAGGAAACTATGAAAGGCGGAGATAACGGGAAGGTGCCTCGCAGAAAGAGGCACCTTTTGACTTAATCGCAGGTCACGATTTTCATCGCCAAACCGCCACGAGAGGTTTCGCGGTATTTGGCATTCATGTCTTTGCCCGTTTCATACATCGTTTCGATAACTTTATCGAGACAGACGCGGGGCTCGCTGGTGCGGCGTAGCGCCATACGCGAAGCGTTGACCGCTTTAACGGAGGCAATCGCATTACGCTCAATGCAAGGCACCTGAACCTGTCCGGCGACGGGATCGCAGGTCAGCCCCAGGTTGTGCTCCATACCGATTTCTGCTGCGATGCAAACCTGCGTCGGGCTACCGCCCAACAGCTCAGTAAGGCCTGCTGCTGCCATTGAGCAGGCAACGCCGACTTCGCCCTGACAGCCAACTTCAGCGCCAGAAATGGACGCGTTCATCTTGTAAAGTGAGCCAATCGCGCTGGTCACCAGCAGATAGCGCGCCAGTGAGTTGGCGTTAACTTCACGGATAAACTTATCGTAATAAGCCAGAACCGCCGGAACGATACCGCACGCACCATTCGTCGGAGCAGTTACCACGCGGCCACCCGCGGCGTTTTCTTCATTTACCGCCAGCGCGAACATGTTGATCCAGTCAACAACGGCCATCGGGTCGGTCGTGGTTTTGTCGGTGCTGACCAGCATACGGCGCAGCGCAGCGGCACGACGCGGAACGCGCAGTTTGCCCGGCAAAACGCCTTCGGTGGTGATGCCGCGCTCGATACCGCCACGCATTACATCCCAGACGTTCTTGAAGTGCTGCTCGAGATCTTCTTTGCTGTGTAGCGCCAGTTCGTTTTTCATCATCAGGCCGGAGAGCGACAGGCCCGTTTCCTGGCAGTGACGCTGTAAATCCGCCGCGTTTTTGTACGGATAAGGCACGGCAACGGATGAATCACTCGACTGACCAAAGTGCTCTTCGTCGACGATAAAACCGCCGCCGATGGAATAGTAAGTCTGGCTGTGAATAGCCTTTTCGCCTGCCAGCGCGGTAATACGCATACCGTTCTCGTGCAGGGAGAGGTTGTCGGCATGAAAATTCATGCACTTATCAACCGGGAATTCCACTTCATGCTCGCCGTTTGCCAGAAGCAGGCGGCCATGAGTGTTAACGTCCTGGATAAAACCAGGGATGGCATCGATGTCGACACTGTCCGGCAGGTTACCCGCCAGGCCCATAATGATGGCGATATCGGTGTGGTGGCCTTTACCCGTCAGGGAAAGGGAACCGTATACATCAACAACCACGCGCGTGACGTCGTGCAGAATGCCGCGTGCAATCAAGTCATCCGTGAATTGTTTACCGGCTTTCATCGGCCCGACAGTGTGAGAGCTGGAAGGACCAATACCGATTTTAAAGATATCGAATACGCTAATCATGATGCGTCCATTGCTTTCAGTCAGAGGAAGAGTGCGCCGTCCACAGACGGCGCGGGAGGTATTAGCTGAACAGCGAGAAGAAGATAGCGGAGATAGCAATCAGACCCATAATCACAACGAATACGTTGCTGACGTGGCCGCTGTACTTACGCATCGCCGGAACTTTCTGAATCGCATACATCGGCATCAGGAACAGAATCATCGCAATGATTGGGCCGCCCAGGGTTTCGATCATGCCGAGAATGCTCGGGTTCATGGTCGCTACCGCCCAGGTGGTCAACAGCATGAACAATGCAGTGATTTTGTTCAGTTTGTTGATTTCAATGCTTTTGCCTTTACCACGCAGAGATTTAATCACCATACCGTTGAAGCCTTCGCGTGCGCCGAGGTAGTGGCCCAGGAAGGATTTGGTAATAGCGATAATCGCGATGATTGGCGCCATCCAGGCAATCAACGGTGCGTTAAAGTGGTTAGCCAGGTAAGACAGAATTGAAATGTTCTGTGCTTTTGCTGCTGCCAGATCCGCTGGGGACAGGCTCAATACACAGCTGAAGACGAAGAACATAACGGTAATCACCATCATGACGTGAGCGCGTGCCAGGATGCTGGAACATTTCTTCTCTGCGCCCTGACCGTACTCTTCACGTTTTGCAACAGCGAAAGAAGAGATGATCGGGGAGTGGTTGAAGGAGAAGACCATGACCGGGATAGCCAGCCACAGGGTCATCCACAAACCGTTACCGGTGGCAGATGCAGTGCTGAAGGAGAGGGTTTCCAGTGCTGCGCTGTTCCACTGTGGGATCAGGTAGCACGCCAGCACCATCAGGGCAACCACGAACGGGAATACCAGAACGCTCATCGCTTTCACGATCATCTGCTCGCCAAAACGAACGATAGTCATCATGCCCAGAATCAGAATCAGAGACAGAATCGCACGCGGTGGTGGCGTCATGTGCAGCTGGTGCGTCATGAAGCTTTCCACGGTGTTGGTGATCGCCACGCTGTAAACCAGCAGAATCGGGTAGATAGCGAAGAAGTAAAGCAGGGTAATCAGTTTACCAGCACCAATACCAAAGTGTTCTTCAACAACTTCAGTGATGTCTTCGCCTGGGTTTTTGCCGGAAAGAACAAAACGGGTCAGGCCGCGGTGTGCAAAGTAAGTCATCGGGAAGGCAATGATTGCCATAATGATCAGCGGAATCAGACCGCCAACGCCTGCGTTAATTGGCAGGAAAAGAACGCCAGCACCGATTGCTGTACCGTACAGGCCCAGCATCCACATGGTGTCCGTTTTGCGCCATCCACTTCTGGATTCTGTTGAAGCAATGGTGCTGGTTTGAGTGGTTTCCATCTATTTCTCCTGGAGGAAGCAATTTGTCAGGTTTCTGGTCAAATCCATTAAAAAAACGCCTGACGGTAATATGAAATTCGTTTAGTGACGGTTTTTTTATAATTTTTCCCCGTAACTATTTGCGGGCGGAAAGATACATTTAAGTAATGAATGTATCAGTGATCCTGATCCCAAATGCAATAATCCACTTATGATGTGGGCATTATTAGACCAAAAAACTGTAATTAAAACGTCAAAGCGGATTTACGGGCGCGAAGGCTACCATTAACGACATATGGCAGGATAGCTTAGTGCTACATATACGCGAGATTGGCTGTAAACATTGGCTTTTTTAGTTTTATCTGGTGGGTAATTTAGATTAAGGCTGATAATTGACGGTTTAAAAATATAGGTAATCGTTTGCGTGCGGGGCGAAAATGTAAATCAGATAAGTAATACCTATGATTAATCAGATGAAATTAAAAAGCCGGGTGAAAACCCGGCTTGGAATAGTGCAGTAGATTATGCGGCTACGCGCAAATTTCGTAGCAAGGGATATAGGCAGAGCCGGGCAGCTTCATTCGATGCTGTGCGACAAAGCCCTGTAGCAGGTCGTCCATGCGACGCATCATCTCGCTATCGCCGTGGATTTTGTACGGACCAAACTCTTCAATGGCACGAATGCCCACCTCTTTGACATTACCCGCCACGATACCGGAGAACGCACGACGCAGGTCTGCCGCCAGTACTTCAACTGGCTGATCCGGATACAGTTTAAGATTGGCCATGTTTTCATGGGATGGCTCAAACGGCATTTGCAGATCCGGTGGAATACGAATTGACCAGTTAAAGCTGTAGGCATCGCCCGTGTCGCGGCGGTTTTCTTTCACCAGCGGCATCGCTTTTTTCATCTGACGCGCCACTTCTGCCGCATCGTCAACAATAATGCGGTAATGGCTTCGTGCCGCTTCGCCGAGCGTATGGACAATAAATTCATCCAGAACGCGGAAATAGTCCGCGCTCTCTTTAGGACCGGTCAGGATCAGCGGAAGAACCTGGTTTTTGTTGGCCGGATTCATCAGGATACCCAACAGGTAAAGCAGTTCTTCAGCGGTACCCACACCACCCGGGAAGATGATTATCCCGTGCGCGATGCGGACGAACGCCTCAAGACGTTTTTCAATATCCGGCATGATAATCAGTTCATTAACCAGCGGATTCGGCGGTTCAGCGGCAATAATAGACGGCTCGGTCATACCAATAAATCGGCCTTCTTTATAACGCTGCTGCGCGTGGCCAACCGCCGCGCCTTTCATGGGGGCTTCCATCGCGCCTGGACCGCAGCCGGTACAAATATTCAGTTCGCGCAGTCCCAGCTGTGTGCCAACCCGGCGGGCGTACAAATATTCAGTTTCATTGATGGAGTGGCCGCCCCAGCAGACGACCATGTTCGGCGCTTCGCCCACGTGCAGAGCACGGGCGTTACGTAGAATAGAGAACACCAGGTTAGTCATGTGGACCGAGCTTTCCAGATTTAGATGCTGGAAGCGACCGGCGTTGTGAATTTGTCCGTTAACAAACAGGATATCGCGCAGGACGGCGAACAGGTTGGCCTGCAATGAGCGAATAATTCGCCCGTCGACAAAGGCATCTTCCGGCGGGTTAATCACTTCGAGCTTCACGCCACGTTCGCGGCGCAACACGTTGATATCAAAGCTTTCAAAACGAGACAGCAGCTCCTTGCTGTTATCTGTCAGACTTCCGGAGTTCAGAACGGCAAGTGAACAGTTGCGAAACAGTTGATACAGGTCACTGCTGGCCGTGCGTTTAAGCATGTCCACTTCCAGCTGCGACAACATATCCATTGAGCCAAGCGGGCTAATATGTGTAATCAAGTGAGCTCCTTATGGGACGAAGATCTTCTTTCCCTGTTGATTACAATAGCCCTGGCTTATGACGTTTCACAACCTCAAGCGCGGAATGAACCGCGCAAATCGAGAAAAAAATTACTGACGGACCAGACGTCCAATCGCGGGAGCAAATTCGGTATTGGTGCGCCACGGGTTAATATCCAGGCCGCCGCGACGGGTGTAACGCGCGTAGACGCTCAGTTTCTCCGGCTGGCAGAAGCGCTGAATATCATTAAAGATACGCTCCACGCACTGCTCGTGGAATTCGTTGTGATGGCGGAACGACACCAGATAGCGGAGCAGTTTTTCCCGGTCAATTTTCGGGCCACGATACTGAATTTGCACCGAGCCCCAGTCTGGCTGATGGGTGATCAGACAGTTCGATTTCAGTAAATGGCTAACCAGCGTCTCTTCCACCACTTTGCTGTCGGTGGCGTTTTCGAGATAGTCAGTGCTGAATTCGTAGTTGTCGATTTCAATATCCTGATCGTCAATGCAGGCACCATGGAAGTGGGCAATGGGCTGTCCTTCCAGTTCGTGCAGACGATACAACGCCACCGTCACGTTGCCCTGCGCACAGGCGCTGAGATCGCGCTCAAGCGTACGTTGCACGTCATCCCAGGAATCAAATCGTGTCTGATTAAAGCTGTTCAGGTAAAGCTTGAAGCTTTTGGATTCCACCAGATTCATGCTGGCGTAATCCAGCTCAACGTGACCTACGGCCACCTGTGGCAAGCCGCGCGCATTCAGCCAGGAGAGTTCATAGAGCGTCCAGATATCGCCGCCGACAAAAGGTAGCGCGTCGGCGCGCAGCCCGAGCGGATCGCGATTAAGACTGCGCGGAACGCCTTGCAGCAGGCTAGCGTCGTAGGTGTCGCGGTAATCGGTTGTTTTGCCCAGCGTTAAACCCGTTAACGCCTGATGATTTTCGTAAGACATGTTTCATTGCCACTTTGCAGGTACACTATAAACCCAAGTTTATCCTGTCTGACGTGAAGAGAGAAATCGGTGGATATTGAGACTGCAAATGCCCTGACGGCATTCACTGCACGCTATTGCGACGCATGGCATGAAATGAATGGAACGTGGCCGCAAAGTGAAGAGTTATACGGTGTGCCGTCGCCATGCATTATCACCACGATGGACGACAAAATTCTCTGGCAGCCCCAGCCGTTCTCACTTGAGCAGACTGTAAATGCAGTTGAGCGTGCAATGGACATCGTGGTACAGCCAGCGGTTCATGCGTTTTACACCACACAGTTTGCCG
Organism: Lelliottia sp.; assembly: GCF_045627565.1. Lineage (NCBI taxonomy): Bacteria > Pseudomonadati > Pseudomonadota > Gammaproteobacteria > Enterobacterales > Enterobacteriaceae > Lelliottia > Lelliottia sp. The sequence goes on along the minus strand of NZ_JAZQNX010000039.1, from coordinate 62,063 downwards.
GGGATATGCAGGCTCGTTTCGCCAATGAGACGATGACGCTGCTCCAGACCTGGAGCGAAAATGATTTCCAGCGGGTTCAGGAGAATCTGATTGGGCATCTGGTGACGCAAAAACGCCTGAAACTTGCCCCGACGCTCTTTATCGCCACGCTGGACAGCGAACTAGATGTGATCGCTGTCTGTAATCTGAATGGTGAAGTCATTAAAGAAACGCTCGGCACCCGCAAACGCGACGTTCTCGCGCCCTCACTTGCGGATTTCCTCAATCAACTCGAGCCGGTTTTGTAATCCAACGCCGTACGTCTTTTGTGAGAGATCTCTTACACGGGTTGTGAGAGATCACCGTTACACGCCGCTTTAATTTCGTAAGTCTCCTCATTAAATTCGTTTACTTTCAATGGATTGATATGGATTTTAAGCGTTTTTATTATGAGTGGGCTTGCTGTGAGCCTCTTCGGATGGGTTGTAAGACGAAGCGGAATGGGTAATCCTATACAGGTCGACAGGATGCCGACACGAGAAGCGAACATCAGGATGATGACGTTTTTCACCGAGGATACGTCAGGATGGCGCTGCAGGAAGGCTTCAGGATGAAGCAAAAAGGATCACGCAGGACGCGTAAGGGACACCTCCAGGAAGGAGAAAGAGAACCGGTCAGGATGCCCGGTGGGTCAGGAAGATCAGGACGTTTCGGGATGAAACATTCACATCAGGATGATGTGAGCTGGATGCGCGGTTTACGGACGACCAGGCCCTCGGGCCGCAGGAAAAGTTGTCAAGGACGAGCAGGGAGCACAAATTGTAGCTGGAATGCTGCGAAACGAACCGGGAGCACTGTTTATACAGTGCTCCCTTTTTTTGTTTCTGCGTCACGCAATGCTATGCTGCGCGCCGTTCAGTTTTTCAGTTGAGGTATTTATGACGCATCACGACAGCGTTCGTGCTCAGTTGCACGCTATCGAATCCCTTTTGCGCCACCACCAGCTGTGGCAAGAAATGGCGCCGCAGGCAGAGGCTTTCGAAAGCACGCAGCCATTTTGCCTGGATACGCTCGAGCCTTTCGAGTGGCTACAATGGGTGCTGATTCCGCGCCTGCACGCCTTGCTGGACGGCGGTCACCCCCTTCCGCATGATTTTGCCGTTAGCCCCTATTATGAAATGGCGCTCGATACGTCTCACCCGCAACGGGAAGGGGTATTGATTGAGCTGCAGCGTCTGGACAAACTCTTTGCCGGAAATAACGTATGACCATTGAGATCCTGTATCAGGATGAATGGATCGTTGCCGTTAACAAGCCGTCAGGCTGGCTGGTTCACCGTAGCTGGCTGGATCGCGATGAAAAAGTCGTGGTAATGCAAACCGTGCGCGACCAGATTGGTCAGCACGTTTTTACCGTACACCGCCTCGACAGACCCACGTCCGGCGTTTTGCTGATGGGCCTTTCCAGCGAAGCCGGACGTTTGCTCTCCCAGCATTTCGAGCAGCATCAAATTCAAAAACGCTATCACGCTATCGTGCGTGGCTGGCTGATGGATGAAGCCACGCTCGATTATCCGTTGGTTGAGGAGCTGGATAAAATCGCTGACAAATTTGCCCGCGAAAACAAGGATCCACAGCCAGCAGTGACGGATTACCGTGGTCTTGCCACCGTTGAAATGCCCGTGGCAACAGGGAAGTTCTCAACGACACGTTATGGTTTGGTTGAACTGGAACCCAAAACTGGACGTAAACACCAGTTGCGTCGCCATCTTTCTCACCTGCGTCATCCGATTATTGGTGACAGCAAACACGGCGATTTGCGCCAGAACCGCAGTGCGGCCGAGCACTTTGGTTGTGGCCGATTGATGCTACACGCCAGCCAACTCAGCCTGACGCATCCTTTTACCGGCGAACCGCTGGTGATTCGTGCGGGTCTGGACGATGTATGGATGCAGGCGCTATCACAGTTTGGCTGGCTGGGACAACTCCCCGAAAATGAAAGGGTTGAGTTTGTCGCCAGCAACGTTCAGGATGAACAGCAAGAGCAATAATCGAGGGCGTTAAGCATGGCTGAAGTCGGAATTTTTGTCGGCACGATGTACGGCAACTCGCTACTGGTGGCCGAAGAAGCCGAAGCGATCCTGGCAGGGATGGGCCATAAAGCGACCGTCTATGAAGATCCGGATCTGGCCGACTGGGAAAAGTACAAAAATCAGTATGTGCTGGTGGTGACCTCTACAACCGGACAGGGCGATCTGCCCGACAGCATCGTTCCGCTTTTTCAGGGCATTAAACATAAGCTGGGTTATCAGCCTGATGTTCACTACGGCATTATCGCTCTGGGTGACAGCAGTTATAGCCATTTCTGCGGCGGCGGTAAGCAGTTTGATGCGCTACTGCAGGAGCAAAGCGCTCAACGCGTCGGCGATATGCTGATGATTGATGCGAGCGAGCATCCTGAGCCTGAAAGTGAATCAAACCCCTGGGTCGAAAACTGGGGTTCGTTACTCAAATAATCTTTCGCCCTCCCGTCTGCGGAGGGCGTTATCCTCGCGTCAAGCGACCTGATTCACACTCTTCTGTTTCCTTCTCTCTCTTTATTCCTGTATCTGCGTTTTCGTGAAGTCCCTTCCATTGCGTTGTGCTTATGCCTCAAACAACCTCAAACACGCCCGTCAATGTTGTGTCGTTGCACGGTGAGAGGGGCGAGAGTCCTTACATATACTTTCCTCGTCAGTTACCAAAAAGGCAGTTAGACACAATAAAACGGCACAAAGCCGTACCAAAACTGCAAACACTAACCTCTCATTCTGATTACCCTACAGGTTGTGCCGTACAGAATGAACCTGGCGAAAGCTACGATTCAGGAGTGCAACAATGAGTACATTAAGCCACGCGGCGAGCAGCGCTGAGAAGCGCACCAATGCTCGCTACTGGATAGTGGTGATGCTGTTTATCGTCACGTCCTTCAATTATGGCGACCGCGCCACATTGTCGATTGCCGGTTCCGAAATGGCAAAAGACATTGGTCTCGATGCGGTCGGTATGGGATATGTCTTCTCTGCATTTTCTTGGGCCTACGTGATTGGCCAAATCCCCGGCGGCTGGTTGCTTGACCGCTTCGGCTCAAAACGTGTCTATTTCTGGTCCATCTTTATATGGTCCCTGTTTACGCTGTTGCAGGGCTTTGTCGACGTCTTCAACGGTTTCGGCATTATCGTTGCACTCTTCACCTTACGTTTCCTGGTGGGGCTGGCCGAAGCGCCATCATTCCCGGGCAATAGCCGTATCGTCGCCGCCTGGTTCCCCGCTCAAGAAAGGGGCACGGCAGTCGCGATTTTTAACTCCGCACAGTATTTCGCGACGGTGATCTTCGCGCCGATCATGGGCTGGCTAACGCATGAAGTGGGCTGGTCACATGTGTTCTTCTTTATGGGCGGCCTTGGGATCATCATCAGCTTTGTCTGGCTAAAAGTGATCCACGAACCCAATCAACATCCGGGCGTAAACAAGAAAGAGCTGGAATACATTGCTGAAGGTGGCGCGCTGATCAACATGGATCAGAAAAGCACCAAAGAAAAAGTACCGTTCAGCCAAAAATGGGGCCAGATCAAACAGCTTATCGGCTCGCGCATGATGATCGGCATCTACCTCGGTCAATACTGCATCAACGCGTTGACTTACTTCTTTATTACCTGGTTCCCGGTGTATCTGGTGCAGGCGCGCGGCATGTCAATTCTCAAAGCAGGCTTTATCGCCTCTGTCCCTGCGGTGTGCGGCTTTATTGGCGGCGTGCTGGGCGGGGTGATTTCAGACTGGCTGATGCGGCGTACCGGATCGCTCAACATTGCGCGTAAAACGCCGATTGTGTTGGGGATGCTGCTCTCGATGTCGATGGTGTTCTGTAACTACGTTGACGTGGAGTGGATGATTGTCGGCTTTATGGCGCTGGCGTTCTTCGGCAAAGGCATTGGCGCATTGGGTTGGGCGGTCATGGCGGATACGGCACCGAAAGAGATCAGCGGACTCAGCGGCGGTCTGTTCAACATGTTCGGCAATATCTCTGGCATCGTCACGCCGATTGCGATTGGCTATATCGTCGGCACCACCGGATCGTTTAATGGGGCGCTCATCTATGTTGGCGTTCACGCTCTGGTCGCGGTCTTGAGCTATCTGGTGCTGGTGGGCGATATCAAACGTGTGGAATTGAAACCTGTTGTGGGGCGCACATGATGAATACGCAATCCAGCCCAGTGATTACCGATATGCAGGTCATTCCGGTGGCCGGCTACGACAGTATGCTGCTCAATATTGGCGACGCGCATAATGCGTATTTCACGCGCAATATCGTGGTTCTCACCGACAGCGCCGGGAACACCGGCGTAGGGGAAGCGCCAGGCGGTGAAGTGATTCTCCAGACGCTGCTTGATGCCATTCCGATGGTCATCGGTCGGGAAATTGCCCGACTGAACAACGTGGTGCAGCAAGTGCATAAAGGCAATCAGGCGGCTGATTTCGATACGTTCGGCAAAGGCGCCTGGACGTTTGAACTGCGCGTAAACGCTGTCGCCGCGCTAGAAGCAGCGCTGCTGGACCTTCTCGGAAAAACGCTGAACGTCCCGGTATGTGAACTGCTCGGTCCGGGCAAACAGCGTGATGCGGTGACGGTGCTGGGGTATCTCTTCTATGTGGGCGATCGCACTAAAACCGATCTGCCGTATCTGGAAGACACCGCGGGCCATCATGACTGGTACCACTTGCGTCACCAGGAGGCACTGACCCGCGACGCGGTGGTGCGTCTGGCAGAAGCCGCACAGGATCGCTATGGGTTTAAAGACTTCAAACTGAAGGGCGGCGTACTGCCGGGTGAGCAGGAAATCGATGCCGCCCGCGCACTCAAAAAACGGTTCCCGGATGCGCGTATTACCGTCGATCCCAACGGGGCGTGGCTGCTGGATGAAGCCATTTCCCTGTGCAAAGGCCTGAACGACGTGCTGACCTACGCGGAAGATCCTTGTGGTGCTGAGCAAGGTTTTTCAGGGCGCGAAGTGATGGCGGAATTCCGTCGCGCAACAGGATTGCCGGTGGCGACCAATATGATCGCTACCAACTGGCGCGAAATGGGTCACGCGGTCATGCTTAATTCAGTCGATATTCCGCTGGCCGATCCGCACTTCTGGACACTTTCAGGCGCAGTGCGTGTCGCGCAACTCTGCGACGACTGGGGTCTGACATGGGGTTGCCACTCCAATAATCATTTCGATATCTCACTGGCGATGTTCACGCACGTTGGTGCCGCTGCGCCGGGTACGCCGACGGCCATCGACACCCACTGGATTTGGCAGGAGGGCGACGCGCGCCTGACCAAAAATCCCCTTGAGATTAAAAACGGCAAAATCGCCGTACCGGATGCACCGGGATTAGGTGTCGAACTGGACTGGGATCAAATCCATAAGGCGCATGAGCTTTACAAGAAGTTGCCAGGCGGCGCGCGTAATGACGCGGGTCCGATGCAATATCTTGTTCCCGGCTGGACATTTGACCGCAAACGCCCTGCGTTCGGTCGCCACTAATTAAAAGGATGGAATGATGAGTACTTTCTCTACCCCTGTTGTGACGTCAATGCAGATTGTCCCGGTGGCGGGCCACGACAGCATGCTGATGAATCTGAGCGGCGCGCATGCTCCGTTCTTTACCCGCAACATCGTCATCATCAAAGACAACTCAGGCCATACCGGCGTGGGTGAAATTCCGGGCGGCGAGAAGATCCGCAAAACTCTGGAAGACGCGATTCCATTAGTGGTGGGTAAAACGCTTGGCGAATACAAAAACGTCTTAAACGTGGTGCGTAACACCTTTGCCGATCGCGATGCGGGCGGTCGAGGGCTACAAACGTTTGACCTGCGCACCACCATTCATGTGGTGACGGGGATCGAAGCGGCGATGCTGGATCTGCTCGGGCAGCATCTCGGCGTTAACGTCGCCTCATTGCTGGGCGAAGGCCAGCAGCGGAGCGAAGTCGAAATGCTCGGTTATCTGTTCTTCGTGGGCGATCGCACACTGACGCCGCTGGAATACCAAAGCCAGCCCGACGAAAAATGCGACTGGTATCGTCTGCGTCACGACGAAGCCATGACGCCGGATACGGTGGTACGGCTGGCTGAAGCCGCCTACGAAAAATATGGTTTTAACGATTTCAAACTGAAAGGCGGCGTTCTGGCAGGGGAGGAAGAGGCTGAGTCGATTGAAGCCCTGGCGAAGCGCTTCCCGCTGGCGCGCGTCACGCTCGATCCCAACGGTGCCTGGTCGCTCAATGAAGCCATCAGCATTGGTAAGCGGCTGAAAGGCGTGCTGGCCTATGCCGAAGACCCGTGTGGCGCTGAGCAGGGGTTTTCCGGTCGTGAAGTGATGGCTGAATTCCGCCGTGCAACGGGTCTGCCAACGGCGACAAATATGATTGCCACCGACTGGCGTCAGATGGGGCACACCCTTTCGCTGCAATCGGTTGATATTCCGCTGGCCGATCCGCATTTCTGGACTATGCAAGGCTCGGTGCGTGTGGCGCAAATGTGCCATGAATTCGGGCTGACCTGGGGTTCGCACTCCAACAACCACTTTGATATTTCGCTGGCGATGTTCACTCACGTTGCGGCCGCAGCGCCAGGGAAAATCACCGCTATCGACACGCACTGGATCTGGCAGGAGGGCAACCAGCGCCTGACCAAACAGCCGTTCGAGATAAAAGGCGGAATGGTACACGTACCCACCACCCCAGGCTTAGGCGTCGAATTGGATATGGATCAGCTAATGAAAGCGCACGAGCTGTATCAGAAGCATGGCCTGGGCGCACGTGATGATGCGATGGCGATGCAGTATTTAATCCCGGACTGGACCTTTAACAATAAGCGTCCTTGCATGGTGCGTTAGGTGTGAATGCCGGTTCCTGCGGGAGTGGGCATTTTTGCACTCTGCGCGGGTGTATGCTCAACGAAGTTAACAGGCGTAAGGATGGCGTATGAAAATTGTAATCGCACCGGACTCGTATAAGGAAAGTTTGAGTGCTCTTGAGGTGGCGACAGCGATCGAGCAGGGATTTAGCGAGATCTTTCCTTCGGCGCAGTATGTCAAATTACCGGTAGCCGACGGCGGCGAAGGCACGGTCGAAGCGATGGTGGCGGCCACGCAGGGCAAAATCATCAACGTCCAGGTCACAGGACCGTTGGGCGAAAACGTTGAAGGGTTCTACGGATTATCCGGGAACGAACAAAGCGCGTTTATCGAAATGGCGGCAGCGAGCGGCCTTGAACTTGTCGCCTCATCCTTACGTAATCCGCTCAAAACCACCTCCTGGGGCACGGGCGAACTCATTCGTCATGCCCTGGATGCAGGGGTAAAACACATCATTATTGGTCTTGGCGGAAGTGCCACTAACGACGGCGGTGCCGGAATGGTGCAGGCGCTGGGGGCAAAATTGCTAAACGCCCAGGGCCATCAAATCGGACAAGGGGGCGGCGAGCTGGACAGGTTGGCGCGCATTGATATCAACACGCTGGATTCCCGTCTGGCGGAGTGCTGCATCGAAGTGGCCTGCGATGTCACCAACCCGTTAACCGGCGATGAAGGCGCATCAGCGGTGTTTGGCCCGCAAAAAGGGGCGACCCCGGAAATGGTCAGTAAGCTGGATCAGTCCCTGGCGCACTTTGCGCAAATCATCTCCCGCGATCTGGATAAAGACGTGCTCAACCTTGCGGGGGGCGGTGCAGCGGGTGGCATGGGCGCAGCGCTGTACGCGTTTTGCGGCGCGGAGTTACGCCAGGGCATTGAGATTGTTACCGACGCTTTGCATCTGGATAAACACATAGCTGATGCCGACTTAGTGATCACCGGCGAAGGGCGCATCGACAGCCAGACGATACATGGCAAAGTGCCGGTCGGCGTGGCGAAAGTCGCCAAACGTTACAACAAGCCCGTGATCGGTATTGCCGGGAGCTTGACGGCAGATGTTGGCGTGGTGCATGAGCACGGCATCGACGCGGTGTTCAGCGTGATTTATAGCGTTTGCACTCTGGAAGAGGCGTTAGAAAATGCCGCAGAAAACGTGCGCATGACCGCGAGAAATATCGCGGCGACATTGCTGGCGGGAAAGGGGATGTAATATCCCCTGATTTTCTTATCCCAGCATTTTTCTCGCTTCGCGCGTGACGTTATCCATTTCATCCAGCAATTCGAGAAACTCTGGCTCCAGCTCTGACTCAGGCGTACCCGAACGCAACTGCTGCTCAAGCAACTGGCAGAGACTTTTCAGGCGCGGCACGCCGCTGTAGCTGCAGCTACCGTGCAATTTATGAATGGCCTCAAGCAGATCTTCAGGGTTTTCACCAACCAGCTGTTCTTCTACTTTATTGCGGATTTCCGGCAGGAAGGCGATCAGCATTTGCAGCATCTCTCGCGCTAAATCCGGTTTACCCGCCGCCTGATGTAGCGCCAGCTGCCAGTCGAGTGTGGCATTAGGATTAAAGGTCATTTCCACGGGTTCTGATGGGGCAATGTTAGCTCCCCCCACGAGGCCAGGCTTATAGCGTAATAGCAGGCTGTGCAGCTTCTCTTCGTCGATCGGTTTCGCCAGATAATCATTCATTCCAGCACTCAACAGCTTCTCTTTTTGCCCCGCCATGGCATGAGCCGTCACTGCAATCACTGGTGTTTGCTGCTGATGCGGGAGCTGGCGAATCAACTCACAGGCGCGAATGCCATCCATGTCCGGCATCTGAATATCCATCAGTATCAGATCAAATTGCATCTGCTTCGCATGTTCCACCGCCTGCGCGCCGCTGCTGCATAGCTCAACGTGTTGCACCTGGTCTTCCAGTAACACACCGATGAGTTTGAGGTTGGCCGGATTGTCATCGACAGCCATGACGCTCATTGGCAGTTTGTGGTCATCATGAGCGACGGGGAGTGCATGATGATTGATGCGGCAATATTCGGTCAGCGCGGGCAGCAGACGTGTTGCGGTCAGCGGTTTTAACAGACACGCAGCCGCACCGTCATTTTTTAGCTCCTCCGCGTTCAGCTGCGCGTGACACGGCAGCGCCAGAAGCAGGTAATCGGTCATGGAAGCGGCTTTCGCCAGCCGCTCCTGCTGCATCGTCAGTTCGCCCGTAAAGGTGACCGGAATGCCCATCAGCAAAATGTCGTAATGATCGACGGCGAGAGCAGAGAACGTCGGGCTGTAAATAACCTCCAGTGGCGTAGTGCTGAGCACATCCAGCGTACTTTGGGCCGCTGCGGCGTTCGGTTCGACATAGGCCAGACGCATGCCGCGCAGGCAGTGTGTCATTGGGCCGTCGGTCACCACGTTGGGATTCAGGTCGAGACTGATATGGAACCAGAACGTCGATCCGCGATTGGGCTGGCTGTGGAAGGAGATATCCCCGCCCATCTCTTTGAGCAGTTTTTGGGTGATCACCAGCCCTAATCCTGTCCCGCCGTGGCGACGCGAAATACTGGCATCCGCCTGGCGGAAAGCCTGGAACAGCCGCGACTGATCCCGCTCAGGGATCCCAATGCCGGTATCGCGGATCTGCACCTCAATCTGGAGTTTGTTATTGCTGATCGCACGCTTTTCGACCAGAACGTCAATGTTTCCGTTTTCGGTAAATTTAATCGCGTTCCCCACCAGATTAGTGATCACCTGCTGGAGACGCAGCGGATCGCCGATGACATTATCTGGCACGTCATTTTTGATGTTCAGCGTCAGCTCAAGACCTTTGTCGTGCGAGGAGTGCGCAAGAAGCGTCACGATTTCATCCAGGGTGCTGCGCAGCGGGAAAGGAATGCTTTCAAGGATCAGTTTGCCCGCTTCCAGTTTGGAAAAATCAAGCACATCGTTAATGATCGCCAGCAGATTATTCGCCGAACGCTCAATGGTATGCAGATGATCGCGTTGGGTGGGATTGAGCTCAGATTTTAGCGTCAGGCGCGTAAAGCCAATCACCCCGTTCAGCGGCGTGCGCAGCTCGTGGGACATATTGGCGAGGAATTCTGATTTAATACGCGCGGCTTCCTGGGCGCGTTTTTTCGCTAAATCCAGCTCGACGTTCTGGATTTCCATCTGCTCAAGGGTTTCGCGCAGATCGGAGGTGGCCTGATCGACGTTATGCTGCATCTCTTCGTGATAGGCCGCCAGCGACATCGCCATCGAGTTAATGCCGTTTTTCAGCATATCCAGCTCGCCGAGCATAAATCCTTCGACACGACTGTCGAGTTGCCCGCGCCGGATGCGATCAACGGTATTCACCATATTACGAATGGGACTGGTGACGTCGCGCATTAAACGCCAGCCGAAAATGAGCGCAATCCCGATACAAAACAGCATCATTACGCTGGAGATAAATATTTCTTTGTACTGCTGGAGCCGCACTGACTTGAGATCCAACTCCAGCGCCACATATCCCAACATATTCTTACTGGCCTTGGCGTCTGATACGGCGGATTCATCCGGCGAATAGCTCTCCGATAAAATCGGCGTACGCAGAATCATAATATCGCCACGCCTTATCACAGTCAGATGACGCGGAAAGGGCACGCCGTCGGCGATTTTCAGTTCGCTGGGATCGAGATGAAAATTCGAGGTGACGAACAGGCGATTATTTTCGTCATACACGGAAATCGCCCGGACGATCTCTGAATGGCGGCGATGCAACACGCTGATGAGCTGCCCGAGAGAATCACGATTTTGCAGATTCATGCCGTATTCACTCGACACGGCCAGCGGTTCGATGATGCTGGCGCCTGCATCTTCAAGTTGACGCTGCAAGTCATTGTAACGGTGCACAACAAAGAAGATGCTCAACAGCAAACCGATCAGAACGGTCGGGGCGAGAATCAAAATCATCATGCGTGCGCGCAGGCTGTAGTTGGTCATGGCGTTCCGTTATGGGACAATTAGGGTCATTATGTTTTTTTGAGAAAATTCTCGGCGATGGCGCAATTCTACTCTGCAAAGCGACGCGTGACGACGCGTCAGATCATAACTGTTGAAGCCACAGACCTGGACCCGTTTGGTCAGGGCGTTGCGCGTCATAACGGCAAGGCGTTGTTTATTGCTGGATTATTACCGAATGAACGGGCCGAAGTCACCCTGACGGAAGACAAAAGCAAGTATTCACGCGGCCAGGTAAAACGTCGCCTTAATGATAGCCCTGAACGCGTTGCGCCACGCTGTCTGCATTTTGGCGTGTGCGGTGGCTGCCAGCAGCAGCATGCGAGCGTTGCGCTACAACAGAGCAGCAAAAGCACTGCGCTGGCGCGTCTGATGAAGCATGAGGTGAATGAGATTATCTCCGGGCAGCCCTGGGGATATCGCCGCCGGGCGCGTCTGAGCCTGAGCTATGAACCCAAAACGCAAAAACTGGCGATGGGTTTTCGCAAAGCCGCCTCCAGTGACATCGTGGATGTGAAGCAGTGCCCCGTTTTGGTGCCCCATCTTGAAGCATTACTCCCGCATTTGCGCAACTGCCTTTCTGATTTGCAGGGCGCGCGTGCGCTGGGACATGTTGAGCTGGTCCTTGCTGATAATGGGCCGTTGATGGTGCTGCGCCACACTGCGCCACTTTCCGCTCAGGATCGCGAAAAACTGGAACGCTTTTCGCATTCTCATGAACTAACGCTTTTTCTCGCGCCACAAAGCGAGATACTTGAGCGCGTGTCGGGTGACGATCCCTGGTATCTCTCTGACGGACTACGCTTAACGTTCAGTCCGCGAGATTTCATCCAGGTGAACGACGGTGTGAACCAGCAGATGGTCGCGAAAGCGATTGAGTGGCTTGATGTTCAGCCGGGTGACCGAGTGCTCGACCTGTTTTGCGGCATGGGGAATTTTACCTTGCCTCTGGCGCAACGAGCAGCCAGCGTCATCGGCGTCGAAGGCGTCAATGCGCTGGTCGAAAAAGGGCAGCAAAATGCGCGTCATAACGCGTTGGATAATGTGACATTCTTTCATGAAAACCTTGAAGAGGATGTCACTCAACAGCCCTGGGCGCAGCACGGTTTTGATAAAATTTTACTCGATCCCGCACGCGCGGGTGCGCCGGGCGTAATGCAGCATATAATTAAACTCGCGCCAAAACGCGTGGTCTATGTTTCCTGTAACCCAGCGACATTGGCGCGGGACAGCGAGGCATTATTAAGTGCGGGTTACCAAATTCAGCGTCTGGCAATGCTGGATATGTTCCCGCACACTGGACACCTGGAATCAATGGTGTTGTTTCAGCTCTAGTGATTAGTTTCGGCTTGTCGAATTCGACAGGCCCTTGTCCCTAAAGGAGAGGACGATGGTTGCGGTAAGAAGTGCACATCTCAATAAAGCTGGTGAGTTTGACCCACAAAAATGGATCGCAAGTCTGGGGATTTCCAGCCAGCAGTCGTGTGAACGCTTAACCGAAACCTGGGCCTATTGTCTGCGCATGACGCAGGGCCATGCTGACGCCGATTTGGTGTTATGGCGCGGCATCGAGATGGTCGAAATCCTCTCCATGCTCAACATGGATATCGAAACGCTGCAGGCCGCGTTGCTGTTCCCACTGGCGGATGCCGACGTGGTCAGCGAAGACGTGCTGCGTGAGAGCGTAGGAAAACCCGTAGTTGAACTGATTCACGGCGTGCGCGATATGGCAGCCATTCGTCAGCTTAAAGCGGCTCATACGGACTCTGTCTCCTCCGAACAGGTTGATAACGTTCGCCGCATGCTACTGGCGATGGTGGATGATTTCCGCTGCGTCGTCATCAAGCTGGCCGAACGCGTTGCCCACCTGCGTGAAGTGAAAGATGCGCCTGAAGATGAGCGCGTGCTGGCGGCAAAAGAGTGCACCAATATTTATGCGCCTCTTGCTAACCGTTTAGGCATCGGACAGCTGAAATGGGAGCTTGAGGATTACTGCTTCCGCTATCTGCACCCTGCGGAATACAAGCGTATTGCCAAACTGCTGCACGAGCGCCGTATCGATCGCGAGCACTATATCGACGAGTTTGTCGGTGGATTGCGTCAGGCGATGAAAGAAGAGAACGTGCGGGCCGAAGTGTATGGCCGACCGAAACATATCTACAGCATCTGGCGCAAAATGCAGAAAAAGCATCTTGCCTTTGATGAGCTGTTTGACGTGCGTGCGGTGCGCATCGTCGCCGATCGTTTGCAGGACTGCTACGCCGCGCTGGGGATAGTGCATACTCACTTCCGTCATTTACCGGATGAGTTTGACGATTACGTCGCCAACCCCAAACCGAACGGCTATCAATCCATTCACACTGTTGTGCTGGGTCCTGGCGGCAAAACGGTTGAAATTCAGATTCGTACCAAACAGATGCATGAAGACGCTGAACTTGGCGTCGCGGCACACTGGAAATACAAAGAAGGCCCCTCCACCGGAACGCGTACCGGCCACGAAGATCGTATTGCCTGGCTGCGTAAGCTTATCGCCTGGCAAGAAGAGATGGCCGATTCGGGCGAATTGCTCGACGAAGTGCGTAGTCAGGTCTTTGACGACCGGGTGTATGTCTTTACGCCAAAAGGGGACGTTGTAGACCTGCCAACAGGTTCAACGCCGCTCGATTTTGCTTACCACATCCACAGCGATGTGGGGCATCGCTGCATCGGGGCGAAGATTGGCGGGCGCATTGTGCCGTTTACCTATCAGCTCCAGATGGGCGATCAGATTGAAATCATCACCCAGAAACAGCCGAACCCAAGCCGCGACTGGCTAAACCCGAACCTGGGTTATGTCACTACCAGCCGTGGCCGCTCCAAAATCCATGCCTGGTTCCGCAAGCAAGATCGCGACAAAAATATCATCGCGGGTCGCCAGATTTTGGATGATGAGCTGGAACATTTAGGCATCAACCTGAAAGAAGCAGAAAAACACCTGCTGCCGCGCTACAACTTCAACGAAATGGATGAGCTGTTAGCGGCCATTGGCGGGGGCGATATTCGTCTCAACCAGATGGTGAATTTCCTGCAGTCGAAGTTCAATAAGCCGAGCGCGGCTGAACAAGATGCGGCTGCGCTGAAACAGCTTCAGCAGAAAACCTACACGCCACCGCATCGCAGCAAAGATAATGGCCGCGTAGTGGTCGAGGGCGTCGGCAATTTGATGCACCACATTGCCCGCTGCTGCCAGCCGATCCCTGGCGATGACATTGTCGGGTTTATTACTCAGGGGCGGGGAATTTCGATTCACCGTTCGGACTGCGACCAGCTGGCCGAGCTGCAATCTCATGCGCCGGAACGCATCGTGGATGCGGTGTGGGGCGAAAGCTATTCCGCCGGTTACTCGCTGGTGGTGCGCGTCACGGCTAATGACCGTAGCGGTTTGCTGCGTGACATCACCACGATTCTTGCCAACGAGAAGGTCAACGTGCTGGGCGTGGCGAGTCGCAGCGACACGCGCGAGCAGCTCGCCACCATCGATATGACGATCGAAATCTACAACCTGCAGGTGCTGGGCCGCGTGCTTGGCAAACTGAACCAGGTGCCGGATGTGATTGACGCCCGTCGCCTGCACGGCGGCTAATCCTCTTTTATCAGCCGGGTAAGGCGTCATTGCCGCCCGGCGTTTCTCATTTTTACCAGGAACTCCTCATGACCCAAATCGACCGCCTGCTCGGCATAATGAAACGCCTGCGTGACCCGGAAAACGGCTGCCCGTGGGACAAAGAGCAGACTTTCGCCACCATCGCGCCTTACACCCTCGAAGAAACGTACGAAGTGCTGGACGCTATTTCGCGTGAAGATTTTGACGATCTGCGCGGCGAGCTGGGCGATCTGCTGTTCCAGGTGGTGTTTTACGCGCAAATGGCTCAGGAAGAGGCGCGTTTCGATTTCGACGATATTTGCGCTGCCATCAGTGACAAACTTGAGCGTCGTCACCCGCATATTTTTGGTGAGGCAACAGCAAACAACAGCACCGAAGTGCTGGCCCGTTGGGAGCAAATCAAAAGTGCTGAACGGGCTGAAAAATCGCAGCATTCCGCGCTGGATGATATCCCGCTGAACCTGCCAGCGCTCATGCGCGCCCATAAAATTCAGAAACGTTGCTCAACCGTAGGGTTTGACTGGACCTCATTAGGACCGGTGCTGGATAAAGTGCATGAAGAAATTGATGAAGTGATGCACGAAGCAAAGCAGGCCGTGGTCGATGAAGCCAGACTGGAAGAGGAGATGGGCGATTTGCTTTTTGCGACGGTTAATTTATCCCGTCATTTAGGGGTGAAAGCGGAAACCGCGCTGCAAAAAGCCAACCTTAAATTTGAGCGTCGTTTCCGCGAAGTTGAGCGCATTGTCGCCGCCCGCGGCCTGGAAATGACCGGTGTTGACCTCGATTTGATGGAAGAGGTCTGGCAGGAAGTAAAACGCCAGGAACATGATCTCTAACGAATTTTCGCGATCAAGCGCAATTTGTGTGATTTTTTAAATGACAAGCGCTTGATTTGCGTCAAAAACAATTACCCAAAAGCGGCTATTTTCTCACTCCCTATGTTTGTCAAAGCCTGAGTCAGGAGACGGAGAATGAAAGTTTGTGGCACTCGCCGTGTTCGGGTATACTACTTTCCCGTCCTGGTTATTCCATCATTCCAACCTAACTTCTCAGGTTCAGCATGACAACGAACTATATTTTTGTGACCGGCGGGGTTGTATCCTCTCTGGGTAAAGGCATTGCCGCAGCCTCTCTCGCGGCCATTCTTGAAGCCCGTGGCCTCAATGTGACCATGATGAAATTGGATCCGTACATCAACGTCGATCCAGGCACCATGAGCCCAATCCAGCACGGCGAAGTGTTCGTTACCGAAGACGGCGCTGAAACCGATCTGGACTTAGGTCACTACGAGCGCTTCATTCGTACCAAAATGAGTCGCCGCAACAACTTCACTACGGGTCGTATCTACTCCGACGTTCTGCGTAAAGAGCGCCGTGGCGACTATTTAGGCGCAACCGTTCAGGTTATCCCGCATATCACCAATGCAATCAAAGAGCGCATCGTTGCCGGTGGCGAAGGCCACGACGTTGTGCTGGTTGAAATTGGCGGTACGGTCGGTGATATCGAATCTCTGCCATTCCTGGAAGCGATTCGTCAGCTGGCGGTAGATATTGGCCGTGAACACGCGCTATTTATGCACCTGACGCTGGTA
This sequence comes from Lelliottia sp., assembly GCF_045627565.1. NCBI lineage: Bacteria > Pseudomonadati > Pseudomonadota > Gammaproteobacteria > Enterobacterales > Enterobacteriaceae > Lelliottia > Lelliottia sp. Next base: position 45,903 of record NZ_JAZQNX010000039.1, on the reverse strand, counting down.
CCTTACATGGCCGCTGCCGGTGAAGTGAAAACTAAACCGACTCAGCACTCCGTGAAAGAACTGCTCTCTATCGGTATCCAGCCGGATATCCTGATTTGCCGTTCCGATCGTGCCGTTCCCGCCAACGAACGTGCGAAAATTGCATTGTTCTGTAACGTTGCTGAAAAGGCTGTAATTTCTCTAAAAGACGTCGATTCCATTTATAAAATCCCGGGCCTGTTGAAATCACAGGGTCTGGACGATTATATTTGTAAACGATTCAGCTTGAACGTTCCTGAAGCTAACTTGTCCGAATGGGAACAAGTTATTTACGAAGAAGCGAATCCGGCAGGCGAAGTGACTATCGGTATGGTTGGCAAGTATATTGAACTGCCAGATGCCTATAAGTCAGTCATCGAAGCGCTGAAACACGGTGGTCTGAAGAATCGCGTCACTGTTAACATCAAGCTGATTGATTCGCAGGATGTTGAAACGCGCGGCGTCGAAATTCTGAAAGATCTGGATGCTATTCTGATCCCTGGCGGCTTCGGCTACCGCGGTGTAGAAGGCAAGATCGCTACCGCACGCTTTGCGCGTGAAAATAATATTCCTTACCTTGGCATTTGCCTGGGTATGCAGGTTGCGTTGATTGAGTTTGCTCGTAACGTAGTGGGTATGGAAAACGCGAACTCTACGGAATTTGTGCCAGACTGTAAGTACCCTGTTGTGGCGCTTATCACCGAATGGCGCGATGAAGACGGTAACGTCGAAGTCCGTACCGAGAAGAGCGATCTGGGTGGCACGATGCGTCTTGGCGCACAGGCTTGTCAGGTTTCTGAAGACAGTCTGGTTCGCAAGATGTATGGCTCGACAACCATTACCGAGCGCCATCGTCACCGCTACGAAGTCAACAACATGCTGTTGAAACAAATTGAAGCCGCGGGTCTGCGTATTGCGGGCCGTTCCGGGGATGATCAGTTAGTCGAGATCATTGAAGTGCCAAACCATCCTTGGTTTGTTGCTTGTCAATTCCACCCGGAATTTACTTCAACGCCACGTGATGGGCATCCGCTGTTTGCAGGCTTTGTGAAAGCCGCCAGCGAGTACCAGAAGCGTCAGGCGAAGTAAAAAAAGTTAGAACGGCAACGCGTACCTTGAGTACGCGTTGTTTGTCTGGAGTTTTAGTTTAACTTGTACTGAGGAAAATCTAATGTCCAAAATTGTTAAAGTCATCGGTCGTGAAATCATCGACTCCCGTGGTAACCCTACCGTAGAAGCTGAAGTTCACCTTGAAGGTGGTTTCGTTGGTATGGCTGCTGCGCCGTCAGGTGCTTCTACTGGTTCCCGCGAAGCGCTGGAACTGCGCGATGGCGACAAATCCCGTTACATGGGCAAAGGCGTACTGAAAGCTGTTGGCGCGGTTAACGGCCCAATCGCTCAGGCTGTTCTTGGCAAAGATGCCAAAGACCAGGCTGGTATCGACAAGATCATGATCGATCTGGACGGTACTGAAAACAAATCTAACTTCGGTGCGAATGCAATCCTGGCTGTGTCTCTGGCAACGGCTAAAGCGGCTGCTGCTTCTAAAGGTCAGGCGCTGTTCGAACACATCGCTGAACTGAACGGCACCCCAGGCAAATACTCCATGCCGGTTCCGATGATGAACATCATCAACGGTGGTGAGCACGCGGACAACAACGTTGATATTCAGGAATTCATGATTCAGCCAGTTGGCGCGAAATCCCTGAAAGAAGCTGTTCGTATGGGTTCTGAAGTGTTCCATAACCTGGCTAAAGTTCTGAAAGCTAAAGGTATGAACACTGCTGTTGGTGACGAAGGTGGCTATGCGCCAAACCTGGGTTCCAACGCAGAAGCACTGGCTGTTATCGCTGAAGCGGTTAAAGCTGCAGGTTATGAGCTGGGCACCGACATCACTCTGGCGATGGACTGTGCAGCATCTGAATTCTACAAAGACGGTAAATACGTTCTGGCTGGCGAAGGCAACAAAGCCTTCACCTCTGAAGAGTTCACTCACTTCCTGGAAGATCTGACCAAACAGTACCCAATCGTCTCTATCGAAGACGGTCTGGACGAATCTGACTGGGACGGTTTTGCATACCAGACTAAAGTTCTGGGCGACAAAATCCAGCTGGTTGGTGACGATCTGTTCGTAACCAACACCAAGATCCTGAAAGAAGGTATCGAGAAAGGCATCGTTAACTCCATCCTGATCAAATTCAACCAGATCGGTTCTTTGACCGAAACTCTGGCTGCGATCAAAATGGCGAAAGACGCTGGCTACACTGCCGTTATCTCTCACCGTTCAGGCGAAACTGGAGACGCTACCATCGCTGACCTGGCTGTTGGTACCGCTGCTGGCCAGATCAAAACGGGCTCTATGAGCCGTTCTGACCGCGTTGCTAAATACAACCAGCTGATTCGTATCGAAGAAGCACTGGGCGAAAAAGCTCCGTACAACGGTCGTAAAGAGATCAAAGGTCAGTAATACTGAGCTTTCGATTTAAAGAAAAACCCGCTTCGGCGGGTTTTTTTATGCCTGAATTACAGCAACAGGGGAAGCGTCGCACTGGCCGTTTGCTGACTGGCGTCACCATACCGATCGTCCAGCGAAATCATGGTCGTTGCCAGAAGCTCCACAAGCAGCATCACGCCGACTTTGGCATTCAGCGCACCCGCGCTGAGCGGGCCTTCAGGCTTCGCTGCCACCAGCAACATATCGCTTAAAGATGTCAGCGGGCTTCGCGGCGTATTACTCAGCGCCAGCACGTGCGCGCCTCGTTTTCGCGCGAGTTTCACGACGTGTAAAAGATCCCGTGTCGAGCCGGAACTCGAAATGGCCACCACCAGATCGTCAGACGTTAAGGTCGTCGCATTCATCGACGCACGATGCATATCGCTAAACAACTGTGCCGGCTTGCCGAGGCGAAGCAATTTGTAGTGAAGGTAATCACCGATAATCGCGCTTGCCGCCACGCCATAAATATAAACGGAACGCGACTGGTGTAATGCCTGAGCGGCTTTTAACAGAATCTCCCGGTCGAGCAGACGAGAAGTATCCTGTAGCGCCAGAATCGACTCTTCGACGATGTCGTCAATCTCATCGCCTTTCTTTAGCGGCACGTGTTCACGCTGAACATCCAGCGCCAGCGCCATCTTAAATTCGGTATATCCCTTACACCCTAGCGTGCGGCATAGCCGCGTCACGCTCGCTTCGCTGGTGTCGCTTTCGCGCGCCAGCTCGGTAATCGTCAGGTAGAGCACTCTGGAAGGATCGTTAAGGACAAACGATCCCAACTTTTGCTGCGTTGGACTGTATCCAGAGACGCCCTGGCGCAGCCTGAGCAGCAGATTTTCATTTTCTGACATACCTGATCCTTGATGCGTTTTTCTACCGGCTAGTGTGGCGGAAAGCGGGGGAAAGATGCCAGTCATTTTAAAAAAGTATGATCCACCTCTGTCTTTTTGGTGATAATTTTCAGTTTATTAATTTTATGTGGTAAAAATTTTCATCAGTTAATGGGGGAGTGAAAATAATGATGCAAATGTTCAGCGGTGCCTCATCAGGCGCGTGGTTTGAAAAAGCCCAGCGGTTTGGTAAGTCGTTTATGTTACCGATCGCCGTGTTGCCTGCGGCGGGTTTGCTGCTAGGAATTGGCGGCGCGTTATCAAATCCGAACACGCTTACGGCCTATCCATTTCTCGATATCGGCTGGCTGCAGGCCATTTTCACTATAATGAGCAGCGCGGGTTCGATTGTTTTTGCAAACCTGTCGGTGCTGTTTGCGGTTGGCGTTGCGGTTGGTCTGGCAAAAACGGACAAAGGCACGGCTGGGCTTGCAGCTTTGCTCGCGTTTTTGGTGATGAATGCCACCATCAATGCATTGCTGATTCTGACGGGCAAGCTCGCGCTGGAAAATCCAGGTGCCGTGGGGCAGGGGATGACCCTTGGGATTCAGACGCTGGAGACAGGCGTCTTTGGTGGCGTGGTGATGGGTCTGGTCACCTGCACTCTGCATCATCGGTTCAATAAAATTGCGCTTCCGCAGTTTCTCGGCTTCTTTGGTGGCTCACGCTTTGTGCCGATTATCAGCTCCCTCGCAGCCATCGTCGTCGGCGCGGCGATGACGGTCGTGTGGCCGCACTTTCAGAAACTGATCTTTGGCCTCGGCGGCCTGGTGGATGCGACGGGTTATATCGGCACGCTGCTGTATGGTTTTATCCTGCGGATGCTCGGCCCGTTTGGTTTGCACCATATTTTCTATCTACCTTTCTGGACGACGGCGCTGGGCGGCAGTGAGATCGTTAACGGTCATCTGGTCGAAGGCACGCAGCGGATCTTCTTTGCACAGCTTGCCGATCCGAATACCCAACAGTTTTACCTCGGCACTTCACGTTTTATGTCAGGGCGTTTTATCACCATGATGTTCGGCCTGCTCGGGGCGTGTCTGGCGATGTATCACACTGCCAAACCCGAGAATAAAAAGCGCGTCGCGGGGCTGCTGATTTCTGCGGCGTTGACCTCTTTCCTGACGGGTATTACCGAGCCGATTGAGTTCTCGTTCCTGTTCGTGGCACCGGTGCTTTATGTCATCCACGCGTTCTTCGATGGACTGGCATTTATGCTCGCCCACATTCTGCATATCACCATTGGGCAGACATTTTCCGGCGGCTTTATCGATTTCATCCTGTTTGGCGTCCTGCAAGGCGAGGCCAAAACGAACTGGATGTATGTTCCGCTGGTCGGCGTGCCGTGGTTCTTCCTCTATTACTTCACCTTCCGCTTCATGATCACCCGATTTGGCTACGCCACGCCGGGACGTGAAAAAGAGGCGGTGGTCGAAAGCACGCTCCCACAAAGTGAACGCGCGGCGGCGGTGATCGCCGGGCTGGGCGGCAAAGACAATCTGGACGAGGTGGACTGCTGTGCGACGCGGTTACGCGTGACGGTCAAGGATGGCGGAAAGGTTAATGAGGCCGCGCTGAAAGCCACTGGCGCACGCGGTGTGATCGTCCGCGGTAACGGCGTCCAGGTGATTTACGGCCCGCATGTCACCATTATCAAAAACGAAGTTGAAGAGATTTTATCGTGATGAAGACTGTACTGGATGTATTGAAAGGCAAATTAATCGTCTCCTGTCAGGCGCTGGAAAACGAACCGCTGCACAGCCCGTTCATTATGTCGCGCATGGCACTGGCCGCGGCGCAGGGTGGTGCGGTGGCGATTCGCTCCAACAGCGTGGCGGATATCGCCGCCATTAAACAGCAGGTTTCCCTGCCGGTGATTGGCATCATTAAGCGCGATTATCCGGGCAGCGAGGTGTTTATTACCGCTACGTTCAAGGAGATCGATGAACTGATGACGGTGAATCCGGAAATTATCGCGCTGGACGCCACCGCCCGACCGCGTCCGGATGGACAAACGCTGGAATCGTTTGTCGGGCAAATCCGCGCGCGCTATCCGTCGGTGCTGTTGATGGCGGATATCGCCACGCTGGCGGAAGCGAAAGAGGCACAAGCGTTGGGATTTGATTGCGTAGGCACCACTCTTTACGGCTATACGGCGGAAACGCATGGCAATTCGCTTCCCGAAAATGACTGTGAGTTTTTACGCGATGTGGTGGCTGCCGTGAATATTCCTGTCGTGGCTGAAGGCAATGTCGACACGCCTGAGCGTGCTGCGCGCTGTCTTGCGCTAGGCGCTCACACGGTTGTGGTGGGGGGCGCTATTACGCGTCCTCAGCAAATCACGACACGTTTCGTTGCGGCGATTGAGGCACACAGCACCGATCGGGCATGAAACATGGGCGGGGATCTGCGATAATTAATGATTATCCCCAAAGTGAGATGACTATGCAGTACCCGATTAACGAGATGTTCCAAACCCTGCAAGGCGAGGGTTACTTCACTGGCGTTCCTGCTATTTTTATTCGTTTACAGGGATGCCCGGTTGGCTGTGCCTGGTGTGATACCAAACATACGTGGGACAAACTGGCGGATCGGGAAGTATCGCTGTTTAGCATTCTTGCCAAAACCAAAGAAAGCGATAAATGGGGAGCCGGGAGCGCAGAAGATCTGTTGGCGATAATTGGTCGTCAGGGATGGACGGCGCGCCACGTGGTGATAACCGGCGGCGAACCGTGCATTCACGATCTCATGTCGCTGACCGATTTGCTGGAAAAGAACGGCTACAGTTGCCAGATTGAAACCAGCGGCACGCACGAAGTGCACTGCTCTCACACCACCTGGGTGACCGTATCGCCAAAAGTGAACATGCGCGGTGGTTACGACGTGCTTTCGCAGGCGCTTGAGCGTGCCGATGAGATTAAGCATCCGGTTGGCCGCATGCGTGATATCGAAGCGCTGGATGAACTGCTAGCGACGTTAACCGATGAAAAGCAGCGGATCATCGCCCTTCAGCCAATCAGTCAGAAAGATGACGCGACGCGTCTGTGCATTGAAACCTGCATCGCCCGCAACTGGCGATTGTCGATGCAGACGCACAAGTATCTGAATATTGCCTGAAAAAAAGCCCGGTCATTTCGCCGGGCTTTTTCTTACTCTCCGCGATACACGCAGCCTGCGGTACACGTCTCTTTGATCATCACCGAGCTTAACAGCGGCACCAGCGGTTTCATCTGATCCCAGATCCATTTTGCCAGCACTTCGCTGGTTGGGTTTTCCAGCCCGGGAATATCATTCAGATAGTAATGATCGAGGCGATCGTACGTCGGCTTAAACGCCGCTTTCAGTTCGGAGAAGTCCATAATCCAGCCAGTATGTGGATCGACTTCACCGGTAATCTCAAGACGCACCATAAAAGAGTGCCCGTGCAGACGGCCACATTTATGCCCTTGCGGGACATGCGGGAGGTGATGGGCGGCTTCGAAGATGAAATCTTTAAACAGTGTGGTGGACATCATGTGCTCTCAGTAGTGCGGAAAAAACCGCCGCATAGTACCGGAAAGCACATTTTTAATCATTAACTAAAACGGCCATCATTCGTAGTGCAGTTGCTCGGGGCAAATTTGGTAAATTTTATGGTTATATTTCAGTGATTTGCTTAACCAGTTTTGTTGTTATCAACCATAGCTAAAACAGGTTAGTTCTTTTGGTTATTTGTTATTTCCATCCCTTCTTTAATTGTTATTATCCCCGCCGTTAACCTTATCTTCAGTTTGGATTTTATGCCCGTCATACTTCAGTTGTCGCTCCGTTGGCTGCAACTCGAACTATTCAGGACATATTACTTGAAGTCCGCTTTGCTACTGGAACATAACGACGCATGACAACACAGGCCCCACCTTCGAATTTGCTTCCTCTGAACCCGGAGCAACTGGCGCGCCTTCAGGCAGCCACCACTGATTTTTCACCTACGCAGCTTGCCTGGGTTTCCGGCTATTTCTGGGGAATGCTCAATCAGCAGCCTGGAGTGGTCGTGAATGCGCCAGCTACAGCGGTTGAAATTCCGGCTATTACGCTGATATCTGCTTCGCAAACGGGCAATGCCCGTCGCGTGGCGGAAGCGCTGCGTGACGATCTGCTCGCCGCCAAACTGAACGTGAACCTGGTGAACGCCGGGGATTATAAATTTAAACAAATCGCGTCAGAAAAACTGGTTGTCGTTGTGGCATCAACACAGGGCGAAGGCGAACCGGCCGAAGAAGCGGTCGCGCTGCATAAATTCCTGTTCTCCAAAAAAGCGCCAAAACTCGACGGCACCGCGTTTGCTGTCTTTGGTCTGGGCGACACATCCTATGAGTTCTTCTGCCAGTCCGGCAAAGATTTCGACAGCAAGCTGGCGGAACTGGGCGCAGAGCGTCTGCTGGATCGCGTGGATGCCGACGTTGAGTATCAAGCCGCTGCCGCCGAATGGCGCGCACGGATTGTGGATGTGCTGAAAGCGCGCGTACCGAAGGATACGCCAGCACAGGCGGCGATCAGTGCTTCAGGTGCGGTCAATGAAGTCTCTACCAGCCCGTATACCAAAGAAGAGCCGCTGGTTGCGAGCCTGTCCGTAAATCAAAAAATTACCGGTCGCGATTCGGAAAAAGACGTTCGCCATATCGAAATTGATCTGGGTGATTCCGGCTTGCGCTACCAGCCGGGTGATGCGCTTGGCGTCTGGTATCAAAACGATCCTGTATTAGTAAAAGAGCTGGTTGAATTGCTGTGGTTGAAAGGCACCGAGCAGGTCAACGTGGAGGGCAAAACGCTGTCGCTTTCCGAAGCGCTACAGTGGCATTTTGAGCTGACGGTCAACACCGCCAATATTGTCGAGAATTACGCCACGCTGACCCGTAGCGAAACGCTGCTGCCGCTGGTGGGCGACAAAGCCAAACTGCAGCATTACGCCGCAACCACCCCGATTGTCGATATGGTGCGCTTCTCTCCGGCACAGCTCGACGCCGAGGCCTTAATCGGTCTGCTGCGCCCGTTAACGCCGCGCCTCTATTCCATTGCCTCGTCTCAGGCGGAAGTGGAAAGCGAAGTGCACATCACCGTGGGGGCCGTACGCTTCGATATCGAAGGTCGTGCGCGGGCGGGCGGGGCCTCCAGTTTCCTGGCCGATCGCGTTGAGGAAGAGGGCGAAGTCCGCGTCTTTATTGAACATAACGATAACTTCCGCCTGCCAGCGAACCCTGAAACGCCGGTCATCATGATTGGTCCAGGCACTGGTATCGCGCCGTTCCGCGCGTTTATGCAGCAGCGTGCAGCTGAGGAAGCGCCTGGCAAAAACTGGCTGTTCTTTGGCAACCCGCACTTTACGGAAGATTTCCTTTATCAGGTTGAGTGGCAGCGTTACGTCAAAGAGGGCGTGCTCTCACGCATCGATCTGGCGTGGTCACGTGACCAAAAACAAAAAATATACGTACAAGACAAACTGCGCGAACAGGGCGCAGAGCTGTGGGCGTGGATCAATAACGGCGCCCACCTTTATGTCTGCGGCGACGCCAATCGTATGGCGAAAGACGTTGAGCAGGCTTTGCTGGAAGTGATTGCCGAATTCGGTGGTATGGATATCGAAACGGCGGATGAATTTTTAAGTGAGCTGCGCGTAGAGCGCCGTTATCAGCGAGATGTCTACTAATGAGTGAAAAACACCCTGGCCCACTGGTGGTCGAAGGCAAACTGACTGACGCCGAGCGCATGAAGGTTGATAGCAACTATCTGCGCGGCACCATTGCCGAAGATTTAAACGACGGTCTGACCGGCGGTTTCAAAGGCGACAACTTCCTGCTGATCCGCTTCCACGGTATGTATCAACAGGATGACCGCGATATTCGTGCGGAACGTGCGGAACAAAAGCTGGAGCCGCGTCATGCGATGCTGCTGCGTTGCCGTCTGCCGGGTGGAGTCATCACCACGAAACAGTGGCAGGCGATTGATAAATTCGCCCACGACAACACGATTTACGGCAGCATTCGTCTGACCAACCGTCAGACCTTCCAGTTTCACGGCATTCTGAAAAAGAACGTGAAGCCGGTACACCAGATGCTGCATTCCGTCGGACTGGACGCGCTGGCGACTGCGAACGACATGAACCGTAACGTGTTGTGTACCTCCAACCCGTATGAGTCAGAGCTGCACGCCGAGGCGTATGAATGGGCGAAGAAGATCTCTGAACATCTGCTGCCGCGCACCCGCGCGTATGCGGAGATCTGGCTCGATCAGGAAAAAGTCGCGACCACCGATGTCGAGCCGATTCTGGGTCAGACCTATCTGCCGCGTAAATTTAAAACTACGGTGGTCATTCCGCCGCAGAATGATATCGATCTGCACGCCAACGACATGAACTTCGTGGCGATTGCGGAAAACGGCAAGTTGGTTGGCTTTAACCTGCTGGTGGGCGGTGGTTTGTCCATCGAACACGGCAACAAGAAAACCTACGCACGCACCGCGAGCGAATTTGGTTATATCCCGCTGGAGCACACGCTGGCCGTGGCCGAAGCGGTAGTGACCACGCAGCGCGACTGGGGTAACCGTACCGATCGTAAAAATGCGAAAACCAAATATACGCTGGAGCGCGTCGGCGTAGAGACGTTCAAAGCAGAAGTCGAACGTCGCGCGGGGATCACGTTTGAGCCTATCCGTGCGTATGAATTTACCGGTCGTGGCGATCGCATCGGCTGGGTCAAAGGCATCGACAATAAATGGCACCTGACGCTGTTTATCGAAAACGGCCGTATTCTGGATTATCCGGGCCGTCCGCTGAAAACCGGTCTGCTGGAAATTGCTAAGATTCATAAAGGCGAGTTCCGCATCACAGCGAATCAGAACCTGATTATTGCCGGCGTGCCGGAGAGCCAGAAAGCGAAGATCGAGAAGCTGGCGCGCGAGCATACGCTGATGGATGGCGTGAAGCCTCAGCGTGAGAACTCAATGGCCTGTGTGTCATTCCCAACCTGTCCACTGGCGATGGCGGAAGCCGAGCGTTTCCTGCCGTCCTTCACCGATAAAGTGGAAGCGGTGCTGGCGAAACACGGTATTCCGGATGAGCATATCGTGATGCGCGTGACGGGTTGCCCGAACGGCTGTGGCCGTGCACTGCTGGCCGAGCTTGGGCTGGTGGGTAAAGCGCCGGGTCGTTACAACGTGCATCTGGGCGGCAACCGCAGCGGGACGCGCATTCCGCGTATGTATCGCGAAAACATTACTGAACCCGAAATTCTTGATTCACTTGACGAGCTTGTTGGGCGCTGGGCGAAAGAGCGTGAAGCGGGTGAAGGCTTCGGCGACTTTACGGTGCGTGCGGGCATCATTCGCCCTGTGCTCGATCCCGCCAGAGATTTTTGGGAATAAAAGAGAGGTTGCTATGTCCTTACTCGATCTGAATGCCCTTAACGATTTACCGAAAGTGGAACGCATTCTGGCGTTGGCGGAAACCAATGCCAGACTGGAAAAACTGGATGCCGAAGGACGGGTGGCGTGGGCGCTGGAAAACCTGCCAGGCGAGTATGCGCTCTCATCAAGCTTTGGTATTCAGGCGGCGGTGAGTTTGCACCTGGTCAACACGATCCGCCCTGATATTCCGGTGATCCTCACGGATACGGGCTATCTGTTCCCGGAAACCTATCAGTTCATTGATGAGTTGGCGGACAAACTCAAGCTAAACCTCAAAGTTTATCGTGCAGAGCAGAGTGCGGCGTGGCAGGAAGCGCGATACGGCAAGCTGTGGGAGCAGGGTGTTGAGGGCATTGAGAAATACAATGACATCAACAAAGTCGAGCCGATGAACCGGGCGCTTGAAGAGCTGAATGTGAAAACGTGGTTTGCGGGTCTGCGTCGTGAGCAGTCCGGCAGTCGCGCCAGCTTGCCGGTGTTGGGCATTCAGCGCGGCGTGTTCAAAGTGCTGCCGATTATCGACTGGGATAATCGTACTGTTTATCAGTATCTGCAGAAGCACGGGCTGAAATACCATCCTCTGTGGGATCAGGGCTATCTGTCAGTGGGCGACACCCACACCACACGGAAATGGGAGCCGGGAATGGCGGAAGAAGAGACGCGATTCTTTGGGCTTAAGCGCGAATGCGGATTGCACGAGGGGTAATTTTTCCCTCACCCTAACCCTCTCCCAAAGGGAGAGGGAACTGTTCCGAGCGCTAATTTGTTCCCTCTCTGCCATTGGAAGAGGGAATCACCCGGAGCTGTTTTTTCGCCTCACCTGCCGGTTTAGCGAATCACCCGGAGCTGTTTTTTCGCCCTACCCGCAGTTGAGAGAATCGCAGCAGCTGTTTTCTCCCTCTCCCTGTGGGAGAGGGGCGGGGTGAGGGCATCAGACCGCACTACGCTTTATTCGCTTTTGCCAACTCTTTGACCAGCGGTAGCATCACTTTCACCACGTCGCGAGTGCGGCGCTCAATGCGTTGCGGGAGCGCCGTGTCAATGTGCTGCTGGTTGTCGAGTCGCACGTCATGCCAGCTCGTTCCGTCCGGGAATGCTTTCGATTTAGCCCGCTGCTGATACCCATCTTTGTTGCCTAAAGACCAGTTGGTCGCTTCGACATACAGCACCGGAATACCTGCTTTATCAAATATTTCACCGTCGGCACAACATCCCGCGCCTTTTGGATAATTCGGGTTGCGCCCTGGATTTATCGCCGCCTGAATGCCCTGACCCCGGGCAATCGCCAGTGCGCGGTCGCGCGTGAGCTTGCGTACTGAGTTTGGCGTCGTTTTGCCGCTGTTGAAATAGAGTTTGTCGCCCACGATCAGGTTATCGAGATTAATCACCAGCAGGGTATTTTTCTTTTCAGCCGTGCTCATGCGATTAAGCAGATTCTCCGCGCCGAGTTTGCCCTCTTCTTCACCGCTGGTGGCGACAAAGCGAATGCCGTATTTCGTCGGGGTATTTTTCAGACGTTCAGCCAGCTCAAGCATAACGCCCAAACCCGCTGCGTTATCGTCCATTCCCTGTAGCGTCAGGCCGCCGAGATTATGATCGGTATCCTCATCGCTCATCGGCGCGAAGGTATCCAGGTGCGCCATGATGATAATTTGCTGCGCCGTCTTACCTTCATGCGCAGCAATGACCGTACTGCCGGTCACGTTGTGCCAGTTTTTACTGTTGTTGCGCGAGGTATAAATGTATCGGCTGTGAAAGGCGCGAATATCGCTCTGGTAGCCCATGTCGGCAAACTGTTGGCGCAGATAATCAGCGGAGAGCATTTCTGCTGGCGTGCCGGTCATCCTTCCTGGAAAAACGGTGGCAATGTGGCGCGCCTGCGTTGAGGCGATTTCACCGAAAGAGTGAGCTGTTGCGTGAGCCGGAAGAATAAAGCAAACGCCGAACGCCAGGGCGGCGATACGGTGGCGCATTGCGGAAAACATAGTGAGTCCTTAAAAAACGGCGCTAATTTTAACTCGCCTAGTATGAAACTGTGATCGCGCTTACACAATTTCATTTGCTCTTAAACGCCCGAAATTCCGCGTGTTAAGCACTTTTTGATATTAGCTTTTCCAGGTCGTTATTCCATTGAGTAACTACTCATTCCAATTCGTAATTTCATTCACCCTGAGTCGCCCCCTATAGTCCCACTATTCCTGTTTGTGAGTGAGTTGTCACATCGCACCCTGTCTGTCCGCATCAAAGCCTGTCCGGAGCTTGCGACCGACACCGTCAATATCGTGAACATCTTGCCAAAAATGCCCCCATGCCCGCCCTGAATGTGGCGGGAGAATAAGGAACGGTTATGGACCAAAAACGACTTACCCACCTGCGGCAACTCGAAGCAGAAAGCATTCATATCATCCGAGAGGTGGCTGCCGAATTCTCCAATCCCGTGATGATGTATTCCATCGGGAAAGACTCCAGCGTGATGCTGCATTTGGCGCGTAAAGCGTTTTATCCGGGGACGCTACCGTTCCCGCTGCTGCATGTGGATACCGGCTGGAAATTCCGTGAGATGTACGAATTCCGCGACCGTACCGCGAAAGCTTATGGCTGCGAACTGCTGGTGCATAAAAACCCGGAAGGCGTGGCGATGGGCATCAACCCGTTTGTACACGGCAGCGGTAAGCATACCGACATCATGAAAACCGAAGGGCTAAAGCAGGCGCTGAACAAATACGGTTTTGATGCTGCGTTTGGCGGCGCGCGCCGCGACGAAGAGAAATCCCGCGCTAAAGAGCGTATTTATTCTTTCCGCGATCGCTTCCATCGTTGGGACCCGAAAAATCAGCGCCCTGAGCTGTGGCATAACTACAACGGTCAGATTAACAAAGGCGAAAGCATCCGTGTGTTCCCGCTGTCTAACTGGACCGAGCTGGATATCTGGCAGTACATCTATCTGGAAAATATCGACATCGTTCCGCTGTATCTGGCGGCAGAGCGTCCGGTGCTGGAGCGCGACGGCATGCTGATGATGATCGATGACGATCGGATTGATTTGCAGCCTGGCGAAGAGATCAAAAATCAGATGGTGCGTTTCCGTACTCTCGGCTGTTGGCCGCTGACCGGCGCGGTGGAATCAAACGCGCAAACGCTGCCGGAGATCATCGAAGAGATGTTGGTCTCCACCACCAGCGAGCGGCAGGGGCGCGTCATTGACCGCGATCAGGCCGGCTCAATGGAGCTGAAAAAACGCCAGGGTTATTTCTAAGGAGCCGCCATGAACACCACGATTGCACAACAAATTGCTGATGAGGGCGGCGTCGAAGCGTATCTGCACGCTCAGCAGCACAAAAGCCTGCTGCGTTTTCTGACCTGCGGCAGCGTCGATGACGGCAAAAGCACGCTGATTGGTCGTCTGCTGCATGACACCCGTCAGATTTACGAAGACCAACTCTCCTCGCTGCATAACGACAGCAAGCGTCACGGTACGCAGGGCGAAAAGCTCGACCTGGCCTTGCTGGTGGACGGCCTGCAGGCGGAACGCGAGCAGGGCATCACCATTGATGTGGCGTATCGTTATTTCTCCACTGAGAAGCGCAAATTTATCATTGCCGATACCCCAGGCCACGAACAGTACACCCGTAACATGGCGACCGGGGCCTCGACCTGTGAACTGGCAATTCTGCTGATGGATGCACGCAAAGGCGTGCTGGATCAAACGCGTCGCCACAGCTTTATCTCCACGCTGTTGGGGATCAAGCATCTGGTCGTTGCGGTCAATAAAATGGATCTGGTGAACTTCAGCGAAGACGCCTTCGAAGCGATCCGCCAAAGCTACCTAACGTTTGCCGGGCAGTTGCCAGGTCATCTGGATATTCGCTTTGTGCCGCTTTCGGCGCTGGAAGGGGATAACGTCGCTTCTCAGAGCGCCAATATGCCGTGGTACAGCGGCCCAACGCTGCTGGAAGTGCTCGAAACCGTCGAAATTCAGCGTGTGGTCGAAAACCAGCCGATGCGTTTCCCTGTGCAATATGTGAACCGTCCAAATCTTGATTTCAGGGGTTTCTCCGGCACGATCGCGTCGGGCACTGTGAAGGTCGGCCAGCGCGTTAAAGTCCTGCCGTCGGGCGTGGAATCGGCGATTACCCGTATTGTCACCTTTGACGGTGACTTGCAGGAAGCGGGCGCGGGTGAAGCGGTGACGCTGGTGCTGAAAGATGAGATTGATATCAGCCGTGGCGATCTGCTGCTGGATGCCGAGGAAAGTGTCCCTGCGGTGCAAAGCGCGTCGCTGGACGTGGTGTGGATGGCGGAGCAACCGCTGACCGCGGGCCAGAGCTACGACGTTAAAATCGCGGGCAAGAAAACACGAGCACGCGTAGACGGTATTCAATATCAGGTGGATATCAACAGTCTGGCGCAGCATAAAGCGGATGAGTTACCGCTGAACGGTATTGGGCTAGTGGATTTCACGTTTGACGAACCGCTGGTGCTCGATAAATACCAGCACAACCCGGTCACCGGTGGTCTGATCTTTATCGACAGACTGACCAACGTCACTGTGGGCGCAGGGCTGGTGAACGAACCGCATCTGCAGGCCAACGCGACGCCGTCAGAATTCAGCGCGTTTGAGCTGGAGCTGAATGCCCTGGTGCGTAAGCACTTCCCGCACTGGGGCGCACGCGATCTGCTGGGAGGCAAGTGATGGCTCAGCATGATGAGAACGTCGTCTGGCATCCTCATCCGGTGACTGTCGCTCAGCGCGAACAACTCCACGGTCACCGTGGGGTTGTGCTGTGGTTTACCGGGCTGTCTGGCTCCGGTAAATCGACGGTTGCGGGCGCGCTGGAAGAGGCCCTGCATCAGCAGGGCGTTAGCACCTATCTGCTGGACGGCGACAACGTGCGTCATGGCCTGTGCAGCGATTTGGGTTTTAGCGATGACGATCGCAAAGAGAATATTCGCCGCGTCGGTGAAGTGGCGAGCCTGATGGCCGATGCGGGGCTGGTGGTGCTCACGGCGTTTATCTCGCCGCATCGCGCAGAACGTCAAATGGTGCGCGAGCGCGTCGGACACGATCGTTTTATCGAAGTTTTCGTCGATACGCCGCTGGCGATCTGCGAAACGCGCGATCCGAAAGGGTTGTATAAAAAGGCGCGTGCCGGAGAACTGAAGAATTTCACGGGGATTGATGCGGTTTACGAAGCGCCTGAATCGGCAGAGATTCACCTGGATGGTCAACAATTGGTAACAAATTTAGTAAGCCAATTATTAGACCTGCTCCGCCAGGACGATATTATCAGATCCTGAGACGGTATCGGATAGTGAGCTATCCGATTGTCATCGGCCACAGGATTCGTTATGCGCAACAGTCAGAATTACATTATCAGCGGGTCGGAAACGCTATCGACCAATGACGAGACGACCTGGTCACTGCCTGGGGCCGTGGTCGGCTTCGTCTCGTGGTTGCTGGCGCTCGGCATTCCGTTCCTGATCTATGGCCGCAACACGCTGTTTTTCTTCCTCTACACCTGGCCGTTCTTTTTGGCGCTGATGCCCGTTGCGGTTGTGGTCGGCATTGCGCTGCACTCTCTGCTCAATGGCAAACTGCTTTACACCACTCTGATTACGATTGTGGCGGTTGTCGCCATCTTCGGTCTGCTGTTTTTATGGCTGATGGGTTAAGTTCAGCCATAATTCAAATCGTAACGAATAATGTGCCTTTGTTGTGCTTACGTATCCGTGGCAAAAATGTGGTACATTTGCCCGCGATGTTGCGGCATCTCCGTCGCCCCAGAGTAGAGTCAGGGGCAAAGTTGTGGGATGATGATGCCGTTTTTCAGGGGGCAGGATGGGTAAACTAACGCTGCTGTTGCTGGCCTTGCTGGTCTGGCTGCAGTATTCGCTGTGGTTCGGTAAGAATGGTCTTCATGACTACGGTCGCGTCAACGATGACGTGACGGCACAGCAGGCAACGAACGCAAAACTTAAAGCGCGAAACGATCAACTTTTTGCCGAAATTGATGACCTCAATGGCGGGCAAGAGGCGATTGAGGAACGTGCACGTAACGAACTCAGTATGACTAAACCGGACGAAACCTTTTATCGTCTGGTGCCGGATGCGTCTAAACGCAACCAGGGCTCAGCACAAAATAATCGATAATCAGGCCCAGGATTACGACATGGCAGTGACTTTTTCGGATGTATGCGCCGTGGTACCGGCCGCTGGCTTTGGTCGGCGCATGCAGACAGAGTGCCCTAAACAATACCTTTCAATCGGTGATAAAACGATCCTTGAGCATACCGTGGCGGCGCTGCTGGCGAATCCACGGGTGACGCGCGTCGTTATCGCTATCAGTCCGGGCGATGCCCGTTTTGCCGCGTTACCGCTGGCGAATCATCCGCAAATTACCGTCGTTGACGGTGGCACAGAGCGTGCCGACTCGGTGCTGGCAGGCATACGGGCGGCCGGGAATGCCGCGTGGGTGCTGGTTCACGATGCCGCGCGTCCGTGTTTACATCCGGACGATCTCGCACGTTTGCTGGCGATCAGCCAGACAAGCGCTGTGGGCGGTATTCTGGCCGCGCCGGTGCGCGACACCATGAAGCGTGCGGAACCGGGGCTGAATCACATTGCTCACACCGTTGAACGCGTTGATCTTTGGCACGCGCTGACGCCCCAATTTTTCCCTCGCGAACTGCTCCATGACTGCTTAACCCGTGCGCTCAATGAAGGCGCAACCATCACCGATGAAGCATCGGCGCTGGAATATTGTGGTTTCCATCCTGAGCTAGTAGAAGGACGCGCTGATAATATCAAAGTGACGCGCCCCGAAGATTTACAGCTCGCGGAATTTTATCTTACCCGTATGACCTATCAGGAGAACGCATAATGCGAATTGGACACGGTTTTGACGTACACGCCTTTGGCGGCGTTGGCCCGATTATCATTGGCGGCGTGCGCATTCCTTATGAAAAAGGGTTGCTTGCACACTCCGACGGCGATGTGGCGCTTCACGCCCTGACCGACGCCCTGCTGGGTGCTGCGGCGCTGGGCGATATCGGCAAGCTGTTCCCGGATACCGATCCGGCCTTTAAAGGGGCGGATAGCCGCGAACTGTTGCGCGAAGCCTGGCGACGTATTCAGGCGAAGGGCTACACGCTCGGCAATGTGGATGTGACCATTATTGCGCAGGCGCCAAAAATGCTGACGCATATCCCGCAGATGCGCGTGTTTATTGCTGAAGATCTGGGTTGTCATATGGACGACGTGAATGTTAAAGCGACCACCACTGAAAAACTTGGCTTTACCGGGCGCGGTGAAGGCATCGCCTGCGAAGCGGTTGCGCTGCTGGTGAAGGCGGCCAAATGACAGCGTTTGAGAATCTGACCTGGCTGCACGGAAAACCGCAGGGCGCTGGCCTGCTAAAAGCCAATCCCGAAGATTTCGTGGTGGTGGAAGATTTAGGTTTCGAGCCGGACGGCGAAGGCGAACACCTCCTCGTACGTATTTTGAAAAATGGCTGTAACACCCGTTTTGTCGCCGACGCGCTCGCGAAATTCCTTAAAATCCACGCCCGCGAAGTGAGTTTTGCCGGTCAGAAAGACAAACACGCCGTAACGGAACAGTGGCTTTGCGCCCGCGTTCCCGGCAACGTGATGCCTGATTTAAGTCAATTTGAGCTTGAAGGCTGTAAAGTGCTGGAATATGCCCGGCATAAGCGCAAGCTGCGTTTAGGCGCGCTCCAGGGCAATGCCTTCACTTTGATTCTGCGTGACGTGACAGATCGTGACGACGTCGAAAAACGCCTGGCCGCAATCGCGGAGCAGGGCGTGCCGAACTACTTCGGCGCACAGCGTTTCGGTATCGGCGGCAGTAATTTGCTGGGTGCGCTGCGCTGGGCGCAAAGCGATGCGCCGGTGCGTGACAGGAATAAGCGCAGTTTTTGGTTGTCTGCGGCCCGCAGTGCGTTGTTTAATCAGATTGTGAGTGAACGGCTGAAAAAACCGGACGCGAATCAAGTTGTTGTCGGCGATGCGCTACAATTAGCGGGACGCGGCAGTTGGTTTGTGGCCACGGCGGAAGAAATGACCGATGTGCAGACGCGCGTCGATAATAAAACGCTGATGATTACCGCCGCGATGCCCGGCTCGGGAGAGTGGGGCACGCAGGGCGATGCGCTCACGGCTGAACAGGCGGCGATTGCGGATGCGCCAGAATTACAATCATTGCTGATGCGGGAGAAAGTTGAGGCGGCGCGCCGTGCGATGCTGCTCTATCCGCAGAAGCTTAGCTGGAACTGGTGGGACGACGTGACCGTCGAGTTACGCTTCTGGCTACCGGCAGGTAGCTTCGCCACCAGCGTTGTCAGGGAACTTATCAACACCTCGGGTGATTATGCGAATATTGCTGAGTAACGATGATGGGATACATGCGCCGGGCATTCAGACGCTGGCGAAATACCTGCGCGAGTTTGCCGATGTGCAGGTTGTTGCTCCTGACCGTAACCGCAGCGGGGCGTCCAATTCATTGACGCTGGAATCGTCACTTCGTACGTTTGCGTTTGAGAATGGCGATATCGCCGTGCAGATGGGCACGCCGACCGATTGCGTGTTTTTGGGCGTCAATACGCTAATGCGTCCTGGGCCGGATGTGGTCGTGTCGGGGATTAACGCGGGGCCAAATCTGGGTGACGACGTTATTTACTCAGGGACTGTCGCCGCAGCGATGGAAGGCCGCCATTTGGGATTCCCTGCGCTGGCGGTTTCGCTGAATGGGCACCAGCACTACGATACGGCCGCAGCGGTAACCTGTTCGATTCTGCGTGCACTCAGCCGTGAACCGCTGCGCACCGGGCGTATTTTGAATATCAACGTTCCCGATCTGCCTCTTGACGAAATCAAAGGCATTCGCGTGACGCGCTGTGGCAGCCGACATCCTGCTGACCAGGTGATTCCGCAGCAGGATCCGCGCGGCAATACGCTTTACTGGATCGGTCCTCCTGGCGATAAATGTGACGCTGGCCCGGATACCGATTTTGCGGCTGTCGATGAAGGGTATGTGTCCGTCACGCCGTTGCACGTAGATTTAACGGCGTACAACGCGCAAGATGTGGTGTCAGGCTGGCTTGAACGTGCCGGGGTGAACACGCAATGGTAAGTCAACGTGTACAAGCACTTCTGAATCAATTGCGCACCCAGGGCATCGCCGACGAGCGTGTGCTGGAGGCTATCGCGCAGGTACCGCGCGAGAAATTTGTGGATGAGGCGTTTGAACACAAAGCGTGGGAAAACGTGGCCTTACCCATAGGACAAGGGCAGACAATCTCTCAGCCCTATATGGTCGCGCGCATGACGGAATTACTGGAGCTGACACCGGAGTCTCGCGTTCTCGAAATTGGAACGGGATCGGGCTATCAGACGGCGATTCTGGCGCATCTCGTTCATCATGTCTGTTCTGTTGAACGAATCAAAGGTTTGCAATGGCATGCGCGCCGTCGTCTTAAACAGCTTGATTTACATAATGTTTCAACACGTCACGGTGACGGATGGCTGGGGTGGCAGGCTCGCGCTCCGTTTGACGCTATTATCGTGACGGCAGCACCGCTTGAAATCCCCGCTGCGCTCTTGTCGCAGCTGGATAATGGCGGCATTCTCGTGTTACCCGTGGGCGATGAACATCAGCTGTTAAAGCGTGTTCGTCGGCGGGATGGCGAGTTTATCATCGATACTGTAGAAGCCGTGCGTTTTGTGCCTCTCGTGAAGGGAGAGCTGGCCTGAGACTCGGAATTTTCCAGGGTTTTTCAGGAAAATTCAGCGTATGGTGAGGCGCAAACCGTTTGTGCGATTACGGTTAATTTTAAGTCACTGGTAGTTAACACATTCCTGGGGGATAAATGAGCGCGGGAAGCCCAAAATTCACCATCAGCCGTGTTGCGGCATTGTCTCTGGTTTCGCTTTGGCTGGCGGGTTGTACGAATTCAAATAACGCCCCTGCTCCGGTGAGCTCTGTCGGTGGTAACAGCGGTTCCGGAAGTTCGTCCGGCGGAATGCTAATTACCCCTCCACCAAAAATGGGCACTGCAACAACACAACAAAATCCGCCAATTCAGCCGATGCAGCTTCCTGCTGCGCAGCCAACGCAGATTCAACCAGTGCAACAATCTGTGCAGACCGAGAATGGCCGCATAGTCTATAACCGTAAGTATGGGAACATTCCTAAAGGAAGCTATACCGGCGGCAGCACTTATACCGTTAAACGTGGAGATACGCTTTTCTATATCGCGTGGATCACCGGGAACGATTTCCGTGACCTGGCGCAGCGAAATAGCGTGCAGGCCCCGTATGGTCTGGAAGTTGGGCAAACGCTTCAGGTCGGTAATGCGACCGGTACGCCATTGACGCCGGGCAACTCTGTTTCCGCAGCGGATGTTACCGCTCAAAATAACAGCGTTAAACCTGCGCAAAATACAAGCGCAGTGGTTGCTTCGCAACCCACAATTACGTATTCTGAGGACTCAGGTGAACAGAGTGCTAACAAAATGTTGCCGAATAATAAGGCGTCTGCGACTGTCGTCACAGCACCGACTACGGCACCTGTGGTTAGCTCTACCGTACCGACTGCCAGCAGTATGACCTCCAGTGCGCCTATCTCCACCTGGCGCTGGCCAACTGACGGCAAAGTATTCGAGAACTTCTCTTCCTCCGAGGGGGGAAATAAAGGGATCGATATCGCAGGAACTAAGGGACAGGCTATCACCGCGACCGCAGATGGACGCGTTGTATATGCCGGTAACGCTCTGCGCGGTTACGGTAATCTTATTATCATAAAACATAACGATGATTACCTGAGTGCCTACGCCCATAACGATACAATGCTGGTCCGGGAGCAACAAGAAATCAAGGCGGGGCAAAAAATTGCTACCATGGGTAGCACCGGAACCAGTTCTACACGCTTGCATTTTGAAATTCGTTACAAGGGGAAATCCGTAAACCCGCTGCAGTATTTGCCGCAGCGATAATTTGACGGGGCATACCGCTTCAGGATGTCTCGTTCAGGGATCACGGGTAGGAGCCACCTTATGAGTCAGAATACGCTGAAAGTTCATGATTTAAATGAAGACGCGGAATTTGATGAGAACGGAACCGAGTCTTTTGATGAGAAAGTCTTAGTTGAAGAGGAACCCAGTGATAACGATTTAGCTGAAGAAGAGCTGTTATCGCAGGGCGCCACACAGCGTGTGCTTGACGCGACTCAGCTTTACCTTGGGGAGATTGGTTATTCCCCACTGCTAACAGCCGAAGAAGAAGTGTATTTCGCGCGTCGCGCACTGCGTGGAGATGTTGCCTCACGCCGTCGCATGATTGAAAGTAACTTGCGCCTGGTTGTGAAAATTGCCCGTCGTTATAGCAATCGTGGTCTGGCACTGCTGGATCTGATTGAAGAGGGTAACCTGGGCTTGATCCGCGCCGTTGAGAAGTTTGACCCTGAACGTGGGTTCCGGTTCTCAACTTACGCAACCTGGTGGATTCGTCAGACCATCGAACGGGCAATCATGAACCAAACCCGTACGATTCGTTTGCCGATTCACATCGTCAAAGAGTTGAACGTCTACCTGCGTACTGCGCGCGAGTTGTCCCATAAACTGGACCACGAGCCAAGTGCAGAAGAGATTGCCGAGCAACTCGATAAACCGGTTGATGACGTAAGCCGTATGCTGCGTCTCAATGAGCGCATTACCTCAGTCGACACCCCACTGGGTGGCGATTCCGAAAAAGCGCTGCTGGACATCCTGGCCGATGAAAAAGACAACGGCCCGGAAGACACCACGCAAGATGATGATATGAAACAAAGTATCGTCAAATGGCTGTTCGAACTGAACGCCAAACAGCGTGAAGTACTGGCACGTCGTTTCGGTCTGCTAGGGTATGAAGCTGCGACACTGGAAGATGTTGGCCGTGAGATTGGCCTGACGCGTGAACGTGTTCGTCAGATTCAGGTTGAAGGTTTGCGTCGCCTGCGTGAAATTCTGCAGGGGCAAGGACTGAACATCGAAGCGCTGTTCCGTGAGTAAGACACTTTTCATCAAAAAAAGGCCGGTCGAAAGACTGGCCTTTTTCTTTTATGCACTACGTCAGCGCTGCTTTGTGCGGTTGGCGCTACCTGATTTTACGCCATCCCGATTGAGCACCGTCGCTGACCAGCGCACCTTACTGGCATTTTCCAGCAGAGTCTTTGATTCGCGGTAGCCAATCACTGCACCGTGAATCCCGCTTTCCAACACCATTAATTTATTGGGCAGGAAAGCTAGCCTTGCATCATTTTTTTAATCAATTCAGCAAACTGTGTACGCTCATCCGCGCTAAGTTTGCCTAAAAAGGCTTCATCAACCTTGTTCCCTGTTGGTTTACAGCGTTCCAGTAAACTCTCACCCTCAGGCGTTAGAAAGACAAATCTTCTGCGTTTGTCCGCCGGATCGGCCTCTCGCTTAACCAGACCACGACCCTCCATACGGCTTAGCATCTCTGCCAGTGTAGCTTTGGTGCTGACAGCGACTTCAGTCAGCGCGACCTGCTCAATCCCTGGATGTTCGTCAATAGAACGCAGCACGGCATATTGTGGCTTTGTTAATTCCGGCAGAGCATTCTGCCAGTGCGCAGTATGTTGTTGAAAAAGCTGACGCAGCAGGTGGAACGCTTCTTGTCTCAGTTCCATGAACTCTCCAGGATAAAAATTCTTCCCCTATGATAGCCGCTATTGCGAATAAATTTAACGCGGCTTTCCCAGACAAATAATGTGATCGCATGCGAACGATCTTGTCAGACGCATTTATGAAGCGTATTTTAATTATAACGTTCGTATGCGAACAAATATATTGAGGCGATGAATGAGACTGATTGTTGGGATGACCGGGGCAACCGGTGCGCCGTTAGGTGTCGCTTTACTTCAGGCGCTGCGGGAAATGCCTGACGTCGAAACGCATCTGGTGATGTCGAAATGGGCCAAAACCACGATTGAACTGGAGACGCCCTATACCGCTCAGGAGGTCGCTTCTCTGGCTGATTTTACGCATAGCCCAGCCGACCAGGCTGCCACGATCTCATCCGGTTCGTTTCGTACCGACGGCATGATTGTTATCCCATGCAGTATGAAAACACTGGCTGGCATTCGCGTGGGCTATGCCGAAGGGTTGATAGGTCGCGCCGCAGACGTGGTGTTAAAAGAGGGGCGAAAGCTGGTTCTGGTTCCACGGGAAACGCCCCTCAGTACTATTCATTTGGAAAATATGTTGGCCCTTTCCCGCATGGGGGTGGCGATGGTGCCGCCAATGCCAGCGTATTACAACCATCCGCAGAGTGCCGATGACATCACTCAGCACATTGTGACTCGGGTACTCGATCAGTTTGGACTGGAACATAAAAGCGCGCGTCGCTGGAACGGTCTGCAAGCGGCAAAGCATTTTTCACAGGAGAATAAAGATGGCATTTGATGATTTGAGAAGCTTTTTGCAGGCGCTCGATGAGCAAGGGCAACTGCTGAAAATAGAGGAAGAGGTTAATGCAGAACCCGATCTCGCCGCGGCGGCCAATGCGACAGGACGCATTGGCGAAGGTGCACCCGCGCTATGGTTTGACAACATTCGTGGGTTTACCGATGCTCGCGTAACGATGAACACCATTGGTTCATGGCAAAACCACGCCATCTCTTTGGGGCTGCCGCCTAACACGCCAGTCAAAAATCAGATTGATGAGTTTATCCGTCGATGGGATAAATTCCCGGTGACACCAGAGCGCCGGGCGAATCCGGCCTGGGCTGAGAATACTGTCGATGGGGATGAGATTAACCTTTTTGATATTTTGCCACTGTTCCGTCTGAACGACGGCGATGGAGGTTTTTATCTCGATAAAGCCTGTGTGGTCTCACGCGATCCGCTCGATCCGGATCATTTCGGCAAGCAAAACGTGGGTATTTACCGCATGGAGGTGAAAGGTAAACGCAAGCTTGGCCTACAGCCTGTGCCAATGCACGATATCGCGCTGCATCTGCATAAAGCGGAAGAGCGCGGCGAAGATTTGCCGATTGCGATCACGCTCGGAAACGATCCTATTATCACCCTGATGGGGGCCACGCCCCTCAAATACGATCAGTCAGAATACGAAATGGCGGGCGCACTTCGTGAAAGTCCGTACCCCATTGCGACTGCACCGCTTACTGGTTTCGACGTCCCGTGGGGCTCAGAGGTCATTCTTGAAGGGGTTATTGAGAGTCGTAAGCGTGAAATTGAAGGGCCGTTTGGTGAATTCACCGGGCACTACTCCGGCGGGCGTAACATGACCGTCGTGCGTATTGATAAGGTCTCTTACCGCTCGAAACCTATTTTTGAATCGCTCTATCTCGGGATGCCGTGGACGGAGATTGACTACCTGATGGGCCCGGCGACTTGCGTGCCGCTGTACCAACAGCTGAAAGCAGAATTCCCGGAAGTACAGGCTGTGAATGCGATGTATACCCACGGGCTGCTGGCCATCATCTCTACCAAAAAACGCTACGGTGGTTTTGCTCGCGCGGTGGGGTTGCGTGCCATGACCACGCCGCACGGTTTGGGCTATGTGAAGATGGTGATCATGGTTGATGAAGATGTCGACCCGTTCAATCTTCCGCAGGTGATGTGGGCGCTTTCGTCAAAGGTCAATCCGGCAGGTGATCTGGTACAGCTACCGAATATGTCCGTGCTGGAACTCGATCCTGGCTCCAGCCCGGCGGGAATCACTGACAAAATGATTATCGATGCCACGACTCCGGTTGCGCCGGATAACCGTGGTCACTACAGCCAGCCGGTTCAGGATTTACCTGAAACCAAAGCCTGGGCTGAAAAACTGACTGCGATGCTGGCCGCACGCCAATAAGGAAGAAGAAATGATTTGTCCACGTTGTGCCGATGAACATATTGAAGTGATGGCGACGTCGCCGGTAAAAGATGTCTGGACGGTTTACCAGTGTCAGCAGTGTCTGTATACCTGGCGCGATACTGAACCGCTGCGCCGCATCAGCCGCGAACACTATCCTGAAGCGTTTCGTATGACGCAGAAAGATATTGATGACGCTCCGCAGGTCCCTGCTATACCGCCGCTACTGTCCGATTTTCATCGCTAATACAGCCCCTCTTCCCTTATCAGGAAGAGGGTTTTTTGGTTTACACCAGACTTTTCAAACGATAAATCCACTCCAGCGCCTGACGCGGTGTCAGGGAATCCGGATCGAGATTTTCGAGCGCTTCCATCGCAGGAGATGTCTCTTCCGCTGGCATCAGCAACGACATTTGCGAGCCATCCACCTGAGTCGCAGCCGCATTTGGCGATAAGCTTTCCAGTTCACGCAGTTTCTGACGTGCACGTTTAATCACTTCTTTTGGCACACCTGCCAGTGCAGCAACGGCAAGGCCGTAACTCTTGCTTGCAGCGCCATCCTGAACCGTATGCATGAACGCGATGGTGTCACCGTGCTCCAGCGCATCCAGATGCACGTTCGCCACACCTTCCATTTTCTCGGGTAGCTGCGTTAGCTCGAAATAATGCGTCGCAAAAAGGGTCAGCGCTTTGATCTTATTCGCCAGACTTTCGGCGCAAGCCCACGCCAGAGAAAGTCCATCATAGGTTGATGTCCCGCGACCAATCTCATCCATCAGCACCAGACTGTTTTCTGTCGCGTTATGCAGAATATTTGCTGTCTCAGTCATTTCGACCATAAACGTTGAGCGGCCGCTTGCCAGATCGTCCGCAGCACCCACGCGGGTGAAGATACGATCGATAGGACCGATTTCCACTTTCTGCGCGGGAACGTAGCTACCAATGTAGGCTAGCAGGGCAATCAAGGCAGTTTGTCGCATATACGTACTTTTACCGCCCATGTTCGGACCGGTAATAATCAGCATACGGCGTTGCGGAGAAAGATTGAGCGGGTTGGCAATAAAGGGTTCGCGTAATACCTGCTCGACAACGGGATGACGCCCCTCAGTAATACGAATGCCGGGTTTATCAATAAACGTCGGGCAGGCGTAATTTAGCGTGTCGGCGCGTTCTGCCAGGTTTATCAGTACATCCAGCTCAGCCAACGCACTTGCGCTCGCCTGTAAATCAGCAAGGTGCGGCATCAGCATATCGAACAGCTCTTCATAAAGCTGTTTTTCAAGCGCCAGCGCTTTCCCTTTGGAGGTGAGAACTTTGTCCTCATACTCTTTCAGTTCAGGAATGATGTAACGCTCGGCGTTCTTGAGGGTCTGCCGACGGACATAGTGAATGGGTGCATGGTGGCTCTGACCACGGCTGATTTGAATGTAATAGCCGTGGATGGCATTGTAGCCCACTTTCAACGTATCAAGCCCCAAACGCTCACGCTCGCGGATTTCCAGCTTATCGAGATAATCCGTTGCACCATCAGCCAGAGCACGCCATTCATCGAGTTCCTCGTGATAGCCAGGAGCAATGACGCCGCCATCGCGAACCAGAACCGGGGGAGCTTCCACGACCGCGCGTTCCAGTAATTCGCACAGCTCGGTGAATTCACCCATCGTTTCGCGCAGTTTTTGCACGGGAGCGCTGTTCACTTCAGCCAGCTGCGCACGTAACGTGGGAAGCTGCTGGAAGGCATGACGCATGCGGGCCAGATCGCGTGGGCGCGCGGTGCGCAACGCGAGACGGGCAAGAATACGTTCTAAATCGCCTACCTGGCGCAGAACAGGTTGGAGCTCTGTAAAGCGATCCTGTAACGCACCGATGGTTTGCTGGCGACTGACCAGCACATTTGTGTCACGCACGGGCATATGCAGCCAGCGCTTGAGCATCCGGCTTCCCATTGGTGTCACGGTACTGTCGAGCACGGCGGCGAGGGTGTTTTCCACGCCACCGGCGAGATTCTGCGTGATTTCGAGATTACGACGTGTGGCCGCATCCATGATGATGCTGTCCTGCTGGCGTTCCATCGTAATCGATCGGATATGGGGCAGGGTAGTGCGCTGCGTATCTTTTACGTACTGCAACAGACAGCCTGCGGCGCACAGACCACGCGGCGCATTCTCAACGCCAAAGCCAACCAGATCCCGCGTACCAAACTGCAGGTTTAACTGTTGGCGTGCGGTATCAATTTCAAATTCCCATAACGGACGGCGACGCAGGCCTCGACGGCCATCAATCAGTGCCATCTCCGCAAAATCTTCGGCGTACAGCAGTTCGGCTGGATTGGTGCGTTGTAATTCCGCCGCCATGGTTTCGCGATCGGCGGGTTCACTCAAGCGAAAACGACCGGAGCTGATATCCAGCGTGGCATAACCGTAGCCTTTGCTGTCCTGCCAGATCGCGGCGAGCAGGTTATCCTGACGCTCCTGCAACAGCGCTTCGTCACTGATAGTGCCGGGTGTGACGATGCGAACCACTTTGCGTTCCACTGGGCCTTTTGACGTGGCCGGATCGCCAATTTGTTCGCAAATTGCGACGGACTCACCTTGATTGACGAGCTTCGCCAGGTAGTTTTCTACAGCATGATGCGGAATACCCGCCATCGGAATCGGTTCACCCGCCGATGCGCCACGCTTAGTCAGCGAGATGTCGAGCAGCTGTGACGCGCGTTTTGCATCGTCATAGAAAAGCTCGTAAAAATCCCCCATACGATAAAAAAGCAGGATTTCAGGATGCTGAGCTTTGAGTTTCAGATACTGCTGCATCATTGGCGTATGCGCGGTCAAATTTTCGATTGTGCTCATGGAGTTAAGATATCCATTTCATTGAAAGTATTGCGTTTTGTGCGACCTGCTGGCCGTTAGTTACCTCTATTGTCGCATGAACAAATGACAGGGGGCAGCAAAATGTCGAGACTTTATGCTGTGTCTTCTTCCATCAACTCAATGAGTAATTTTCCGTGCTCGACTCTCACTCTGACCTGTGAATTTGTTTTAAACCCTGCTTTTTCGAGCCAGTCGCCTTTTAGGCTCAGTGCCGCGTGAACGCTGTAGCGCTTTGGAATTTTGGTATTACGATCTTCATGGCGCTTTCTGAAGTAGCCCACTTTGAGATGGCGTTGAGACGGGGTGATCGTGATATCTGACATACAGGCTCCATTAACAGCAGGCGAAAAGGGAATGAAAATACCTGTATAAAATGCCAGTAATTTTGTAAGGGCACAAATCTATAACTGGAAGCTGCCTTCAGAAAATGAAATGCAACAAATGAAATCAGGCTGAAAAGCTGAGTTTAAAGATGTATTATTTATGCACATTATTAACGGATAATCTGTCATGTCAGGAAAACGTATCTCTCGTGAAAAAGAGACGATCAGCAAAATGATCGCGCTCTACGAAACACAGTGCCCTCAGGCATCTCGCGACCCTGGGCATTATCAGGTTTTGAACGCGTATGCAGATAAACGGCTGGATAAATGCGTATTTGGAGAAGAGAAACCAGCCTGTAAGCAGTGTCCTGTCCACTGCTACCAACCTGCAAAACGTGAAGAGATGAAACAGGTTATGCACTGGGCCGGGCCACGCATGTTGTGGCGTCACCCGATCCTCACTATTCGTCATTTGATAGACGACCGCCGCCCGGTGCCGGAACTGCCCGAGAAATGCCGCCCCAAAAACAAGTCTTAAACTTTACGACCACGCGCCCCTTGCATCGGGCGACAAATGATCACCATCGCTATCGCGCTGCACAGCGGGAAAAAGGCTAACTGCAACCAGGGAAAAATCGCTTCTTTCGATGGCACTAAAGCATGATCGAGTTGACCGCCGAAAAGGAAATTCCCCGCCAGCACAGTGCAACCCCCGGCCGTTGCCAGTGCGCCATAATGTGCGCCAAGCGTTGTCTCATCAGCAAACCAGGGGATCAGATCTTTGGCGGCAGGCACCAGCAGCATCTGCCCCAGCGTTAACAGCGTGACAAAACAGGCGGACGGCGCAAGTCGGAGCCACCCCGCAGGCGGGACGGTTGCCGCGAAAAGGGCGACGCTGACAAAGGAGGCTGAGACGACGATGAACCCAAACGGAAGGATCCTGGTGGGGCCCACACGACGCGCAAAACGTGCCAGCGGCAGTTGAAAAGCAATAATCAATATTGAGGCCAGCATAAACAGCGGTCCCAGATCTTTTTCGCTCCCGCCTGCACGTTGAATTTCCACGGGCAGCGCCAGATAAAGTTGGTTGTAACTCAGTAACCATGAGCTGTAGGCGATAATGAAAGCGACAAATCGCGGCTGACGAAAGGTGGTCCACCAGGGTGTCATTTCAAGCGTCTGCTTTTTAGCTGGAGCTGAAGGCAACGCGAAAAACAGGACGATCAACGCCACGACAAAAACACCTGCACCAGCCAGTGCGACCTGGCGGAAACCAAGCCCTGTCATGAGTGCCCCGACAACCGGCCCAAGCACGGCCCCCAGTTCACCACACACGGCAAACAGGGCAAACCACTCCGCGCGACTGCGTTTGCCCCGCGCCTCGCTTTGTGTTCCGGCTTTCGCCAGCAATGCTTCAATGGAGGGGGAAAACAGCGCCCCGCCAATTCCGGTCAGACAGGCTCCCAATATAATCGGCCAAAGCGATTGCCCAAACGCCAGCAGCAAATAACCCGACACGCGAATAAGGCAGCCGGACAGGATCACGATACGTGCGCCAAATCGGTCTGAAAGCGCACCGCCGACGATAAACATCCCTTGCTGGGAAAAGGTCCGCAGCCCCAGGATCAGCCCAATCAGCCCGCCAGAGAGCATCATGTCTTCGCGCAAAAAGATCGCAAGAAAGGGAACGACGGCATAAAAACCGATGTTGAAAACAAACTGGCTGCCCAGTAAAACAGGCGGCCAGACTTTTGCTGGCCGAAAGAGAGATAAAGACATGCGGATTACCCGGCGTTAAGCGATGTAGTGGATGTGTTTTTTGCCATGAAACGGTGAAATTTCAATTTTCGTTTCGACCCGAAAGACATCCCACAACAGCGTTTCAGTCAGGATCTCATCGGGTGTGCCCGATGCAACAATTTCCCCATTTTGCATCACGATGAGTGCGTCGCAGAACATCGACGCATGGTTGAGATCGTGGATGGCCACAATGCTGGTGACGGGTAATTCGCTGATGAGTTTCATCAGCTGTATTTGATGATGAATATCCAGATGGTTCGTGGGTTCATCGAGCAGGATCTCAGTTGGCGTCTGCGCAAGCGCGCGGGCAATGTGCACGCGCTGGCGTTCACCGCCGGATAAACTTTGCCAGCCTTGCTCGCTCTTTTTGAGCATATCCACACGTTCCAGCGCAGCAGTGACGGTTTCATCGTCCTGCGCACCCCAGTTCGAAAAAGGCGAATGATGGGGGATTCGCCCGAGTTTCACTACGTCGCGAACGCGCATATTCGCTTCTGTCATGCCGTGCTGTTCAACAAAAGCCACCCGACGTGCCAGCTGTTTTTTAGCGATCTGGCTGATGTTTTTATCGTCCAGCGTGACACAGCCCGAATGGGGCCGACGCAAGCCTGCCAGAACGCGCAGCAAAGAGGATTTACCTGAACCGTTTGGCCCAAGTAGCCCAACCGTTTGCCCACGAGAAACCGTCAGTGAGACATTGTTGACGATAACTTTTTTACCCACCTTCCAGGTAATATTTTCGGCAGTGATGCTCATCACTTATTCCTTGAACGATAGATAATAAGGGCAAAGAACGGCACGCCAACCAGGGCGGTGACCACGCCGACCGGCAGGCTTTGCGGTGCAATCAGCAGACGAGACGCAATATCGGCAAGCACCATCAGGATGGCACCCGCCAGGGCACTGGCGATAAGCAGCGTGCGATGCAGCGGGCCAAAGAAATAGCGCATCACATGCGGAACGACCAGACCGACAAATCCAATAGAGCCCGCCATGCTGACAATGGTTGCGGTAATCAGCGCAGTGACGGTGAACAGAATCAAACGCACCCAAGGGACGGCGATCCCAAGGGACGCTGCGGCATCATCGCCAAACGTAAAGGCATCCAGCGCACGGGAATAGTAAAGGCAGATAGCCAGGCCGGTCAGTACCACAATCAGCACCAGCTGGAGCTCAGGCCATCTGACGCCGCTAAAACTGCCCAGCAGCCAGAACATCACATCACGGGCCTGCTGAGCGCTGGCGGAGGTACTGATGGTGTAGGCGGTGATGGCATTAAACAGCTGCGAGGCGGCAACACCCGCCAGGATAGTACGCTCGTTACCGCCACGCGCGCCATTCGTCAGGAACGCGACAAACACAAAGGCAGCAAAGGCACCGGCGAACGCACCTGCGGAGAGCGAAACGGCGCCCGTTCCGATACCTAATACCACAACAGACACTGCGCCCGTGGAGGCCCCCGCGGAGACCCCAAGAACATAGGGTTCTGCGAGCGCATTTTTCAACAGGCTCTGGAGTACCGCTCCGCAAATGGCCAGTCCCGCACCGCAGCAGGCCGCAACCAGCGCACGGCTCAGGCGGAAGTCCCAAATCACACTCTCAAAAATGCGATTCAGCGGCACATCGGTGAATCCCATTTTATTGCCGATCGCATAGAACACGGTTTGCAGCGGGATCGATAGCTCACCCACGCTGACGCCAATGGCGATCACCAGAATAAGCACGGCAATAGAAAGGATGCAGGAGGTGCCAAGAAACACCCCCTGCCGTGCCTGTTGAACGGCTGAACTCATTAGTTCAGCCCCATCTTTCTAAGCTGTTCGCCAACCTGTTCTGCGCCGTAAATGGTGCGGATAGTGGGGTTCATGGCCTGACCGTCCATCACCACGATATGGCCTTTTTTGACGGCATCAAGCTGACTGACAGCCGGATCGCTTTTCAGGAATTTGATTTTTTCTTCCGCGTTATCCAGAACCCAACGGTTACGATCGAGGTTTGAGACGACGATGACGTCAGGGTTTGCTGCGATGATGCTTTCCCAGCCCACGGTTGGCCATTCGGTTTCAGAGGTAATGGCGTTGTGTCCGCCCAGCACATTCGCGATAAAGCCGGATGCGCCATTTTTGCCGCCCACGTAGGCGTCTGCAGAAGGGGAGGCGCTGGAGAACCAGAAGACAAATGAAAGGTCTTTTTTGTTTTTACCAAATTCGGCACGCAGATCGGCTTCGCGTTTTTTGAAATCGGCAAATACCGCCTGACCGCGCGCTTCAACGTTGAAAATTTTAGCGAAATCTTCAATTTCCTGGTACAGGAACGTCATGTCCCAGAGTTTTTGACGACTACCGTACATGTCACCCACGTCCTTTTTGGTGGCGCACATGCCGGGTGAAACATAGCTATTAACGCCAACGGTCGCGAGATCTTCTCGTTTCGCCACTTTGCTTTCAGGGCCCAGCAATAACGGCAACTGTGCCGGAACAAAATCAGGATTCTGGGCGAGAACAGACTCAAGTGTCGGGATTTCGACCGTCAGCAGTTTGATTTTGGCATTTTTCTCTGCCAGTTCCGGCAGCACTTTGGTTGGCCAAAAAGCGCTGGCAGCGATCTTATCCTGCAGGCCCAACAGCAGCAAAATTTCGACGGTATTCTGACCCAGCGCGACAACGCGCTCAGGGGCTTTGGTGAAGGTTTGGGTGTACCCGCAATTCTCAATAGTCAGAGGATAAGTGGTTGCATATGCACAGCTAACCGAAGCGAATACCAGGCCTAAGGCGCTGAGGACCTTTTTCATAAAACGCTATCCTTCATCAATTGATTGTTTATTAGCAGGTCAGGGGATTTTAATGATAATGAAACTCATTTTAACGGGTGGGATTTATACAATTTAAAATATATCGTGTCAATCACTGATAATAACGTGTTGTTATTAATTAGGAATTATGATGGCTGGAGAAATGAATGCCGTGCGTAACACGGCATTGAGAATGGAATCAGAGCAACATATCTTTTTCGATGCCCAAACGTTTCATTCGCGAGAGCAATGTTGTGCGCTTCAAACCGAGACGTTGTGCTGCACCTTTTGGCCCAGCGACGACGCCATTGGTCTCTCTTAAAATACGGACAATCAGCTGGTACTCGTCCTCACCGTCCTGCGCGATCTCCCGCGTGGGTAACGGCGGCTCTGAGATCATAACTTCCGGGATCGACAGCTGTAGAACGTTGCCACGCGTCAACAGTACGGCACGCTCAATCACATTTTCCAGTTCACGAACGTTGCCCGGCCACTCCATCGTGGAAAGAGTGCGCAGCGTTTCCGCTGGAATACTGTCGATATTGCGTCCCATCCGACGAGCAATTTTAGCGGTAAAGGCTTTCACCAGCAGCGGAATATCGTCGGGGCGCTCGCGTAGCGGCGGTAAGCAAATTGGAAACACGTTCAGACGGTAATAAAGGTCGTTACGAAATTCGCGGTCGGCGACCATTTTTTTTAGATCGCGATTGGTCGCGGCAATCAGCCGGACATTGGTCTGAATGAGTTTATTACTTCCCAGACGTTCAAACTCTTGCTCTTGTAATACTCGCAGCAGTTTTGGCTGCAATTCCAGCGGCATATCACCCACTTCATCCAGGAATAGCGAGCTTTTATCCGCCAGTTCAAAGCGGCCAATGCGCTGGGTGCTGGCGCCGGTAAACGCGCCGCGCTCGTGACCAAAAAGATCGCTTTCAAGCAAGCCCGCGGGCATCGCCGCGCAGTTCATCTTCACCATCCGGCGGCTGTTGCGGTTGCTAAGATTATGAATCGCGCGGGCGATCAACTCTTTACCGGTGCCCGTTTCGCCGAGGATTAACACCGTGCTGTCGCTTTGCGCCACCATCTCAACTTGCTTCAGAACGCTGTACATGGCATCACTGCGGCCAATGATTTCACCGAATTCGCTGTCGACATTATTAAGCTGCTCGGTCAGCGCCAGGTTTTCGTCCACCAGCCGCTCTTTCAGGCGATGAATTTCCTGGTACGCCAGCGCGTTGTCGAGCGCAATCGCAATGCGCTCTGCGATTTGGCGCAGCAGCTTAAGGTTGGTCGTGGTAAAGGCTTGTTCTTCGCACTGCGCCAGTTTTAACACGCCGAGCATGGTATTGCCGGACATCAGCGGCAGCAGGCACAGGGTCTGAATCTGGTTCCCCCAGCACTGGAAAAGCATCCGCTCGTAAGGTGCCAGCTCGTCGCGTTCACTCAGATTCAGCAGCAGCATCTCTTTGCTTTTAAACACCCGCTCGGAAAGCGTTCCCGCCTCATCCACTTCGCTTTGTTCGTGCGCAGGATTGGTTTCATCGAGATAGTGAGTGGAGTGGATGGTCAGCTTGCCCTTGCGATGGCCGCGCAACACGATGCTTATCGCGTCGATTTTAAAATAGTGGTGGATCTCTTTGGCGACTTCACTCACCAGTTCGTCCATGTCCAGTCTGGACAGTACCGCATTAGTGATGGCGACGAGAATGCGGAAGTTATCGCGCTCGCGGCTTAACAGATCGTAATCGACGTTATCGGTGACGCGGCTGTGGATCTGCTCGGCCACCACGCTGACAATCTGCGTGAACGTATGCAGACGCTCATATTCCGTCTCGCTCCACGGCTGATCCGTGTTGCGGATAAATTCGCAGCCACCAAAAATCCGCCCTTCCACGGTGAGCGGTAGCAGGCAGTAATGGCCAAAAGGCGAATACAAATTGCTCTTTGCAAGCAGCGGCCAGGCTTGCTGGAATTCGTCGAAGTTGCAGTGCAGGGCGTCCGGGCGTGACAAAATACGGCGCACAGGACCATTCGCCAGCACGGTTTCGTCTTCATATTCGACGGACTTACCGTTATCGCGCGTCGCAAAGTAGCTGGCACGACGGCTTGCGCTGTGCCACAGCACGATAGCGGCACTGTCTGCCAGCGCAGACTGCTGCACCAGACGCGTCAGGGCTTCGCTGAGCGAACCCAGATCGGGCTGCTGTAACAGTGTGCGCGTAATATCGAACAGCCCTTGCTGTCCAAGATCGCTCATCGGTGTATACGACATATTGCTTCCAAAGAAACGGGCAAAAAAATAAGAGTGCTGACCACGTTTAGCGCGGTTCTAGCAAATTCGGGGTAACGGTTCCGCGTGCGGTAAATCCAGCGTGCGTTTAATGCCGTAAAGTCCGGTCAGGCGCACCCCTTTGCGCTCAACCACTTCACCGATCACTGCGGCATCCTGACCAAGTGGATGATCGCGCAGCTGCGCCAGCACGGCTTCTGCCGCAGAACGCTCGACGCCGATTAACAATTTGCCTTCGTTGGCAAAGTTTAGCGGATCAAGCCCAAGAAGTTCGCACAGGCCGCGCACGGCCGGTTTGACCGGCAGATGTTGCTCTGTCAGCTCAATGCCGCATCCGCTGCTGGCGGCAAATTCATGGGCAACCGCATTGACTCCCCCGCGCGTCGCATCGCGCAGGGCTTTGATCCCCGGGAGATGACGGAGCGTCTGGATAAGCGGCGTCAGCACGGCGCAGTCGCTGCGCAATTCGCCGTCCAGGCCCAGGCCTTCACGCAGGTTCAAAATCGTTGCGCCATGACAGCCCAGCGTGCCGCTCACGATCAACACATCACCGACCGTCAGCCGTTGTGCGCCCCAGTGAACGTCCGCGGGGATTGCGCCCAGCCCTGCAGTATTAATAAACAGTTTATCCGCCGCGCCGCGCTGCACGACTTTGGTATCACCGGTGACAATAGCGATACCCGCTTCGCGTGCGGTGCGCGCCATGCTCTGAACGACGGCTTTTAGCGTGTCCATCGCCAGCCCCTCTTCAAGAATAAAACCGCACGAAAGATAGCGAGGGGTAGCGCCGCTGACGGCCACGTCATTGGCGGTGCCGCACACCGCCAGCTTGCCGATATCACCACCCGGAAAGAACAGCGGATCAATCACGTAACTGTCGGTAGAGAACGCCAGCCTGTCGCCCTGCGCGGTCAGTGTCGACAGGGCAATGCGCGCCTGATCTTCTTGCTCCGCCAGCCATGGGTTGGCAAAGGCTTCCAGAAACAGTTGGCTGATGAGTTTCTGCATCGCCTGGCCGCCGCTGCCGTGCGCCATTTCAACCGTGTTCATGCTTCACACTCCTGATTGCGATACTGATACCATGCGGCGCAGGCGCCTTCGGAAGAGACCATTAGCGCGCCAAATGCGGTTTGCGGATTGCAGGTGTTGCCAAATAACGGGCATTGATGCGGTTTGCATTTACCGGTCAGCACGGCCCCGCAGCGGGCTCTCGGGTCATCACAAACCTGCTGTGGCTGCGGGCGAAAATGCGCTTCGGCGTCGAATGCGCGATACGCGGGGGTTAAATGCACGCCAGACGCTGCAATCCATCCCAAACCGCGCCATTCGCTGTCACCTTCTACGGCAAAAACCTCGGCGATGGCTTTTTGCGCCAGCGGATTTCCCGCATCGGGCACGACGCGGCGATACTGATTTTCGACCACGCTCATGGCTGCTATTTTCTGCTCAACCAGCATGTTAACGCCTTGCAGTAGATCAAGTGGTTCGAAACCAGCGACCACTAATGGCCGATGATAGTCCGCTGCAATAAAACCGTACGCCTCTGTGCCAATCACCATACTGACGTGGCCGGGCGCTAAAAAAGCATCAATTCCGTTATCCGGTTCTTCCAGCAGGCTGCGCAACGTAGGGATCAGCGTGATGTGCTGGCAAAAAAAGAAGAAGTTATCGAGACCTTGCGCTTTTGCCTGTTGCAAAGTAATCGCCGTGGCGGGCATGGTGGTTTCAAATCCCAGGCCGAAAAACACCACTTTGCGCGTTGGATTTTCCGCCGCCAGCTTCAGCGCATCCACAGGAGAATAGACAATTCGCACATCCGCACCGCGCGCTCTGGCCTGTAACAGTGAACCGTTTTTGCCCGGCACGCGCATCGCATCGCCAAAAGTGCAGAAAATCACGCCCGGTTGGCTGGCGATTTCGATGCAATTATCGATGCGGCCCATCGGCAGCACGCACACCGGACAGCCTGGACCGTGGATAAACTCGATGTTCTCCGGCAGCAACTGGTCAAGGCCAAACTTGAAGATGGCATGCGTGTGTCCGCCGCACACTTCCATGATCCGCAGCGGACGCTGCGCGGTGTACTCGAGTAATGTTGCCCGAATCTTAAGGTGAGCGATAAGCCGCATCACTTGTTCTGGCGAACGATATTCATCAACGTAGCGCATCGGCTATCGCTCCTCGCCATACAGCAGCGCGCCCACGTCGGGTTCGACGTCGAACATATTTTGCAGCGCCGCCAGGGTGTCGCGGGCTTCTTCCTCGTCAATCATGCTCATCGCAAAACCCACGTGGACCAGCACCCACTGGCCAATACGCGATGCGCCAGTTTCATCCGCACACCCGACCAGCGTGAGATCAACGTCGCGGAGCACGCCGCAGACTTCTACTTTCGCCTGATTGCCATCGATGGAATGAATTTGTCCCGGGACGCCTATGCACATCGTTCGTTCTCCAGCCACGCAAGCCAGCTTTCCATGCCGTCTCCGCGCGTGGCGGACACCAGCAGGATCTGAATATCCGGGTTCACCTCGCGCGCGTACGCCAGGCATTTATCGACATCGAAATTCAGATACGGCAGCAGGTCGATTTTATTAAGCAGCATCAGCGAGGCAGCGGCAAACATATGCGGATATTTCAGCGGCTTGTCTTCTCCTTCGGTGACGGACAGCACCGCAACTTTGTGACGCTCGCCCAGATCAAAACTCGCCGGACACACCAGATTGCCGACGTTTTCAATAAACAGAATGCCGTTATCGGCCAGCGGCAGACGCGGCGCGGCGTCGGCAATCATTTGCGCATCCAGATGGCAGCCCTTACCGGTATTCACCTGAATAGCCGGGGTGCCGGTTTCGCGGATGCGTGCGGCGTCATTCACGGTTTGCTGATCGCCTTCGATAACCGCGCACGAGACGCTGCCGCTCAGGTGTTTGAGCGTTTCGGTGAGCAGAGTGGTTTTACCCGAGCCGGGACTGGAAACCAGGTTCAGCACCAGTTGTTGACGCGCGGCAAAGCGTGCGCGATTGCGTGCAGCCAGCTGATTGTTTTTGTCCAGCACGTTGATTTCGACTTCCAACATTTTGCGCTGGCTCATGCCTGGCGCATGCGTCCCCGCTTCGCCGTGGCCGTAATGCAGATCGCCCGCATCCGACTGCTTCGGCGCGAACCGAATGCCGGTTAACGCCGCCGTGGCGCGCGGTGCAGGGGAGAAAGGGGCGGAGCGAAACGCGGAATGAGGGCGATGCTCATCGCCTTCGATATACAGGTTGCCTTCGGCGCAACCGCAGGTACTACACATGATTTACTCCTGGTCTATTTCGAGGCGCTGGATCTGCAAACCGTCGTCCGCCACGATGCGCAGCCCAACGTTCTGACACTGCGGACAGAGGCGCACTTTAGAGGAGAGCAGCGTGACGTATTGCTGGCAGTGTTCACACCAGCATTCGGCCTGCTGTTCTTCTATATACAGCTGACAGCCTTCAGCCAGCGTGTCGCGACACACCAGCTCAAAGCAAAAGGTGAGGGCGCTGGTTTCGACGCAGGAAAACGGTCCCACTTTCAGCCAAACGCCTGTCACGCGTTTCGCGTTGTGCGCTTTTGCCTGCTGTTCGATTAACTCCAGCGCTCGCTGGCAGAGGGTGATTTCGTGCATGACGCCTCCTCAATGATTTGCCCCATTAATGCAATAACGATGCCAGCTTAATTTTGATTAGGGTGTGACGATGACGTTGCTGACGAAATGACACGTCGACAGGCTGTCATTGACAGTTTGGATTGTCTTAAATTCTATAAATTTCAATATGATAAAAATTGGCACAAAATCTGCTTAACAGCCGTATCTCCATTAACCGGATACCTGAGATGACTATTTGGGAAATTAGCGAAAAGGCGGATTACATCGCGCAGCGCCATCAATCACTGCAGGAACAATGGCAGCATTACTGTAATTCGCTGGTCCAGGGGATCACCCTGTCAAAAGCGCGTCTGCATCACGCCATGAGCTGTGCGGCACAAGAGGATTTGTGCTTTGTACTGTTCGGCCACTTCATGATTTTCGTCACCCTGGCGGACACGTTTAACAGCCACACCATTCAGTACTTTGTCGAGACAAAAGAGGGCGAAAGAGAGTTGATTGCGCAGGCGCAGTTGATGGCCGACGGCATGGTTGACGGTCACGTCAGCAACCGTGATCGCCAGCAGGTGCTTGAACACTATCTGGAAAAAATCGCACCTGTTTACAACAACCTCTATTCCGCGGTTGAGCACGATTTACCGGTGGATTTAAAAGCGCTGGTGAGCGAGCCGCGCACCGTCTGATGTTTACGTGTCGAGACGTGTCGATATGGCACTTTTTCGTCAAAAATGACTATGTCCTGAGGACTCCCCGGTGAACCGTTTTGTAATAGCTGACTCGACGGTCTGCATTGGCTGTCATACCTGTGAAGCGGCGTGTTCAGAAACGCACCGCCTGCACGGGTTGCAGTCGATGCCACGTTTGAAAGTCATGCGCAATGAGAAAGAGTCTGCGCCGCAGCTCTGCCATCATTGTGAGGACGCCCCCTGCGCGGGTGTCTGTCCTGTCAACGCCATCACCCGCGTTGAGGGGGCTGTACAGTTAAATGAAAGCTTGTGCGTGAGCTGCAAACTGTGCGGCATCGCCTGTCCATTTGGCGCCATTGAATTTTCCGGCAGCCGTCCGCTGCACATTCCTGCCAATGCTAATTCGCCAAAAGCGCCCCCCGCGCCACCGGCTCCGGCGCGCGTCAGTACGCTGCTGGATTGGGTGCCGGGCGTGCGTGCCGTGGCGGTGAAATGCGATTTGTGCAGTTTTGATGAACAAGGCCCGGCCTGTGTTCGTACCTGTCCGACAAAGGCGCTGATTTTAGTGAATATTCGTGATATTGCGCGCAGCAGCAAACGCAAACGCGAGCTGACCGTGAATACCGATTTCGGCGATCTGTCGCTGCTTCAGACGCAAAACGAGGGGGCGAAATGAACGCTGTCGATTTAGTTATCAGCGCCGTAGCGTGCCTGACGGTGACGGCGGTTCTGTCACTTCTCCTCTCGTTTTATAAACCGCTGAGCGGCTGGGTTGCCGGGCTTGGCGGCGCAGTGGGCAGCGTGATGACGTTCGCTGCGGGCGTTGTGGTGTTGACGCGCGGGCTGAGTGCCGTGGCGGTGATTCCTGTTATCCATCACAGCATTGCCCTTACGCCGCTCAACGCCATCTGGCTGGTGACCTTTGGTTTGTGCGGGCTGTTTATCAGCCTGTTTAACATCGACTGGCATCGTCATTCGCAGACCAAACCGAACGGGCTGTTGGTCAATTTGCTGCTGGCGACCGCCATTTGTGCCGTAGTCGCCAGCAATCTCGCGGCGCTGGTGGTGATGTCAGAAATCATGGCGTTATGCGGGGTGTTTCTCACCGGATGCACGCAGTCTGGCAAGCTGTGGTTTGCGCTGGGACGCCTGGGAACGCTGCTGCTGGCGCTGGCGTGCGGGTTGATGTGGCAACGCTACGGCACGCTGGATCTGGTGTTGATCAATCAACGCACGCAGATGTTGCCATTGGGTGCCGACATCTGGCTGCTGGGTATGGCTGGCTTCGGTTTGCTGGCGGGGATTATTCCGCTGCACGGCTGGGCTCCGCAGGCACATGCGAACGCTTCTGCCCCTGCCGCGACGCTGTTTTCAACCGTGGTCATGAAAGTCGGTCTGTTCGGCATGTTGACGCTGACGCTGGTGGGGGGACAACCGCCACTGTGGTGGGGCGTGGTGCTGTTGCTGGTCGGGATGCTCACCGCTTTCGTGGGCGGACTGTATGCCCTGATGGAGCACAATATTCAGCGTTTGCTGGCGTACCACACGCTCGAAAACATCGGCATCATTTTGCTGGGCTTTGGCGCAGGCGTGACCGGGCTTGCACTGAACCAACCGACCCTGATTGCGGCCGGATTTATCGGCGGGTTATATCACCTCATCAACCACAGCCTGTTTAAAAGTACCCTGTTTCTGGGGGCAGGCAGCGTCTGGTTCCGCACCGGGCATCGCGACATCGAAAAGCTCGGCGGGATCGGCAAAACAATGCCGCTTATCTCGCTTGCCATGCTGGTCGGGCTGATGGCGATGGCCGCACTGCCGCCGCTGAACGGCTTTGCAGGCGAATGGGTTATCTACCAGTCGTTCTTTGCACTCGGCCAGAGCGACGTGTTTATTGCACGCCTTCTTGGCCCGCTATTGGCGGTGGGTTTAGCCATTACCGGGGCGCTGGCGGTGATGTGTATGGCGAAAGTGTATGGGGTGACGTTCCTGGGCGCGCCGCGTACCCGTGAAGCCAGACAGGCCTTTGGCGCACCTTTCCTGATGACGACGAGCGTGGTTCT
This sequence comes from Lelliottia sp., assembly GCF_045627565.1. Lineage (NCBI taxonomy): Bacteria > Pseudomonadati > Pseudomonadota > Gammaproteobacteria > Enterobacterales > Enterobacteriaceae > Lelliottia > Lelliottia sp. Next base: position 3,709 of record NZ_JAZQNX010000039.1, on the reverse strand, counting down.
GCTGGCAATGTGCTGTATCGCAGGCGGCGTTGCAGCGCCGTGGCTGCTGCCGCTGCTGGGTACGGCTGTTCCTCTGCCGCTGACGACATCGCACACCACCGTTTCTCAACCGATGATTGCGCTGTTGCTGATTGCCGCGCCACTGCTGCCGTTCGTGCTGATGCTGTTCTTCAAACGCGATCGCCTGCCTGCCCGTTCGCGCGGCGCGGCATGGGCCTGCGGATATGAACACGAAGAATCCATGGTGATCACCGCCCACGGCTTTGCGATGCCGGTAAAAGAAAACTTTTCTGCCGTGCTGAAGCTGCGAGAAAAGCTCAATCCGGTGGGCTGGGTTCCTGGCTGGCAGAGCGCTGCCGCGCCCGGCTTATTCCGTCGCCTCGCCGTTATCGAACTGGCGGTGCTGGTGGTGATTGTGATTTCACGAGGAGCCTGACATGAGTTTGTTACTGGCATTACTTCAGGCGCTGGTGTTGTTCGCCGTCGCGCCACTGCTCTCCGGCGTGACCCGAGTGGCGCGTGCGCGGATGCATAACCGTCGTGGTCCTGGCGTGCTGCAGGAATATCGTGACCTGTTCAAGCTGATGGGACGTCAAAGTATTGCGCCCGATGCGGCGGGCTGGGTGTTTCGTCTGACGCCGTTTGTGATGGTCGGCGTGATGCTAACTATTGCCACCGCGCTGCCGGTGGTGACCGTGTGGTCACCGTTGCCTGTTTTGGGCGATCTGATCACCCTGATTTACCTCTTTGCTATCGCGCGCTTTTTCTTTGCCATTGCAGGCCTGGATACCGGCAGTCCGTTCACCGGTATCGGGGCCAGCCGCGAGGCAATGCTGGGCGTATTAGTGGAGCCGATCCTGCTGCTGGGATTGTGGGTCGCCGCACAGGTCGCGGGGTCTACCCATATCAGCTTTATCACCGACACCGTCTATCACTGGCCCGTTGCGCGGAGCATCCCGCTGATTCTGGCGCTCTGCGCCTGCGCGTTTGCCACCTTTATCGAGATGGGCAAACTGCCGTTCGACCTCGCTGAAGCGGAGCAAGAGCTGCAGGAAGGTCCGCTCACCGAATACAGCGGCTACGGCTTTGCGGTACTGAAGTGGGGCATCAGCCTCAAACAGCTGGTGGTATTGCAGATGTTTGTCGGGGTCTTTTTCCCGTGGGGTCAAATGATCCACTTTTCCGTTGGCGGTCTGCTGCTGGCCGTGGTGATTGCCGCGTTCAAGCTGATGGCTGGCGTCCTCATTATCGCCCTGTTTGAAAACAGCATGGCGCGACTGCGGTTTGTTGCCACCTCACGCATGACCTGGGCTGGTTTTGGTTTTGCATTTTTAGCATTCGTCTCCTTGCTGGTGGCGTGATTACAGAGAGTCAGAGCATGTCAGAAGAAAAAAAAGGTCAAAACTATCTCGCCGCGCTGCATCAGGCTTTCCCCGGCGTAGTGCTGGAAGAGTCCTGGCAGACCAAAGATCAGATAACCGTCACCATCAAGGTGAACTATCTGCCCGAAGTGGTGGAGTTTCTTTATTACCAGCAGGGCGGCTGGCTGTCGGTGCTGTTCGGTAACGATGAGCGTCAGTTGTGCGGCAATTACGCGGTGTATTACGTGATGTCGATGGAGCAGGGTGTGAAGTGCTGGCTCACCGTACGCGTCGAAGTGGATCCGAATAAACCGGAATATCCGTCCGTCACGCCGCGCGTGCCCGCGGCCGTCTGGGGTGAGCGCGAAGTGCGCGACATGTACGGTCTTGTGCCGGTGGGCCTGCCGGATGAGCGCCGTCTGGTATTGCCGGACGACTGGCCGGACGAACTCTATCCGCTGCGTAAAGACAGCATGGATTATCGCCAGCGCCCTGCGCCGACAACCGACAGTGAAACCTACGAATTCATCAACGAGCTGGGCAGCAAAAAGAACAACGTGGTGCCGATTGGCCCGCTGCACGTCACCTCCGATGAACCGGGCCATTTCCGTTTGTTCGTCGACGGCGAAAACATTATCGACGCCGATTATCGCCTGTTCTATGTCCATCGCGGCATGGAAAAACTGGCGGAAACCCGCATGGGTTACAACGAAGTCACTTTCCTGTCTGACCGCGTGTGCGGCATCTGCGGCTTTGCCCACAGCACCGCCTATACCACCTCGGTCGAAAACGGCATGGGAATTGTGGTGCCGGAACGTGCGCAGATGATCCGCGCCATTCTGCTGGAGGTGGAGCGCCTGCATTCACACCTGCTGAACCTCGGCCTGGCTTGCCACTTCGTTGGCTTCGACTCCGGGTTTATGCAGTTCTTCCGCGTGCGTGAAGCCTCCATGAAAATGGCCGAGATCCTGACCGGCGCGCGTAAAACTTACGGTCTGAATCTGATCGGCGGGATTCGTCGCGATCTGCTGAAAGACGACATGATCCAGACCCGCCTGCTGGCCCAGCAGATGCGCCGCGACGTACAGGATCTGGTGGATATGCTGCTCAGTACGCCAAACATCGAACAGCGTACCGTGGGCATTGGTCGTCTTGATCCGCAAATCGCCCGCGACTTCAGCAACGTCGGCCCAATGGTGCGCGCCAGCGGCCACGCTCGCGATACCCGCGCCGATCACCCGTTCGTCGGTTATGGCCTGCTGCCTATGACGATTCACACCGAGCAGGGCTGCGACGTGATTTCGCGTTTGAAAGTACGCATCAACGAAGTGTTCACTGCGCTGAATATGATCGATTTTGGTCTGGATAACCTGCCGGGCGGCCCGCTGATGGTCGAAGGCTTTACCTATATCCCTAACCGCTTTGCACTTGGTTTTGCCGAAGCGCCGCGCGGAGATGACATTCATTGGAGCATGACCGGCGACAACCAGAAGCTGTACCGCTGGCGCTGTCGTGCAGCGACTTACGCCAATTGGCCGACGCTGCGCTATATGCTGCGCGGCAACACTGTCTCTGATGCGCCGCTGATCATCGGCAGCCTGGATCCGTGCTACTCCTGCACCGATCGCATGACGGTGGTCGATGTGCGTAAAAAGAAAAGCAAAGTGGTGGCGTACAAAGAGCTTGAACGCTACAGCATCGAGCGCAAGAACTCGCCGCTGAAATAAGGACGCGTGATGTTTACCTTTATCAAAAAAGTGGTCAAAACCGGCACGGTTACCAGCAGTTATCCGCTGGAGCCGATTCCGGTCGATAAAAACTTTCGCGGCAAACCTGAACACAATCCGCAGCAGTGCATTGGTTGCGCTGCCTGTGTGAATGCCTGCCCGTCGAATGCGTTGACGGTTGAAACGGATCTGGCCACCAAAGAGCTGGCCTGGCAGTTCAACCTTGGGCGCTGCATTTTTTGCGGTCGCTGCGAAGAGGTTTGCCCGACGGCCGCGATCAAGCTGTCGCAGGAGTACGAACTGGCGGTGTGGAAAAAAGAGGATTTTCTCCAGCAGTCGCGCTTTGCCCTGTGTCATTGCCGGGTGTGCAGTCGTCCTTTCGCCGTGCAAAAAGAGATCGACTACGCCATCGCGCTGCTGAAACACAACGGTGACGTCCGCGCGGAACATCACCGCGAAAGCTTTGAAACCTGCCCGGATTGCAAACGCCAAAAATGCCTGTTGCCGTCCGACCGCATTGATTTAACTCGCCATATGAAAGAGGCCAGCTGATGAGCCATTTACTCGGCCCGCGCGACGATAACGGCATTCCGGTGCCGATGACGGTGGACGAATCCATCG
>NZ_JAZQNX010000038.1:0-1981 GCF_045627565.1 Lelliottia sp. | reverse complement strand
TTTAACTGTTCACACTGTTCACCTCGATGATTTCCCATTTTAAATCATGATGTTAAGGGGTGATGAGTTGGTGAAGAGTGAACAGTCGACTCTTCACCTTTGTGATTTGTGCGCGCGCAGGGCGCGCCGGATCAGGCAACGAGGGGGGGTAAAAAGTTTTTTTGGGTTTTACTGTTCACTCTGTTCACCTTCAATTTTTATAAAGTAATTTCATGATGTTAAGTGGTGAACAGATGGTGAAGGGTGAACAGTCGATTGTTCACCTCGCGGGTCAGGCAGGCATAAAAAGACCGGCGATTGCCGGTCTGAGGTAGGTTATGTCGCTGCAGATTCGTCGCACTTCGGCAGCCAGTCGCCGTTGCTGTCCTCCCTGAGCGTCAGGTTGGTTTGCGTACCCTGTTTAGTGTGCCGCTTCTCGTAGTTCAGCCCGTACTCTTTCAGCATCATCGGCAGCCCCAGCCCGAACATTTTCAGGCTCAGCACATGCTTGTAGCCGTTGGCCTCCATATAGACCAGATAGGCGTGATAGAGATAGTTACGTGGCTGTCGCGGGATGATATTGGCATTCCCCATAAACATCCCGTTCGTCTGCGGCAGTGCCTCCAGATAGCCGCAAAAATCAAACGTCGGGTCGGCATCGCGCTTGATACTGAGCGCCTCGTCGGAGTTCTGCTGTGACTGGAGCAACGTGCGAGCGCTCATCGGGTCGCTGAACTGCTGCATAAGCTGGCGCACGATGACGGCCAGCTCGCGTGCGATTTTGTCCTTAAGCTGCGGATCGCGCTCCTCCGGGGCGATTTGCTCCGGGAAATGAATAATGACCCGGCGACGGGACACGCCGCCGCTGCGGTCGGTGAAGCGCATCGGGTTATTGTTCACGGCCAGAATTACCGCCGGGATATAGGCCGAATAGGCGTCGCGGTATTTCGGGTCGACCGACACGGCATCGCCGCCGGTGATGGCCTTAAGTCCTGCGCCGTCCCCGCTCCATTTCTCCTGGTCAGGCAGTCGTATCAACGAGAATCCAATCAGCGCGGCGCGCTCACGTGGTGATTCCAGCGTCTCGATGGTCGCTGACGTGGCGTTGTCTTCCCCGGCGAGCAGGGTCGCAATTTCGGCCAGAATACTTTTTCCGCTGCCGCCGGGGCCAGTGACTTCGAGAAAGAGCTGCCAGTCGTAACGGTTCGCCAGCACCATAAACAGCGCAGCGAGTATCACGTCACGTTTAGCCGAATTACCACTGGCCGCACGGTTGAGCCAGCGCCAGAAATTCGGTGCGTGGGTTTCCAGCGTTTCGCCCTCCACCGGCGGGGTAAAATCCACGTCGCACAGCGTACGCAGCCAGTGCGATTTGCTGTGCGGACTGAATACGCCGGTGAGGGTATCGAGCACGCCGTTGCGAAAACCAATCAGACGGCGTGCAGGGGCGGCCTGCTGCGGGATAATCAGTTTCAGGGTATCGACCACGGAGGGAATTCTCCCCGATGAGAACGGGGCGCGCAGGCGCTGGAACAGCCCGGCCACGTCGCGGGCAAAATCCGACGGCGGGATGATTTTCCATGTCCCGGCCTCATAGCGGGACAGGAGCTGGCCGTTCGCATCCACGGCCAGCGCTTCGCCGTAATGCTCATGCACCCGCATTGCCTTTTCACTGGTACTCATGGCGGTAAATTCCGCCTCGCTCATGGTGTCGAACGGGCTTTGCGCCGGCGGCCGTATGGCGGTATAAATCGCCTTGCGCGTCGCGTCCTCACCCTGCTGCATAAAGGCATCATTCCAGTCACCAAATACCGGCGGGAGGGCAACCGTACCCTCACAGGCCTGTGCGGCCGCTGCGGCTTTTGTCTGGCCGTTCCCGCTGAGGTCGCGGTCGGCAGCGAGGACAATCTGACAGGCCGGGTGCTGACGCCGGGCAAGGCTCGCCAGAGAAAGGAGGTTCACGGATGAGAGCGCCACCATGACGGTTTCACCGGTCAGGTGA
>NZ_JAZQNX010000037.1:0-86967 GCF_045627565.1 Lelliottia sp. | reverse complement strand
GGCATCAAATTAAGTAGTAAGCCGGTGCATAAATCCGGTGGTTACAGCAGTCTTCGGTGGAGCGGTAGTTCAGTCGGTTAGAATACCTGCCTGTCACGCAGGGGGTCGCGGGTTCGAGTCCCGTCCGTTCCGCCACTTATTATAAAAATTAAGCCTGCTAAACAAGCAGGCTTAATAGTAAGAAAATTTAGGGGCGTAGCTCAGTTGGTAGAGCACCGGTCTCCAAAACCGGGTGTCGCGAGTTCGAGTCTCTCCGCCCCTGCCATATATAATCCTTTGCTTAGGCAAAGGATTTTTTTTGTTTCGAAATCCCCAAAACCCTCAAAACCTGCATCCTTGCAAGTCTTCAGCTATCAATCCATCACATTGATTTTTAAAAGATCCTTTATTTGCATCTGCTTATCACTGTTCTGAAGCCAAACGGCGTAAAGCGGTCTGGATAGCGTTGTTGAATCCGTAACAGTGTGCAAATTTGGTTTCTCATCGGCCCAACGAGCGGGCAACCAGGTACATGCTTTAAGAGTCGTTAATTGCTGACAAGCCATCTCAGCTGAACTCGTTGTCAGAGCCGGGACATCATCCGCAGCAATCAAACCCGTTTCGTGCTGTTGGAAATCAGGACCCCATTCCAGGCGCAAATAGGTCAGATCCGCTTTCATCATTGAAGGCGCAGAGGCATAGAGTGCGAGACTAAACTGTCCAAGGATCTGACTGCTAAATTCATCCATTTTAGGGGCTTCGGTAGTAATCAAAAGATCCAACTGGCGTTCATGCAGCTGCTTCACAAGCGATTGTCTCTGTGCGATCCTGGCCTCAAATTGCAAATTGTCATGTGACCGGTATAAACGGGTAAGCCACTGACTCAGCATGCATTCCCACAAAGACGCGCTGGCCCCAATAGAAAACTCATTGTATCGCGAGGTGTGGGCGACTTCTTTTCGCGCGGCCTGCCAGGTGTTCATCAATGTTTCTGCGTAAGGAAGGAGCTTTTCCCCGGCAGCAGTTAAGCGAATATTGTTGCGATGACGGGTAAAAAGATTCACACCAAGCTGGTTTTCTAGCTGGCGAATACGAAAACTGACCGCTGATTGCGTCAGATAAAGCGCTTCTGCTGCCCGCCCAAAGTGACGCGTTCTGCTCACTTCGAGGAAAGTTTTTAGCAATTCCGTATCCACATCTTTCTCCGCAAAATTATTTGTCGTTATGATTTAAATCTTTTGTTTTACACTCTGTCAAGCGTAACTAATACTCCGCGCCATAAATAGCTCGGCCAAAGAATTAGGAGCGTGTAGGATGGCGGAAAGCTTTACGACGACTAATCGTTTTTTTGACAATAAAAATTATCCGCGTGGGTTCTCTCGTCACGGTGACTTCACCATTAAAGAAGCGCAACTGCTTGAACGTCATGGTTACGCTTTTAACGAGTTAGATCTGGGGAAACGTGAGCCTGCAACGGAAGACGAAAAACAGTTTGTTGCCGTTTGCCGTGGGGAACGTGAGCCGGAATCTGAAATAGAACGTGTGTGGATCAAGTACATGGGTCGTATTAAGCGACCAAAGCGTTTTCATACACTGTCTGGCGGTAAGCCACAGGTAGAAGGCGCAGAAGACTACACCGAATCGGACGATTGATATAATGAGAAAGGGGCTTCGGCCCCTTTTTTACGTCAGCATCTTTTGCAGATGCAGCAGCAGACGATCTATCGCGCGATAGCTTAATGCTTCTTGCAAATGCCTCCTCTCGATATCTCCACAACTCTCCAAATCTGCAATAGTGCGTGCAACCTTCAATAAGCGTTGCCAGGCCCGCACTGAAAGCCCAAGCCGCGTTAACGTCTCTTCTAACCAACGGGAATCCTCCTCTGATAAACGACAACGCTGGCGAATCTCGGCGTTATCGAGACGTGCATTGAGCTTATTTTGGCGCTTCAACTGTCGTGCCTGTGCGATGATCACTCTTTCCCGCACGGTCACGCTGGTTTCACCCGTAGAGTTTGTCTGGCTAAGCACTCCCGGTGGTGGCAGCGGGATCTCCAGGGACAAATCAAAACGGTCAAGGAAGGGCCCTGACAGCCTCCCCAGGTAGCGAAGCGTTTGTTCAGGCGTACTCCGGTTGTGATTGCCTTGATAATGCCCTGATGGGCTTGGATTCATGGCGGCAATAAGCTGAAACTGTGCGGGGTAGCTAATCTTCGCGCGTGTACGTGAAATATGGATCTGTCCGGACTCGATAGGCTCACGTAATGCATCCAGAACTCGTCGTTCAAACTCCGGTAACTCATCAAGAAAAAGAATTCCGTTATGGGCTAAAGAGATTTCACCGGGCTCAGGAATGGAGGCTCCGCCGACCATCGCGCAGAGTGAGGCACTATGATGAGGAGAACGAAACGGTCGTCTCTTCCATTGCTTCTTCAATGATATTGAATTCGCCAGACTTATGATTGCGGCACTCTCAAGTGCTTCCTGATTATTTAGTGGTGGGAGCAGACCGTTCAGCCGACTTGCCAGCATCGTTTTTCCTGTCCCTGGCGGCCCGATAAGCAGAAGGTTATGACCACCGGCCGCAGTGATTTCCAGCGCACGCTTTCCCTGATCCTGGCCAATGATATCGCTCAGGTCGTCAAGAGAGTCTGATACTACTAAACGATTTTCCTCGGGTTCGGCAAGCTCATGACGGCCTTCGAGAAAAGCACAGACTTCTTGTAGGTGATTGGCAATCAGGCAACCTTTTTTCTCGATCAGGCTGACTTCTGATGCATTCTCGGCAGCAACGATGATCTCTCTTCCCGCCTGTAAGGCGGCTAACGCTCCGGAGATTGCGCCGGGAACGCCACGTAACGCGCCTGTAAGCGCTAATTCGCCAACAAACTCATACGTGTTCAGTCTGGGGGCGTTAAGTTGCTCAGAGGCGGTGAGAAGCGCTATAGCGATAGGTAAATCATATCGCCCGCCTTCTTTGGGCAAGTCTGCAGGCGCCAGGTTGATGGTTATCTTTTTTGCCGGAAAGGTATAACCACTATTAATAATGGCGCTGCGAACGCGATCTCGGGCTTCTTTCACTGTCGTTTCGGGCAGCCCGACGAGCGTTAAACCCGGGAGACCGTTACTCAGATGAACCTCAACAGAGATGAGCGGGGCCTGCACTCCTAAAGCAGCGCGGGTATAGACAACAGACAGTGACATGAACGCCTCCTTTTGATGTCACTATGCATGGATTGCTTTTCGTTTTTTAGCAGCAATTTGTAGCATTACGAGGCGCTTTCACGTTTTTTTAAGACATTATGCAATGTTTGCATAATGCTTGAATCACGCTCGCAACTCGAAGTAAGCTTGTGCATCGCCCAATGCCAGCTTGAAGAAAATAATGAAAAATCTTCATTTTATAAATTTCTTATATAAAACAATCATTTTTAACAAAACGATTCGTTAGCCAAATGAATGCGCCGTAAATATTCCTTGTCTTCAAATCAATATCTGTGTTACCTCTTTAGGTATTCCTTCGAACAAGATGCAAAAATAACTGAATATGAAAGCCCTTCTACAAGTGATTAGCCTAGTCGTAATTAGCGTGGTGGTGATTATTATCCCACCGTGCGGGGCTGCACTTGGACGAGGAAAGGCTTAAAAAACAAGCCTTAACGAACTAAGACCCCCGCACCGAAAGGTCCGGGGGTTTTTTTATGACTTAAAAACTTAAACGAGGAGCAGATAATGATGACTAGCATAAAATACTGTTTCTCTCGAAGTATGACGGGGAACTGACTATGAATGGGGCACAGTGGGTAGTACATGCGTTGCGCGCGCAGGGAGTCGAGATGGTGTTCGGATATCCAGGAGGCGCAATTATGCCGATTTACGATGCACTGTATGACGGCGGCGTGGAACATCTGTTGTGCCGACACGAGCAGGGCGCGGCAATGGCGGCGATTGGTTTCGCCCGAGCCACGGGGAAAACCGGCGTTTGTATGGCGACTTCCGGTCCTGGGGCGACTAACCTGATCACCGGCCTGGCTGATGCGTTACTCGATTCCGTTCCTGTCGTGGCAATCACCGGTCAGGTGGCGTTGCCCCTGATTGGTACAGATGCGTTTCAGGAAGTGGATGTTCTGGGGTTGTCACTGGCCTGCACCAAGCACAGCTTTTTGGTGCAGTCTCTGGAAGAACTGCCACGCGTAATGGCAGAAGCCTTTGAGGTGGCAAACTCAGGGCGTCCGGGCCCGGTCCTGATCGACATTCCTAAAGATATCCAGCTCGCAATGGGCGATCTGGAGCCCCATTTTTCCACGGTTGAAACGGAAGATGCTTTCCCGTACGCAGAAGTAGAAGACGCCCAGCAGATGCTGGCGCAGGCGCAGCAACCCATCCTGTATATCGGCGGTGGCGTAGGTATGGCGCAGGCGGTTCCGGCTCTGCGGGAATTTATCGACGTCACTCAAATGCCTGCAACCTGCACGCTGAAAGGCCTCGGCGCGGTAGATGCTGATTACCCGTACTATCTGGGAATGTTGGGTATGCACGGGACGAAAGCCGCTAATCTGGCCGTTCAAGAGTGCGATTTACTTATCGCAGTGGGCGCCCGCTTTGATGACCGTGTGACCGGTAAGCTGAATACGTTTGCGCCGAATGCGAAAGTGATCCACATGGATATCGACCCCGCAGAAATGCATAAACTGCGTCAGGCTCATGTGACATTGCAGGGCGATCTGAATGCTTTATTGCCAGTACTGCAGCAGTCTTTGTCGATCGACAAATGGCGTGAACATACGGCGCAGATGCGCACAGAAAATGCCTGGCGTTACGACCACCCGGGCGAAGCAATCTACGCGCCATTGCTGTTAAAGCAGCTGTCGGATCGTAAACCGGCTAACAGCGTGGTCACCACCGATGTCGGTCAGCATCAGATGTGGTCCGCACAGCACATGACTTACACCCGCCCGGAAAATTTCATCACCTCAAGCGGTTTAGGCACCATGGGATTTGGATTACCCGCAGCGGTGGGTGCGCAGGTTGCGCGTCCCAACGATACGGTTATCTGCGTCTCGGGTGACGGCTCGTTCATGATGAACGTTCAGGAGCTGGGCACCGTTAAGCGTAAACAGTTACCGCTGAAAATCCTGTTACTGGATAACCAGCGTTTGGGGATGGTTCGCCAGTGGCAGCAGTTGTTCTTCAACGAACGCTACAGCGAAACGACCCTTACCGATAACCCCGATTTCCTCGTGTTAGCTAGCGCCTTCGGCATCCCAGGCCAACACATCACCCGTAAAGACCAGGTTGAAGCGGCACTCGACACCATGCTGTCCAGCGAGGGGCCCTATCTGCTTCATGTCTCAATCGACGAGCTTGAGAATGTCTGGCCATTGGTACCACCCGGTGCCAGTAACGCACAAATGCTGGAGAAATTATCATGATGCAACATCAAGTCGCCGTGCAGGCTCGCTTCAACCCGGAAACGTTAGAGCGCGTGTTGCGCGTGGTACGCCATCGTGGTTTTCAGATTTGCGCCATGAATATGGAAACCGCCACCGATGCCCAGAACATAAATATCGAATTGACCGTTGCCAGCCCACGGTCGGTCGACTTACTGTTTAGTCAGCTAAGTAAACTGGTTGATGTTGCCCACGTCGCCATCTGCCAGAGCACAACCGCATCACAACAAATTCGCGCCTGAGCGCAATAGGAAGAAAAATGACCACGAAGAAAGCGGATTACATTTGGTTCAACGGTGAGATGGTGCGTTGGGAAGACGCGAAGATCCATGTCATGTCCCATGCCCTGCACTACGGCACCTCCGTTTTTGAAGGTATCCGTTGCTACGATTCTCACAAAGGACCGGTGGTGTTCCGTCATCGCGAACACATGCAGCGTCTGCGTGACTCGGCCAAAATCTACCGTTTTCCTGTCTCTCAGAGCGTTGATGAATTGATGGAAGCGTGCCGCGCCGTGATTCGTCAAAACAACCTGACCAGCGCCTATATTCGCCCGTTGGTCTTCGTGGGTGATGTCGGAATGGGCGTAAACCCGCCAGACGGTTACACCACTGACGTGATTATTGCCGCCTTCCCATGGGGGGCATATTTAGGTGCTGACGCGCTGGATCAGGGGATCGACGCCATGGTCTCTTCCTGGAATCGCGTGGCGCCAAACACCATCCCGACCGCTGCGAAAGCCGGTGGTAACTACCTTTCTTCACTGTTAGTGGGTAGCGAAGCGCGCCGCCACGGTTACCAGGAAGGTATCGCCCTGGATGTGAATGGCTACATCTCTGAAGGTGCGGGTGAGAACCTGTTTGAAGTGAAAGACGGTATCCTGTTCACGCCACCGTTCACCTCATCTGCATTGCCGGGTATCACCCGCGACGCCATTATCAAGCTGGCGAAAGATTTGGATATTGAAGTGCGCGAGCAGGTGCTGTCCCGCGAATCGCTGTATCTGGCCGACGAAGTATTCATGTCCGGAACGGCGGCAGAAATCACCCCGGTTCGCAGCGTTGACGGCATCCAGGTGGGCGAAGGCCACTGTGGCCCGGTCACCAAACGTATTCAGCAAGCATTCTTTGGCCTCTTCACCGGTGAAACGGAAGATAAATGGGGCTGGTTGGATCAAGTTAATTCATAAGCATAATTTTGGGGCGGCACGCACCGTCCCACTCATGAGAGAGATTAAGCATGCCTAAGTATCGTTCTGCCACCACCACTCACGGCCGCAATATGGCCGGTGCCCGCGCGCTGTGGCGCGCAACCGGGATGACCGACGACGACTTCGGTAAGCCGATTATCGCCGTGGTGAACTCCTTCACCCAGTTTGTGCCGGGCCATGTGCACTTGCGCGATCTCGGCAAACTGGTCGCTGAGCAAATCGAAGCGTCTGGCGGCGTGGCAAAAGAGTTCAACACCATCGCGGTGGACGACGGTATCGCCATGGGCCACGGAGGCATGCTTTATTCCCTGCCGTCGCGCGAACTGATCGCCGACTCCGTGGAATACATGGTGAACGCCCACTGCGCCGACGCTATGGTCTGTATCTCCAACTGCGACAAAATCACCCCAGGGATGCTGATGGCGTCCTTGCGTCTGAACATTCCGGTGATCTTTGTTTCCGGTGGTCCGATGGAAGCCGGTAAAACCAAGCTCTCAGACCAGATTATCAAGCTCGATCTCGTCGATGCGATGATTCAGGGCGCGGATCCAAAAGTCTCCGATGCACAAAGCGATCAGGTGGAACGTTCCGCGTGTCCAACCTGCGGATCCTGTTCCGGTATGTTCACCGCTAACTCCATGAACTGTCTGACCGAAGCGCTGGGTCTTTCTCAGCCGGGCAACGGTTCACTGCTGGCGACGCACGCCGATCGCGAGCAGCTGTTCCTGAGTGCCGGGACGCGCATCGTTGAGCTGACCAAACGCTATTACGAGCAAGACGATGCCAGCGCGCTGCCGCGTAACATCGCCAACAAAGCCGCATTCGAAAACGCCATGACGCTGGATATCGCCATGGGAGGTTCAACCAACACCGTTCTGCACCTGCTGGCGGCGGCGCAGGAAGCCGAAATCGACTTCACGATGAGCGATATCGACAAGCTTTCCCGCAAAGTGCCGCAGCTGTGTAAAGTCGCGCCGAGCACGCCAAAATATCACATGGAAGATGTTCACCGTGCCGGTGGCGTTCTGGGGATTTTGGGTGAGTTGGATCGTGCCGGGCTGTTGAACCGTGAAGTGAAAAACATTCTCGGGCTGACGCTGCCGCAGTCGCTTGAGCAGTACGACATCATGCTCACCAAAGACGATGCGGTGAAAAGCATGTTCCGCGCGGGCCCTGCCGGGATTCGTACCACCAAAGCATTCTCGCAAAACTGCCGTTGGGATACTTTGGATGATGACCGCGCCGAAGGCTGCATTCGCTCGCTGGAGCATGCTTACAGCCAGGAAGGCGGCCTGGCGGTTCTGTACGGTAACTTTGCCGAAAACGGCTGTATCGTTAAAACCGCAGGCGTCGACGACAGTATTCTGAAATTCACTGGTCCGGCGAAAGTGTACGAAAGCCAGGACGATGCCGTTGAGGCGATTCTGGGCGGTAAAGTGGTTGCAGGTGACGTGGTGGTGATTCGCTACGAAGGGCCAAAAGGCGGACCGGGCATGCAGGAAATGCTTTACCCAACGACCTTCCTGAAGTCGATGGGTCTGGGCAAAGCCTGTGCGCTGATCACCGACGGCCGATTTTCGGGCGGCACTTCTGGACTCTCTATCGGTCACGTTTCACCGGAAGCGGCGAGCGGCGGGAATATCGCAATTATCGAAGACGGCGACCTGATTGAAATCGACATTCCAAACCGTGGCATTCAGCTCCAGTTGAGCGATCAAGAAATTGCAGCGCGCCGCGAAGCGCAAGGCGCTCGCGGTGATAAAGCATGGACGCCGAAAGATCGCCAGCGTGAGGTTTCTTACGCATTGCGTGCCTACGCCACGCTTGCCACCAGTGCTGACAAAGGCGCGGTGCGCGATAAATCCAAACTTGGGGGCTAATGATGGCCGAATCACAACCCTTATCCGCCGCCCCCGATGGGGCGGAATATCTCCGGGCGGTGCTGCGTGCGCCAGTCTACGAGGCTGTACAGGTCACACCGCTGCAAAAAATGGACAAGCTCTCGTCTCGTCTCGATAACGTGATTCTGGTGAAGCGCGAAGACCGACAGCCTGTGCACAGCTTCAAGCTGCGCGGCGCTTACACGATGATGGCCGGGCTGAACGAGGAGCAAAAAGCACGCGGTGTAATTACGGCTTCTGCGGGCAACCATGCACAGGGTGTAGCGTTCTCTGCCGCGCGTCTGGGCGTGAAAGCGCTCATCGTGATGCCCGTAGCAACCGCTGATATCAAAGTCGATGCGGTACGCGGTTTTGGCGGTGAAGTGTTATTGCACGGCGCCAACTTTGACGAAGCCAAAGCGAAAGCGATCGACCTCGCGCAGCAGCAGGGTTTTACCTGGGTACCTCCGTTTGATCATCCGATGGTCATTGCAGGCCAGGGAACGCTGGCCCTGGAACTGTTGCAGCAGGATGCGCACCTCGATCGGGTATTCGTCCCGGTTGGCGGCGGCGGCCTTGCCGCAGGCGTCGCGGTGCTCATCAAGCAGTTGATGCCGCAAATCAAAGTCATCGCCGTTGAGGCGGAAGACTCTGCGTGCCTGAAAGCGGCATTGGATGCGGGGCATCCTGTCGACCTGGCGCGGGTGGGGTTGTTTGCCGAAGGTGTTGCCGTGAAGCGTATTGGCGATGAAACCTTCCGCGTGTGTCAGGAATATCTCGACGACATCATCACCGTCGACAGCGATTCAATTTGCGCCGCAATGAAAGATTTGTTCGAAGATGTTCGTGCTGTTGCGGAACCGTCCGGTGCGCTGGCGCTGGCGGGGATGAAGAAATACATCGCGCAGCACAACATTCGCGGCGAACGTCTGGCGCATGTGTTGTCTGGCGCTAACGTCAATTTTCACGGCTTGCGTTACGTTTCCGAACGCTGCGAGCTGGGCGAACAGCGTGAAGCGCTCCTGGCGGTGACCATTCCGGAAGAGAAGGGCAGCTTCCTGAAATTCTGCCAACTGCTCGGCGGGCGTTCGGTCACCGAATTTAACTACCGTTTTGCCGATGCCAAAGACGCCTGTATTTTTGTTGGTGTGCGTTTGAGCCGTGGCGTGGAAGAGCGCAAAGAGATTCTGAGTTTGCTGCATGAAGGCGGCTACAGCGTGGTGGATCTCTCCGACGATGAAATGGCGAAGCTGCACGTGCGCTACATGGTCGGCGGACGTCCGTCTAAGCCGTTGCAGGAACGTTTGTTCAGCTTTGAGTTCCCGGAATCACCGGGCGCGTTACTGAAATTCCTGCATACGCTGGGAACGCACTGGAACATTTCCTTGTTCCATTATCGCAGCCACGGTACGGATTTCGGACGCGTGCTGGCCGCCTTTGAGCTGGGCGAGCACGAGCCAGATTTTGAAACGCGGCTGAACGAGTTGGGCTACGATTGTCATGACGAAACCCATAACCCGGCGTTCAGGTTCTTCCTGGCGGGCTAGTGGTTTGGCAAAATCTGCCAGAAAGCGTCAATAAGCGGCTCATGCAGCCGCTTTTTTTGTGCGCACACACCCAGTTCAAACGGCGTTTTCTCATCGCTGCGCTCTAAAATCATCACGCGATTACGCACCGGCTCCGGGCTATTCTCCAGCACCACTTCCGGGAGCAACGCCACGCCGCATCCAAGCGCCACCATCGACACCATCGCTTCGTGCCCGCCTACCGTGGCGTAAATGGACGGATTGCTGATTTTCTGCCGACGGAACCACAGCTCGATGCGGCGGCGAACCGGACCCTGATCGGCCATGATAAACGGCACCGTTGACCAATCAGGATCCTCCACTGAGATCTGATTACGCACCGGGCAGGGCAGCGCCGGGGCGATCAACACCACTGCCAGATTTTCCAGCATAGAGAACGCCACCGCGCCGGGCAACATTTCCGGTTTACCGGCAATCGCCAGATCCGCTTCACCCGTCACCACTTTTTCCATCGCGTCGGCGGCATCGCCAGTGGTGAGCTTTATTTCAACGGACGGATGTTCTGCGCGGAAGCGATCAAGAATGGGCGGTAAATGGCTGTACGCCGCCGTCACAGAACAAAAAATATGGAGTTCGCCCGAGAGCGATGGGCCTTGCTGATCGAGGGTGTGGCGCAACTGCTGATATTGCAAAAGCGTTTGCTGGGCGAAGACGCGCAATTCTTCGCCCGCTTCTGTGAGCGTGACGGTGCGGTTATCGCGAACAAACAGCGCCTGACCAAGATCCTCTTCGAGGCGCTGGATTTGCCGGGAAAGCGTGGAGGGACTGACGTGCATCGCCCGTGCGCTGCGGCCAAAATGTCGGCTTTCTGCCAAATGCAGAAAGGTTTTCAGATCGCGTAAATCCACAGGACGTACTCCACGATTTTACGTTGCAGAAATTGCAACGTGACGTTGTGAATATATCAATTTCCGCAATAAATTTCCTGTCATATAGTAAGTTCATTCTCGCATAAGCGAAGTACACCGAATAATAAGCACCACAACACAACATCACGAGGTTCCACCATGGCTAACTACTTCAACACACTGAATCTGCGTCAGCAGCTGGCGCAGCTGGGCAAATGCCGCTTCATGGCGCGCGACGAATTTGCCGATGGCGCAAGCTACCTTCAGGGTAAAAAAGTGGTCATCGTCGGCTGTGGCGCACAGGGTTTGAACCAGGGCCTGAACATGCGTGACTCCGGTCTGGATATCTCTTACGCCCTGCGTAAAGAAGCGATTGCTGAAAAGCGTGCATCATGGCGTAAAGCGACCGAAAACGGCTTCAAAGTGGGCACTTACGAAGAGCTGGTGCCGCAGGCGGATCTGGTTGTTAACCTGACGCCAGACAAACAGCACTCCGACGTGGTACGTTCCGTTCAGCCGCTGATGAAAGACGGCGCTGCGCTGGGTTACTCTCACGGTTTCAACATCGTTGAAGTGGGCGA
Source organism: Lelliottia sp. (assembly GCF_045627565.1). Classification (NCBI taxonomy): domain Bacteria; kingdom Pseudomonadati; phylum Pseudomonadota; class Gammaproteobacteria; order Enterobacterales; family Enterobacteriaceae; genus Lelliottia; species Lelliottia sp. The sequence continues at coordinate 75,433 of NZ_JAZQNX010000037.1, read as the reverse complement.
GCAAATTCGTAAAGACATCACCGTGGTGATGGTTGCGCCGAAGTGCCCAGGCACCGAAGTGCGTGAAGAATACAAACGTGGTTTCGGTGTTCCGACGCTGATCGCCGTTCACCCGGAAAACGATCCAAAAGGCGAAGGCATGGCGATTGCCAAAGCCTGGGCTGCTGCAACCGGTGGTCACCGTGCGGGCGTTCTGGAATCCTCATTCGTGGCAGAAGTAAAATCTGACCTGATGGGGGAGCAAACCATTCTGTGTGGCATGCTGCAGGCTGGTTCTCTGCTGTGCTTCGACAAGCTGGTGGAAGAAGGTACCGATCCGGCATACGCAGAAAAACTGATTCAGTTCGGCTGGGAAACTATCACCGAAGCGCTGAAGCAGGGCGGAATTACGCTGATGATGGACCGTCTGTCTAATCCAGCAAAACTGCGTGCTTATGCGCTGTCAGAGCAGCTGAAAGAGATTATGGCTCCGCTGTTCCAGAAACACATGGACGATATCATCTCCGGGGAATTCTCCTCCGGTATGATGGCTGACTGGGCAAATGACGATAAAAACCTGCTGACCTGGCGTGAAGAGACCGGCAAAACCGCGTTCGAAACCGCTTCGCAGTTTGACGGTAAAATCAGCGAGCAAGAGTACTTCGATAAAGGCGTTCTGATGATCGCGATGGTGAAAGCGGGCGTTGAGCTGGCATTCGAAACGATGGTTGATTCCGGAATCATCGAAGAGTCTGCTTACTACGAATCACTGCACGAGCTGCCGCTGATCGCGAACACCATTGCGCGTAAGCGTCTGTATGAAATGAACGTGGTTATCTCTGATACTGCCGAGTACGGTAACTATCTGTTCTCTTATGCCTGCGTACCGTTGCTGAAAGAGTTCATGACGACCCTGCAGACAGGCGACCTGGGTAAAGCGGTTGCTGAAGGCGCGGTAGATAACGCTCAGCTGCGTGACGTGAACGAAGCGATTCGCAGCCATGCAATCGAAAGCGTGGGCCATACGCTGCGTGGTTATATGAAAGATATGAAGCGTATTGCCGTCGCAGGCTGATTCCTCGTCGCCTCTCGACGTGCAGATGCGTTGGCGGCATTCGCACAGCCCAGTTACATCGTTATCTATGTTCCTGGACTGTGCTCATTTGCCGCCTTCCTGCAAATCGAAATCCAAAGAGGAATCGCTTTTCACTATTAAAAAAGCCCGGTGAACGTAAGCTCACCGGGCTTTTTATTAATTCCTGTAAAGCACTTTAATGATGTGGTAACCGAACTGAGTGTGCAGCGGGCCAGTTGGCTCCAGCACCGGGCAGGAGAACACCACTTTATCAAACGCCGGAACCATCTGGCCCTGACGGAATTCACCCAGGTGGCCGCCTTTTTTACCGGATGGGCAGGTAGAGTGTTTCTTCGCCAGCTTCTCGAAGTCTGCGCCGTTTTTGATCTGTTCCAGAAGATCTAATGCCAGTTTTTCTTCTTTAACAAGGATATGCAGTGCTGCTGCTGTTTTTGCCATGATCGTGCCTTGAGTGGTATGGATTAGGCTCGCTATACTACCACGCGTTTTCCTCCTCTCCCGACTTTCATTGAGTGACCTGCATATGCGTTTAAACCCCGGACAACAACAAGCTGTCGAATTCGTCACCGGACCTTGCCTGGTGCTGGCGGGGGCGGGATCCGGAAAAACGCGCGTGATTACCAATAAAATCGCGCATTTGATTCGTGGCTGCGGCTATCAGGCACGTCATATCGCCGCGGTGACCTTTACCAACAAAGCCGCGCGCGAGATGAAAGAGCGCGTCGGGCAAACGCTGGGGCGCAAAGAAGCGCGCGGCCTGATGATTTCGACATTCCACACGCTGGGCCTGGATATCATCAAGCGCGAATATGCCGCGTTGGGGATGAAATCCAATTTCTCACTATTTGACGATACCGATCAGGTGGCGCTGCTCAAAGAACTGACTGAAGGGCGGATCGAAGACGACAAACTTATCCTCCAGCAGCTGATCTCGACGATCTCAAACTGGAAAAACGATCTGATGACGCCCGCTCAGGCCGCCGCGAGTGCTAAAGGCGAGCGCGACCGGATCTTTGCGCACTGCTACAGCCTGTACGACGACCACCTCAAAGCCTGTAATGTTCTCGATTTTGATGATTTGATTCTGCTACCGACGCTGCTTTTACAGCGTAATGAAGAGGTAAGGGAGCGCTGGCAAAACAAGATTCGTTATCTGCTGGTGGATGAGTATCAGGACACCAACACCAGCCAATACGAGCTGGTGAAATTGCTGGTGGGACAGCGCGCACGCTTCACCGTGGTTGGCGATGACGACCAGTCGATTTATTCCTGGCGTGGTGCTCGTCCGCAAAACCTGGTGCTGTTGAGCCAAGATTTCCCGGCATTACAGGTGGTTAAGCTTGAGCAGAACTATCGCTCTTCAGGGCGGATACTGAAGGCGGCAAACATCCTGATCGCCAATAATCCCCATGTCTTTGAAAAGCGCCTTTTCTCCGAACTGGGATACGGCACGGAACTCAAAGTGCTTAGCGCCAACAATGAAGAGCATGAGGCAGAGCGCGTGGCGGGTGAGCTGATTGCCCATCACTTCGTCAATAAAACCGCTTACAAAGACTATGCGATTCTCTACCGCGGCAACCACCAGTCGCGCGTGTTTGAAAAGATGCTGATGCAAAACCGCATCCCGTACAAAATTTCGGGCGGCACGTCGTTTTTCTCTCGCCCTGAAATCAAAGATTTACTCGCTTATCTGCGCGTGCTCACCAACCCGGACGATGACAGTGCGTTTTTGCGTATCGTGAATACACCGAAGCGTGAAATCGGCCCTGCGACGCTGCAAAAGCTGGGTGAGTGGGCGATGACGCGCAACAAAAGCATGTTCACCGCCAGCTTTGATATGGGTCTTAGCCAGTCGCTGACCGGGCGCGGTTATGAATCGCTCACGCGCTTTACCCAGTGGCTGGGCGAAATCCAACGTCTCGCCGAGCGCGAACCGGTCTCTGCGGTGCGCGATTTGATTCACGGTATCAACTATGAATCCTGGCTGTATGAGACGTCCGCGAGCCCAAAAGCGGCGGAAATGCGCATGAAAAACGTCAACCAGCTCTTCACGTGGATGACCGAAATGCTGGAAGGCTCTGAAATTGATGAGCCAATGACGCTGACCCAGGTCGTCACCCGATTTACCCTGCGCGATATGATGGAGCGCGGGGAGAGCGATGAAGAGACGGATCAGGTTCAGCTGATGACGCTGCACGCGTCTAAAGGGCTGGAATTTCCGTATGTCTATTTAATCGGGATGGAAGAGGGATTACTGCCGCATCAGAGCAGCATTGACGAAGATAACGTCGATGAAGAGCGGCGACTGGCGTACGTAGGAATCACCCGCGCCCAGAAAGAGCTGACATTTACGCTGTGCAAAGAGCGCCGTCAATATGGCGAAATGGTGCGTCCAGAACCGAGTCGATTCCTGCTGGAGTTACCTCAAGATGATTTGCAATGGGAACAAGAACGCAAAGTGATTACCGCGGAAGAAAGAATGCACAAAGGGCAGGCGAACGTGGCGAATATCCGCGCGATGCTGGCAAAAGCGAAAGAGAAATAACCCGCTATTTTACCTCTAAAGTCCAGTGGACATAGCTTTGCCACTGGTATTCCTGCTCAATCATTTCTGCGCCAAGCGGATGATTATCTAACCAATCTTCTGGAAGCGTGAGCGTCAGGTTTTCACCTTCGGCCTCAAGATTGATTGCGGGCAGCAAATCGTCGCGGCGGCGGCTGGCAAACAAAATCGCCAGACGCAGAAGCCGGCAGAGATGTTCGGCAACGCGCGGTGGTACGGCATTTTGCTGATGCAAAGAGGAGAGATCGACAGTATTGGTTTGGTTCAGAAGCAAGGTGGCGAGCAGTTTTTTCTGCGCTGGGGTAAATCCAGGCAGATCAAGATTTCGTACCAGATAGGCGGCATGAATGGGCGCCTGTTTGAAATCAATGCTCAGACCCATTTCATGCAGCGCACAGGCGCTAATGAGTAAATCCTGACTTAAAGGCTCAAGTGCCCACGTTGTCTTGAGTTGATTCGCGAAGCTCGAAGCCAGCTGTGCAACGCGCTGTGCCTGTTCAGTATCGACAATAAAGCGGCGCTGGACATTACGCAGCGTACGGCTGCGAATATCCTGTTCTACCGCCAAATGCAACATACCGTAAACCAGCCCTTCGCGCAGCGCACCGCCCGCAAGCGTCATACAGTGAATGTCCAACTCGGAGAAAATGGCAATCAGGATCGCCAGGCCGCTTGGGAAAACCAGCGCGCGCTCCAGCGTCAAGCCTTCGATTTCCAGCTCTTCAAGGCGACCACACTGGATGGCGCGCTGTTTGAGCTGTTGAAGTTTGGCAAGCGTAATACGCTCGTCCATACCCTGCGCCATCATGATTTCTTGCAGCGCCTGAACCGTACCCGACGCCCCGACGCACACTTTCCAGCCGTGATAACGCAGTTTGTCCATGACCGGGCGCAGGACTTCACGCGCGGCATTTTCCGCCTCGTCGAAATTTTCCTGGGCGAGATTACGATCGGTAAAATAGCGCTCGAGCCAGGTTACGCATCCCATCGATAGGCTAAACAGTGACGTCGCCTGGGCACCTGTACCGGTGACCAGTTCCGTGCTTGCACCACCAATATCCACAACAAGACGACGATCGTCGCCGCCAGTGGTATGGGCGACGCCCTGGTAAATCAGACGCGCTTCTTCTTCGCCGCTGATCACCTGTACCGGACAGCCGAGAATCTCCTGCGCTTTAGCGATAAAATCAACAGAGTTGACCGCCAGACGTAAGGTAGCTGTCGCGACAACGCGGATTTGATTGTGCGGGATGTCCTGCAGACGTTCAGCGAAGAGACGCAGGCATTGCCAGCCGCGTTCCATCGCTTCGGGAGAAAGGTGGTTATCTTGACTCAGGCCCGCCGCGAGACGGACCTTACGCTTAATGCGTGTCAGGGTTTGAATGCTCCCCGCCACCTCGCGCACTACCAGCATATGAAAACTATTCGAACCTAAATCAATAGCGGCATAGAGCGAGGAACCGGTGATCATCATTTTTAGCCCGGACGACGGCGATTACGCGGCGCGCCAGTGCGACGCGGACCATTGCCAGAGCGTGCACGCGTCAGGCGTTTCGGCGGTGGCAGTTCGCTCAACAACGCGTCCGGATTGTACTTGCTCTGCGGAACAGAGTGACCGATGTAGGTCTCAATCGCGGTAAGGTTCAGCGCGTACTCTTCACAGGCCAGGCTTATAGAGTGACCGCTTGCGCCAGCGCGACCGGTACGGCCGATACGGTGAACGTAATCTTCGCAATCGTCAGGGAGATCGTAGTTGAAGACGTGCGTAACGGCTGGGATGTGCAGGCCGCGCGCAGCAACATCAGTCGCAACCAGAATATCCAGATCGCCACGGGTGAAATCTTCGAGAATACGCAGACGTTTTTTCTGCGCGACGTCGCCCGTCAGCAGGCCTACGCGATGACCGTCCGCAGCCAAATGGCCCCAGATATCTTCGCAGCGGTGTTTGGTGTTCGCAAAAATAATGGCGCGATCTGGCCACTCTTCTTCGATGAGGGTCTGCAGAAGACGCATTTTCTCTTCGTTAGAAGGATAGAAAAGCTCTTCTTTAATACGGTGGCCCGTTTTCTGTTCCGGCTCAACTTCGACGTATTCGGCGTTGTTCATTTGTTCGAACGCCAGTTCACGGACGCGGTAAGAGAGAGTGGCAGAGAAAAGCATATTCAGGCGCTGCGGCGTAGGCGGCATGCGGCGGAACAACCAGCGGATATCTTTAATGAAGCCCAGATCGTACATACGGTCTGCTTCGTCGAGTACCACAACCTGGATTGCACCAAGGTTAATGTGGTTTTGCTTGGCGTAATCGATAAGACGGCCAGTGGTGCCGATCAGAATATCAACACCGCTTTCTAATACTTTCAGCTGTTTATCGTAACCATCGCCGCCATAAGCCAGACCCAGCTTTAAGCCGGTGGTCTGCGCCAGGGGTTCTGCATCAGCATGGATCTGAACCGCAAGTTCTCGCGTTGGGGCCATAATCAGCGCACGCGGTTGGTTAACTTTTCGGTCAGCCATTGCCGGGTTTGAGAGTAAATAATGGAACGTTGACGTTAAAAACGCCATCGTTTTGCCAGTACCGGTTTGCGCCTGCCCTGCAACATCGCGACCCGCCAGCGTGAGCGGCAGGGCGAGAGCTTGAATGGGCGTGCAGTAATGGAAGCCTTTATTTTCAAGGGCTTCGATGACTTTTGCATGCAGGGCGAAGTCGGAAAACTTCTGTTCTGTTAAATGTGTTTTGCTCATAGTGTGGTAGAATATCAGCTTACTATTGCTTTACGAAAGCGTATCCGGTGAAATAAAGTCAACCTTTAGTTGGTTAATGCTACATCAACACGCCGTTGATTAATCCTACACCAACACGCCAGGCTTATTCCTGTGGAGTTATATATGAGCGATAAAATTATTCACCTGACTGACGATAGTTTTGACACGGACGTACTTAAAGCTGACGGGCTGATCCTCGTCGATTTCTGGGCTGAATGGTGTGGTCCTTGCAAAATGATTGCTCCGATTCTGGATGAAATCGCTGACGAATATCAGGGCAAACTGACGGTTGCCAAGCTGAACATCGACCAGAACCCGGGCACCGCGCCGAAATACGGCATTCGTGGCATCCCGACACTGCTGCTGTTCAAAAACGGCGAAGTGGCTGCGACCAAAGTGGGCGCGCTGTCCAAAGGTCAGTTGAAAGAGTTCCTGGACGCGAATCTGGCGTAAGGTCTCTCGGCCTGTGGCGTCTGGAATTCCGAATTGATTCGGATCTCTGGACGCCCGGCTTTAGTCGTGCTAAGTTACTTATGACTTCGATTTAAACATACCTTGTCGTTCTTGTTTTACCCGATGCTTCCCATTGTTGACACTCACAGTGCGTGAAGTTGCTAGATTCCGGGCTTGTCACTCAATCCGTCTTGTCGTTTCAGAGCTGCGTTCTTTTCCTGTAACCAGACAGCGAACAGACATGAGTTGATGGCCGCAAACAGGCATGGATGACCCTTCCATACCATTCACAAATTAAGTTCGAGATTTACCCCGAGTTTAAGAACCCACACCATTATGAATCTTACCGAATTAAAGAATACGCCGGTTTCTGAGCTGATTACTCTCGGCGAAAACATGGGCCTTGAAAACCAGGCTCGTATGCGCAAGCAGGACATCATTTTTGCCATCCTGAAGCAGCATGCTAAGAGTGGCGAAGATATCTTTGGCGACGGTGTACTGGAGATATTGCAAGACGGATTTGGTTTCCTCCGTTCTGGAGACAGCTCCTACCTCGCCGGTCCTGATGACATCTACGTATCCCCTAGCCAAATCCGCCGTTTCAACCTCCGTACTGGTGACACCATTTCAGGTAAGATTCGTCCTCCTAAAGAGGGTGAACGCTACTTTGCGCTGTTGAAAGTTAACGAAGTTAACTACGATAAACCTGAAAACTCGCGCAATAAGATCCTGTTTGAAAACTTAACGCCGCTGCACGCGAACTCTCGCCTGCGCATGGAGCGTGGTAACGGTTCTACCGAAGACCTGACGGCTCGCGTTCTGGATCTGGCTTCTCCAATTGGTCGTGGTCAGCGTGGTCTGATCGTGGCACCACCGAAAGCAGGTAAGACCATGCTGCTGCAGAACATCGCGCAGAGCATTGCTTACAACCATCCTGATTGCGTACTGATGGTTCTGCTGATCGATGAGCGTCCAGAAGAAGTAACGGAGATGCAGCGTCTGGTGAAAGGTGAAGTGATTGCTTCTACCTTTGATGAGCCAGCCTCTCGCCACGTTCAGGTGGCTGAAATGGTTATCGAGAAAGCTAAGCGTCTGGTTGAGCACAAGAAAGACGTTATTATTCTGCTCGACTCCATCACTCGTCTGGCGCGTGCTTACAACACCGTAGTTCCTGCTTCCGGTAAAGTGCTGACCGGTGGTGTGGATGCGAACGCATTACACCGTCCGAAGCGTTTCTTTGGTGCCGCGCGTAACGTTGAAGAGGGCGGAAGCCTGACGATTATCGCAACAGCGCTGGTTGATACCGGCTCTAAAATGGATGAAGTTATCTACGAAGAGTTTAAAGGCACCGGTAACATGGAACTGCACCTGGCACGTAAAATCGCCGAGAAGCGTGTCTTCCCAGCGATCGATTACAACCGTTCAGGGACGCGTAAAGAAGAGCTGCTCACCACTCAGGAAGAGCTGCAGAAAATGTGGATCCTGCGTAAGATCATTCACCCGATGGGTGAAATCGACGCAATGGAGTTCCTCATCAATAAGCTGGCAATGACGAAGACCAACGATGATTTCTTTGACATGATGAAACGCTCGTAAAACAAATAAACCCAGCAAACGCCACGTTTTTACGTGGCGTTTTCTTTTTTTGGACTATACGCTATAACCGCAGACTCCCATTTTTGACCTGCCGATGCGACAATCAGAAAGTTTGTAACGTCAAAGATTAATTGATTGAAAAACATACAAAGGGAGTTGTGCGAGGCCAGCTTTAATCCTTCGGGAGCGGTGGCTTCATGGTTATACTTCCAGGACTAACATTTGTTGAGAGCAAGTATTGTGAATCTACTCACGGCGGTTACTGAGCTAATCAGTATTTTTTTATTCACAACCTGTTTTTTATTCTTCGCCCGAAAAGTGGCAAAGAGAATAGGGTTAGTGGACAAGCCTAACTATCGTAAACGTCATCAAGGTCTGATCCCATTGGTCGGCGGGATCTCCGTTTACGCAGGCATTTGCTTCACGTTCGGTATCGCAGATTATTATATTCCTCACGCGGCGCTCTATCTGGCCTGCGCGGGTGTTCTGGTGTTAGTAGGTGCTCTCGATGACCGATTTGATATCAGCGTAAAATTCCGCGCATCGGTTCAGGCTGCCATCGGCATCATTATGATGGTTGTCGGCAAACTGTATCTCAGCAGTCTCGGCTATATTTTTGGCACTTGGGAAATGGTTCTCGGGCCGTTCGGTTTCTTCCTGACGCTTTTCGCCGTTTGGGCAGCGATCAATGCCTTTAATATGGTTGATGGAATCGATGGTTTGCTCGGTGGGCTGTCATCCGTTTCGTTTGCCGCTATCGGCATTATTTTATGGTTTGATGGCCAGTACAGCCTGTCGATGTGGTGTTTCGCCATGATCGCCGCCATCCTTCCTTACATCCTCCTGAACCTGGGTGTGCTTGGACGTCGCTATAAAGTCTTTATGGGCGATGCGGGCAGTACGCTGATTGGTTTTACCGTTATCTGGATTTTGTTAGAAACCACGCAAGGTAAAACGCACCCTATCAGCCCGGTCACTGCGCTGTGGATTATTGCTATTCCCCTGATGGACATGGTGGCGATCATGTACCGTCGACTGCGCAAAGGGATGAGTCCTTTTTCTCCAGACCGCCAGCATATTCATCATCTGATCATGCGTGCGGGCTTTACTTCACGTCAGGCATTTGTGTTGATCACCCTGGCCGCCGCGCTTCTGGCGGGTATTGGTGTGGCTGCAGAATATGCGCATTTCATTCCTGAATGGGTGATGTTGGCATTATTCTTGCTAGCTTTCTTCCTGTACGGATACTGTATTAAACGCGCATGGAAAGTCGCGCGCTTTATCAAACGTGTAAAACGCCGGATGCGTAAAAACAGTGGTAAAAATCCAACACTAACTAAGTAAAACCGGGATTGTGATGAATCAACCGTTGGCAGGATCGAAATCAGTAGTAACTGAGAATGAACTGGATATTCGTGGTTTATTTCGTGTTTTGTGGGCGGGCAAGCTGTGGATTGCAGGCATCGCACTGGGGTTCGCACTGCTCGCGCTGGCATATACCTTTTTTGCAAAACAAGAATGGAGTGCGACAGCGATTACTGACCGACCAACGGTGAATATGCTGGGAGGGTTTTACTCCCAGCAGCAATTCCTGCGCAATCTCGACATCAAAGCAAGCCTCGCGTCAACCGACCAACCCTCGGTGATGGATGAGTCTTACAAAGAGTTCATCATGCAGCTGGCTTCCTGGGATACCCGTCGCGATTTCTGGTCCCAGACGGATTACTACAAGCAGCGCATGGTGGGTAACAGCAAAGCGGATGCCGCGCTTCTTGATGATTTGATTAATAACATCCAGTTTATGCCTGGCGATGTTATGCGCAACATCAACGATAACGTGAAGCTGATCGCTGAAACCGCGCCAGATGCCAACAATCTGCTGCGTCAGTACGTTGCTTTTGCCAGCCAACGGGCGGCCAGTCATCTGAACGATGAGCTCAAAGGTGCCTGGGCTGCGCGGACAATCCAGATGAAAGCGCAGGTCAAACGCCAGGAAGAAGTGGCTAAAACGATTTTCTCCCGCCGTGTACACAACATCGAACAGGCGCTGAAAATTGCTGAACAACGCAATATTTCTCGCAGTGAAACCGATGTACCCGCCGACGAATTACCCGATTCAGAGATGTTCCTGCTGGGACGTCCGATGCTTCAGGCTCGCCTGGAGAATTTGCAGGCCGTTGGGCCAGATTTTGACCTCGATTACGATCAAAACCGCGCCATGCTGAACACGCTGAATGTAGGGCCTACGCTCGACCCCCGTTTTCAGACCTATCGTTATTTGCGAACGCCTGAAGAACCTGTAAAACGCGATAGTCCGCGTCGCGCATTCCTGATGATTATGTGGGGTATTGTGGGCGCGCTGATTGGCGCAGGGGTGGCACTCACGCGTCGTCGCACAATTTAAGAACGCCGTCTACGATGAAGGCTTCGGCCTTCATCGCCTAATCGAAGAGAATCGATGTGAAAGTACTTACCGTATTTGGCACAAGGCCGGAAGCCATCAAGATGGCGCCGCTGGTCCATGCGTTGGCAAATGATCCCTGGTTTGAGGCGAAAGTTTGCGTCACTGCGCAGCATCGGGAGATGCTTGATCAGGTCTTAACTCTCTTTTCTATCGTCCCGGATTACGATCTCAATATTATGAAACCGGGACAAGGATTGACCGAAATTACCTGCCGCATTCTGGAAGGGTTAAAACCCATTCTGGAGTCATTTAAGCCAGACGTTGTTCTGGTTCATGGTGATACCACCACCACCATCGCAACGAGCCTGGCCGCTTTTTATCAGCGCATTCCTGTCGGGCACGTCGAAGCCGGTCTACGCACGGGCGATCTCTATTCACCGTGGCCAGAAGAGGCGAACCGTACGCTGACCGGGCATCTGGCGATGTACCACTTTGCGCCAACCGAAAACTCCCGGCAGAATCTGCTGCGCGAAAATATCGCGGATAACAAAATTTTTGTCACCGGGAACACGGTGATTGATGCGCTGATTTGGGTTCGCGATCGCGTTCTGGCCAGCGAAACGCTGCGCGCAGAGTTATCCGAGCGTTATCCATTCCTCTCTCCTGACAAAAAAATGATTCTGGTGACGGGGCATCGCCGCGAAAGTTTTGGGCGCGGGTTTGAGCAAATCTGTCACGCGCTGGCGGAGATCGCCGCACAGAACAGTGATGTGCAGATTGTTTATCCTGTCCACCTCAACCCGAACGTCAGCGAGCCGGTCAACCGCATTCTGGGCCATATCGACAATATCATTTTGATTGAGCCGCAGGATTATCTGCCATTCGTCTGGCTGATGAATCACGCCTGGTTAATTTTGACCGACTCAGGCGGTATTCAGGAAGAGGCCCCATCGCTGGGTAAACCGGTGCTGGTGATGCGCGAAACCACTGAAAGGCCAGAGGCTGTGAAAGCCGGAACCGTGCGTCTGGTGGGCACAGACATGAAGCGTATCGTGGACGAGGTGACGAACTTGCTGCGCGACGAAAAAGAGTACCAGGCCATGAGCCACGCCCATAATCCTTATGGTGACGGTGAGGCCTGCAGCCGTATTTTGCATGCACTTAAACACAATCGGGTATCGCTATGAGTTTTACAACCATCTCTGTCATTGGTCTTGGCTACATTGGACTGCCTACTGCGGCAGCCTTTGCATCGCGTCAAAAGCAGGTTGTCGGAGTGGATATCAACCAGCACGCGGTTGATACCATCAACCGGGGTGAAATTCATATTGTGGAGCCCGATCTCGACAAAGTAGTAAAAACCGCGGTTGAAGGCGGTTTTTTGAAAGCAACGACCGCACCCGTTGAAGCGGATGCCTATCTGATTGCTGTCCCGACGCCGTTCAGGGGCGATCACGAGCCAGATATGGTTTACGTCGAAGCGGCAGCAAAATCGATTGCACCGGTGCTGAAAAAAGGCGCGCTGGTGATTCTGGAGTCAACGTCCCCCGTCGGGGCGACTGAGCAAATGGCCCAGTGGCTGGCAGAGGCTCGTCCGGATTTAACCTTCCCGCAGCAACAGGGTGAGCAGGCTGATATCAATATCGCCTATTGCCCGGAACGTGTGTTGCCAGGTCAGGTGATGGTTGAGCTGATCAAAAATGACCGCGTGATTGGCGGGATGACCCCCGTCTGTTCGACGCGCGCCAGCGAGCTTTATAACATCTTCCTTGAGGGCGAGTGTGTGGTCACTAACTCCCGCACAGCTGAAATGTGCAAGCTGACGGAAAACAGCTTCCGTGATGTGAACATCGCGTTTGCCAATGAGTTGTCGCTGATTTGCGCCGATCAGGGGATTAACGTCTGGGAACTTATCCGTCTGGCGAATCGCCATCCCCGCGTCAATATTCTTCAGCCCGGCCCTGGCGTAGGCGGCCACTGTATCGCGGTTGATCCGTGGTTCATCGTGGCGCAAAACCCTGACCAGGCGCGTCTGATCCGTACCGCGCGTGAAGTGAACGACGGCAAACCGCATTGGGTTATGAATCAGGTTAAAGCGACGGTGGCAGATTTTCTCGCTGACAGCGGAAAACGTGCCAGCGACGTAAAAATTGCCTGCTTTGGCCTGGCGTTCAAGCCAAACATCGACGATCTCCGCGAAAGCCCAGCGATGGGGATTGCAGAGATGATTGCCACCTGGCATACGGGTGAAACGCTGGTCGTTGAGCCAAATATTCACACGTTACCGAAGAAACTGACCGGCATCTCCCAGCTCGCGACCTTAGACGACGCGCTGAAAACCGCCGATGTATTGGTCCTGCTGGTCGATCACAAAGAATTTAAAGCGATCAGCGGCGATGCCGTGCGTCAAAACCATATCGTCGACACCAAAGGGGTGTGGCGTTGAGTCAACTGCACGGCGTGCTTGAGCCGCTCGAATGGGAAAGCCAGTTTTTTGGCATCCCGTCGGCGGTTGTGCGCTTTCGCGATAACGCATCGGCACTTTCGGTGGCCGATTTCGCGGCGTGGCAGCGCGTGCAGGCAAAAATTCCTGCCGCCGATGCCGATTGCCTTGATGCACTTCAGCAGATGGGCTTCCAGCTTGTCGAAGGTGAAGTTGACCTGAAGATTGCGATCGCCCCTCAGGCCCCGTCTGCTGCTGAAAGGGCAACGGAGCAGGATATTCCTGCGCTGCGCCAGATGGCTGCACGTGCTTTCGCGCAGAGTCGTTTTCGTGCGCCGTGGTATACGTCGGATGACAGTGGCCGCTTTTACGCACAATGGATCGAAAACGCGGTAAAAGGCACGTTTGATCATGAATGCCTGGTCTTTCGCGCAATCGACGGTGAGATTCAGGCGTTTGTTTCCCTGCGCCAGCTGAATGACAGCGAAGCACGCATCGGTCTGCTCGCTGGACGCGGTATGGGTGACAAACTGATGCACGCCGCAGCGCATTGGGCGGCGGCGCGTCAGCTATCAACTTTGCGGGTGGCGACCCAGATGGGCAACACCGCCGCGCTTAAACGTTATATTGCGAGTGGTGCCAACGTTGACACAACCGCTTACTGGCTTTACAGGTGACCTGATGATTCCATTTAACGCACCTCCCGTTGTGGGAACCGAACTTGAATACATGCAGTCTGCCATGGGCAGCGGTAAGCTTTGCGGAGACGGCGGCTATACCCGTCGCTGCCAGCAGTGGATGGAGCAGCGTTTCCACAGCGCCAAGGTGTTGCTGACGCCATCCTGCACGGCATCACTGGAGATGGCTGCGCTGCTGCTGGATATCCAGCCGGGTGACGAAGTCATCATGCCGAGTTATACCTTCGTTTCCACGGCGAATGCCTTTGTACTGCGCGGCGCGAAAATCGTGTTTGTTGATGTTCGCCCGGATACGATGAACATTGACGAAACCCTGATTGAAGCAGCCATAACTGACAAAACGCGAGCGATTGTTCCGGTTCACTACGCGGGTGTGGCTTGTGAAATGGACACTATTATGGCGCTCGCCAAAAAACACGATCTCTTTGTGGTAGAAGATGCCGCGCAGGGGGTGATGTCGACTTACAAAGGCCGTGCGCTGGGGACGATTGGTCACATCGGTTGCTTTAGCTTCCATGAAACCAAAAACTATACCGCGGGCGGTGAAGGCGGTGCGACGCTGATTAACGATCGTGCGCTGGTGGAGCGGGCGGAAGTGATCCGCGAAAAAGGCACCAACCGCAGCCAGTTCTTCCGTGGTCAGGTCGATAAATATACCTGGCGAGATATCGGCTCCAGCTATTTGATGGCCGATCTGCAGGCCGCATTCCTGTGGGCGCAGCTCGAAGCCGCCGAGCGTATCAATCAGCAGCGTTTGTCTTTGTGGCAAACCTATTACGACGCTCTGGCGCCACTGGCGAAAAAAGGGCGGATTGAACTGCCGACGATCCCCGCGGATTGCGTACACAATGCCCACATGTTTTACATCAAACTGCGCGATAACGACGATCGCAGCGATTTGATTGCCTATCTGAAAGAAGCCGAAATTATGGCGGTGTTCCATTACATCCCGCTTCACTCCAGCCCGGCAGGAGAAATGTTCGGCCGATTTGCCGGTGAGGACCGCTACACCACAAAAGAGAGTGAGCGTTTGCTTCGTCTGCCGCTGTTCTACAACCTCGCGCCGGTCAATCAGCGCACGGTGATTAATACGCTTCTGAGCTATTTCCACTGATATGTCTCTGGCGAAAGCATCGGTGTGGACCGCCGCGTCCACGCTCGTAAAGATTGGCACCGGGCTGTTAGTGGTTAAACTTCTGGCCGTCTCGTACGGCCCCTCAGGTGTTGGTCAGGCCGGCAATTTCCGCCAGCTTGTGACCGTGCTTGGGGTTCTCGCAGGTGCCGGTATTTTCAACGGCGTGACCAAATACGTTGCACAGCATCATGACGATGCCGCATCGCTTCGCAAGGTGGTCGGCACCTCGTCCGCGATGGTATTGGGTTTCTCGACGTTGCTGGCGATTGTATTTCTTCTTGCGGCAGCCCCCATCAGTCAGGGGCTTTTCGGCAACACCCATTATCAGGGCCTGGTGCGCCTGGTTGCGCTGGTGCAGATGGGCATTGCCTGGGCCAACCTGCTGTTAGCCTTGATGAAGGGTTTTCGGGATGCGGCCGGGAACGCTCTGGCGCTGATTGCGGGCAGTTTTATTGGCGTCATCGCCTATTACTTTTGCTACCGTCTGGGCGGCTACGAAGGCGCATTGCTTGGTCTGGCGCTGGTTCCCGCGTTGGTCGTGATCCCCGCTGCGTTGATGCTGATGCGCACACGCACGATTCCGCTGAGCTATCTCAAACCGCAGTGGGACAAAGTTCTGGCGGGGCAATTGGGGAAATTTACCCTGATGGCACTCATCACATCCGTCACGTTACCCGTGGCCTACGTGATGATGCGAAACCTGCTGGCGGCGCACTACAGCTGGGATGAAGTGGGGATCTGGCAGGGTGTGAGCAGTATTTCTGACGCCTATCTCCAGTTTATCACTGCGTCTTTTAGCGTTTATTTGCTGCCAACCTTGTCGCGCCTGGTGTCAAAACAGGACATCACCCGCGAGATTGGCCGCTCTCTGCGTTTTGTTCTTCCTGCCGTGGCTGTCGCGAGTTTGACCGTCTGGTTGCTGCGAGATGTAGCCATCTGGCTGCTGTTCTCGGCGAAATTTACCGCGATGCGCGACCTGTTTGCCTGGCAACTGGTGGGCGATGTACTGAAAGTGGGTGCTTACGTTTTTGGCTATCTGGTGATTGCTAAAGCGTCGCTGCGCTTGTACATCCTGGCGGAAATCAGCCAGTTTTCGCTCTTAACCGCTTTCTCTCTTTGGCTGATCCCTGCGCACGGCGCGCTGGGGGCATCACAGGCCTATATGGCGACTTACATCGTTTATTTCGCTGCCTGTTGCGGCGTATTTTTACTTTGGCGTAAACGCGCATGACTGCACTGATTCATGTGTTGGGATCGAATATCCCGCACCATAACCAAACCGTTTTGCGGTTCTTCAATGATGAGCTGGCGAGCACGAGCGCCGATGCGCGCGTATTTATGCTCGTTGGGCAGGATAATGGCTTAAGCGACGCTTACCCGGCTCTATCGTTGACCTGCTTTGCGGACAAAGCGACGCTGGCGAAAGCCGTTATCGCCAAAGCGAAAGCTAACCGCGATCAGCGTTTCTTCTTTCATGGACAGTTCAACACCGGTTTGTGGCTGGCATTGCTGAGTGGCGGTATTAAACCTGCGCAGTTTAGCTGGCATATCTGGGGCGCGGACCTGTATGAAGTGTCTCGCGGCTGGAAATTCCGCCTCTTCTATCCGTTGCGCCGTATGGCCCAGGGGCGTGTGGGCTGTGTGTTTGCGACGCGCGGCGATCTCAATTATTTTGCGAAGCAGTACCCGAATGTTCGTGGAGAGTTACTCTATTTCCCGACACGTATGGATCCTGCGCTGAATGGGATGGCAATCGACGCCCGGCGCGAAGGCAAACTCACCGTCCTGGTGGGCAATTCTGGCGATCGCAGCAACGAACATATTGCGGCACTGAAAGCGGTGCATCAGCAGTTTGGCGATACGGTGAACGTGATCGTCCCGATGGGCTATCCTGCTAATAACGGCGCGTACATTGCCGAGGTACGGCAGAGCGGTCTGGCACTCTTTAGCCCGGAAAATCTGCAGATTCTCAGCGATAAGCTGGAGTTTGATGAATACCTGGCTTTGCTGCGTCAATGCGATCTCGGTTACTTCATCTTTGCGCGTCAGCAGGGGATTGGAACGCTGTGCCTGCTGATTCAGGCCGGTATTCCGTGCGTGCTCAACCGTGAAAATCCGTTCTGGCAGGATATGGCGGAGCAAAACATTCCCGTCCTGTTTACGACGGATGATTTGAATGAAAACGTGGTGCGTGAAGCGCAACGTCAACTGGCACTGGTGGACAAAAATGCCATCGACTTTTTCAGCCCTAACTATCTCACACCGTGGCACCGGGCGCTGCGAATTGCTGCGGGAGACAACGCATGAGCCAGTTGCAATTTAGCGGCCTGTTGGTGATTTGGCTTCTGAGCTCGTTGTTTATCGCGACCTTGACCTGGTTCGAGTTTCGCCGCGTGCGCTTTAATTTTAACGTCTTCTTTTCGCTGTTGTTTTTACTGACGTTTTTCTTCGGTTTTCCGCTGACCAGCATCCTCGTCTTCCGTTTTGATGTGGGTGTCGCACCGCCCGAAATTCTGATGCAGGCGTTGTTATCGGCGACCTGTTTCTACGCGGTTTATTATGTGACCTATAAAACGCGTTTATGCCCGGTAAACCACGCTCCGCGTCGCCCGCTGTTCACCATGAATCGGGTGGAAACGCACCTGACGTGGGTAATGCTGATGATTATCGCGCTGGTTAGCGTCGGTATCTTCTTTATGCATAACGGCTTTTTGCTGTTTAAGCTGCATTCGTATAGCCAGATTTTCTCCGCAGAAGTCTCCGGCGTAGCGCTTAAGCGCTTCTTCTACTTCTTCATTCCGGCGATGCTGGTGGTCTATTTTCTGCGTCAGGACAGCAAGGCGTGGCTGTTTTTCCTGGTCAGCACCGTGGCATTTGGCATGCTCACCTACATGATTGTCGGCGGCACACGCGCAAACATCATCATCGCCTTCGCCATCTTCCTGTTTATCGGCATCATTCGCGGCTGGATTTCACTGTGGATGCTGGTCGCGGCAGGCGTATTTGGCATTGTCGGGATGTTCTGGCTCGCCTTGAAACGCTATAGCCTGGACGTGAGCGGTGACGAAGCGTTTTATACCTTCCTGTACCTCACCCGTGACACTTTCTCTCCGTGGGAAAACCTGGCGTTGCTGCTGCAAAATTACGACAAAATCGAATTTCAGGGGCTGGCGCCAATCGTGCGCGATTTCTACGTCTTCATCCCCACCTGGCTATGGCCAGACCGACCAGGAATTGTGCTGAACACGGCGAATTATTTCACCTGGGAAGTGCTGAACAACCACTCTGGGCTGGCGATCTCCCCCACGTTAATCGGCTCTCTGGTCGTCATGGGAGGCGTCTGGTTTATCCTGCCCGGTGCGGTGGCGGTCGGTCTAATCATCAAATGGTTTGACTGGTTATACCTCCGTGGAAACGAGGAGCCAAATCGCTACAAGGCAGCGATTTTGCACAGTTTCTGCTTTGGTGCCATTTTCAATATGATTGTTTTGGCGCGTGAAGGGCTGGATTCATTCGTTTCGCGCGTGGTGTTCTTTATGGTGGTTTTCGGCGTCTGCCTGCTACTGGCGAAGCTGTTGTACTGGCTGTTTGACGTTGCTGGTCTGGTTCACAAACGTGAGCTGCGGCCTGCCAGGACGCTTTCCCAAGTCTGAGTAAGGATAATAATGACTGACAATACTTCTGCGCCAATGTACACGTTGCGCGGCCTACAACTCATTGGCTGGCGTGATATGCAGCATGCGCTGGATTTTTTATGCGCTGCAGATGGACAGATTAAATCCGGTACGCTGGTGGCGATTAACGCGGAAAAGATGCTGGCCATTGAGGATAACGCTGAAGTGAAAGGCCTCATCGAGGCGGCAGAGTTCAAATATGCCGATGGCATCAGCGTTGTGCGCTCGATACGTAAGAAATACCCGCAGGCACGCGTCTCGCGCGTGGCAGGCGCGGATCTGTGGGAAGCGTTAATGGCACGTGCCGGCGCTGCCAATACGCCAGTATTCCTTATCGGTGGCAAGCCAGAGGTGCTGTCACAAACAGAGCAAAAACTGCGTGCGCAGTGGAACGTGAATATCGTCGGAAGTCAGGACGGCTACTTCAAACCGGAAGATCGTCTGGCGCTTTTTGAACGCGTCCGTGACAGCGGTGCAAAGATTGTGACCGTCGCGATGGGCTCACCGCGTCAGGAGATCCTGATGCGCGACTGCCGGCTGATTTGCCCCGATGCGCTCTATATGGGCGTGGGCGGTACGTACGATGTCTTTACCGGTCATGTAAAGCGTGCACCGAAAGTGTGGCAAAACTTAGGGCTTGAGTGGCTGTATCGTCTCTTATCTCAGCCAAGCCGCATCACACGACAGATTAAACTCCTGCGATACCTCGCCTGGCATTACACCGGCAAAATGTAATCAAAATGTAGCGCGATATGCTATTCGCGCTGCAACTCCCCTGCAAAACTGCTGCGTTTGTGTGCAATGCATTCATTTATTTAATGCATCGTTTGCCATTTGGCAGAATTTAAGAAACCATTCTCACGCTCATCGCAGTGCCATGGTGTTTTTGCGCCTACCGTTAATTTCGACGGTCGGTGCCGCATGGCCTGTTATGGCGAAATCTTTACCCATAACAATAACCGGCGTAGGCCCGGAAGAAGCAAACACAACCGAGGATTTATGGCAGAGAAAAAACCTGAGCTACAGCGTGGGCTGGAAGCTCGACACATTGAATTAATAGCGCTTGGCGGCACCATCGGCGTTGGCCTGTTTATGGGCTCCGCCAGTACGCTGAAATGGGCTGGTCCGTCCGTTTTGCTGGCGTATATTGTCGCCGGGCTGTTCGTCTTCTTTATCATGCGATCGATGGGCGAGATGCTGTTCCTTGAGCCGGTTGCCGGGTCATTTGCCGTCTACGCACATCGCTACATGAGCCCCTTCTTTGGCTATCTCACGGCCTGGTCCTACTGGTTTATGTGGATGGCGGTGGGGATATCAGAAATTACCGCGATAGGGGTCTACGTCCAGTTCTGGTTCCCGGATATGGTGCAGTGGATACCCGCCTTGATAGCCGTGGGGTTGGTGGCATTAGCGAACCTCGCTGCCGTGCGTTTATACGGTGAAATTGAGTTTTGGTTTGCGATGATCAAGGTCACGACAATTATCGTGATGATTGTCGTGGGCCTTGGCGTGATTTTCTTCGGCTTTGGTAACGGCGGTCAGGCGATTGGTTTTGGCAATCTGACCGAGCACGGCGGTTTCTTTGCGGGCGGCTGGAAAGGCTTCCTGACGGCGCTCTGCATTGTGGTTGCGTCCTATCAGGGCGTAGAGCTGATTGGGATCACCGCCGGTGAAGCGAAAAACCCACAGGTCACGCTGCGCAGCGCAGTGGGCAAAGTTCTGTGGCGTATTCTGATTTTCTATGTGGGCGCGATTTTCGTTATCGTCACGATCTTCCCATGGAACCAAATTGGCACCACCGGCAGCCCGTTTGTGCTGACCTTCGCCAAAATCGGTATCACTGCAGCAGCAGGTATCATTAACTTTGTGGTGCTGACTGCGGCGCTCTCAGGCTGCAACAGCGGAATGTACAGCTGCGGGCGTATGCTCTACACATTAGCCAACAATCGTCAGCTTCCGGCAGCCGTCGGAAAAGTCTCTCGCGCTGGCGTACCGGTTGCGGGCGTGGCTATTTCTATTGCCATTCTGCTGATAGGGTCGTGCCTGAATTACATTATTCCGAATCCGCAGCGCGTGTTTGTCTACGTCTATAGCGCAAGCGTATTGCCGGGCATGGTGCCGTGGTTTGTTATCCTGATCAGCCAGCTGCGTTTCCGCCAGGCGCATAAAGATGCGATTGCCAGCCACCCGTTCCGCTCCATTATGTTCCCGTGGGCGAACTATTTAACGATGGCATTCCTGGTTTGCGTTTTGATCGGCATGTATTTCAATGAAGACACTCGCATGTCGCTGTTTGTCGGCATGATCTTCATGGCTGCGGTATCGGTCGCGTATAAGCTTTTTGGACTGAGTCGACACGCTCAACGCTAAAAAGTAGCGTTAGAAACAGCAAAATGCGCAAAGCATAACCAAACGCGCATTTATTTTGAAAAAGCACTAGACAGCAGGCCGAGACCTCCGTAATATCCAGCCCCGCAACGGCGCTAAGCGCCCGTAGCTCAGCTGGATAGAGCGCTGCCCTCCGGAGGCAGAGGTCTCAGGTTCGAATCCTGTCGGGCGCACCATTTACCCGGTGCTAGAGCTGCGGTGGTCTGTTAAGTAGACAGAACCGCGTGAAAGAATAAGTTGTGGTGGCTATAGCTCAGTTGGTAGAGCCCTGGATTGTGATTCCAGTTGTCGTGGGTTCGAGTCCCATTAGCCACCCCATTATTATAAGTTGTGACATGCGACGGTGGCGGAATTGGTAGACGCGCTAGCTTCAGGTGTTAGTGTCTTAACGGACGTGGGGGTTCAAGTCCCCCCCCTCGCACCACGACTTAAAGAGTTGAACTAGAAATTCAAAAAAAGCAGTATTTCGGCGAGTAGCGCAGCTTGGTAGCGCAACTGGTTTGGGACCAGTGGGTCGGAGGTTCGAATCCTCTCTCGCCGACCAATTTTGAACCCCGCTTCGGCGGGGTTTTTTGTTTTCTGCGATTCCTTCATCTGTAGTCAATTCCCGACAACGTTATCACGGTTTGTCGCCATTCAGAGACGCATAATTATCTGATTTATAAGGTAATTATCATAACTGGATTATAGTGTCTCTGCCAGGAGACATCTTGGTTAGCTTTGCGCTCTCTCTTTCTGTACGTACTCACTCCAAAAAGAAAAAATTCCTTAATTCTTAAAATGTTGCAAAACGAATAAGTTCTGGATGCAACCCTGGCACGTAACATGCAATAATATACATGTAGATGCTCATTCCACCTCTTATGTTCGCCTTAGTGCCTCATAAACTCAGGAATGACGCAGAGCCATTTACGGTGCTTATCGTCCACCGACAGATGTCGCTTCGGCCTCATCAAACACCATGGACACAACGTTGAGTGAAGCACCAAATATGTTGTCGAATAGATCTGTTTAACGCCTGCTTTTTAGCAGGCGTTTTTTTATGGATTATTCCCGGTAACACGCCATCACTGCTGCCACCATTATTAACGCGCTGGCGGACACGATATACAACGCCTGAACCGCCCCAAGCGTTGAGGCAAGCGTTGCTGCAAAACAGGTAAACACTGACGCGCTAAGGGTTTGCCATCGCCATGCCTTACCGCTCGCGGCTGAAACCTGTCGCGTCTCAAAATGGCTCAATACCCCGTACGTTCCGGCTGCAAACACAATGTTTGATGCCAGATGCGCGACAAAAATCATCCCGAGGGCCGCCGTCTGCACTTCCGCAAAAAGCGGGAGCAGTCCATAAGCCAGTAAAAAGATGCTCAGGCAGGTTAGCAAAGGACGATTGCGATTTGCGTAGCGCGGAAGGCTGTCTCTATTCAACAGCATCGGTCCGCACAGTTGCCCGAGGCTACGGGCGAACAGCAAGGGGAGTGCTAGCCCCGCGGCGTTGGTCGGGTGGATTTGCTGCGCGAGCGCCGGTAGAAGTGCCATCGCGGGCGCACCCACGGCTGCCAGAGCCGGAAGCAGCAGGAGGCTACGTTTTTGTCGTCGGGAAAGTCTCTTCCAGTGCAACGGGTCAGGCGTCGTGATTTTTACAGGATCCGTAGCAGTTACCGTCAGCGCGCTTCCCGCCAGCGATAACATCACGAGAGAACCGACAAAGCTGGCGGCGTCTATTGCCAACAGTGTCAGTACCGACAGATAGTCAAACAGCACAATCCCCAACCCCATTCCTAACAGCACTTGCGAAGCAAAAATCACATTTTCCAGACAGGTTGCGGCAGGGAGTTCGTCTGCGGTTAAAGCTCGCTTGAACAGCAGGGTGAGGGCAGGCCAGCTCATCCCGGTAAGCAGAGCTTCCGTTGACTGAACGGCTAATAACGCCGTCACGCTGTGATAATGAATGCCCAGCAGGGGAAAGAGTAGAGCCGTCAGGCCTAAAAGCTCCGTCAGTATCAACAGATGAACAGGTGAGTAAAACCGGCAGAGTTTTTCCCCTATCAGGCTGCCAATAAATCCCGGTAAGGTCGCGAAAAGATAAGCGACTGTGAGCAATGAGGCGGGCGCTTTCCAGCTCAACAGCAAGCCAAAGATAACGACCTGCGTTAAGCCATTCCCCAGAGAGGTAAAGACGAACGCACAGGCCAGCATGCGAAGCCAACGATGGCGTCGCAGCGCTTCAAAGAGCGCATACAAAAGGGTGTTCATAAAAACGGTCCTTTCAAGAACGATTTATTCCACGCAGCAGAATGCGCGTGTAGGGAAAAAAGTTAATGAAAAGACATCGTTACATTGGCGGGAGAGTTCTCTAATGACGTTGCAAAGAATGTAGCAGGAGAAAGGGAATAAAAAAAGGAGGCCGTTTGGCCTCCCTTTGAATGTTTACACATGATGGATGCTTAAACCTGACTGCCGTTATTTTGCAACGTGAGCAGCAGGCCATCACGACGCATCGCTGCGGCTTCTTCTGGCTTGTGCTGTTTGTCCAGCGAGTCGGCAAGCCATGCATAATCAAACGCATCCGGGCGCTGTTTTAACGCAGCGCGGAAGGCGAGGCTCGCCTCCTGCCATTCGCCGTGCTTCATCAGCGACTGACCCAGCGTACTCCATAGCAGCGGACGATCGCCCACCGTCTTGATCTGCTGGCGTAACATTTTTTCCATCTGCTCAGGATTGTTGGTCTTGAGACGCGGGATCACCATCACCAGACGATCGTCATACTGACGCTTCAGGCCATCAAGAATGATCGCCTGCGCGGTGTCATGATCGTCACATTCGATGAGATGTTCTGCCATCGCCACCTGCAATGGAACTTGCTGGCGCGTCTTACGGCTCTGATTTTTCCACCAGGTTTTCAGACCGTCGCTACCCAGATCGGCACGCGCCTGATCCATCAAACCAATCCACGCCTGACGTTGCAGTGCATCGCGGTGTTCATCATCGCCCACATCGGCTTTCGCCATGGAAGGAATAATATCCAGTAATGAACCCCAGGCGCCGGTGCGGATATACGCCTGCTCTGCCAGACGCAACACTTCCGGATGGCGTGGCGTGATTTCCAGCAGACGGTCAACACCGTGACGCGCTGCGTGGTTTTCACCTCGCGCCAGTTGCAGACGCACGCGTGTAATTTCAACCGGAATCTGGTCGTTAGAAGCCAGTTCGGACGCACGCTCAAGATGCTGATTGGCACGCATTTCATCGCCGCGCTGCTGGGCGGCTTCTGCGGCTAACAGATAGTTAACCACCGGCTGCTCAGCGTGATCGGCGTTTTTGGTCATCAGCTTTTCAACTTGCTGATAATCGCCTTCAGCCAGTTTCAGCAGCGCCTGTTCGGTCTGCTTGCGTGCGCGACGGCGTTTGCGGCCAACAAACCAACTGCGGGTATGTGCACCCGTGCGGAAAATATGGCGCAGGATCCATTCGATGGCAAAAAGCACCACCATGGTGAGGATCAAGATGATCACCAGCCCCGTGACGCTCGTTTCGATGTTGTAGTTATCGGTCTGGATCAGCACGTAGCCTTGATGGCCTGCCAGCATCGGGCCCAGGACGATCCCGCCGATCAACAATAAGAAGAGTAATAAGACTTTTAACATGATTACTCTCCTTGAGGCGCGCTTTCGGGCGCAGGGGCTGCTGCATCCTGCGGTGCGGCAACGCCGGGCTGTGCCAGCAAGTTACGCACGCGAGTTTGCATCAGCTTTTCCAGAATTGGCTGGCTTTCGAGCTGATCCGGCACGTTCATTGTGATGTTCTGCTGACTCAGCTTATCAACATCATCCAAAAACGCCGTCGTGGTGGCATCGCTGGTGTCGTAGTAAGCACGTACCCACGTAGACACATTATCCAGCGCCTGTTTGTACGTCTCTTCCTGATGGCGCGGTACGGCCTGTGCGGCGACCAGCAGGCGGGAACGAATGTTTTCGCGCAGATAGACATCCTGGTTCGGGGCTAACAGCGGCACGGCGGTCTCGTCACGTCGGCGGACAGTAATGAAGCTGTCCATAAAGTTCTGCCAGCTTTTTTGCAGGTTGATGCGCCACTCCCTCAGGGAACTCGACAGCTCAGTGCCGTCAGAATCCATCGGGGTGTCGTCGTCGTTGTTATCGGCCAGACGCAGATTATCTATCTGATTCGACAACTGATTGACTTTGAGAATAATACCGTCGTAATCAACTTGCGAGACGGCACCCAGGCTGGCGATATCTTCGGTAATGGCACGGCGAGCGGTGATAAGACTCGGATCGTTCATGTCAGCCAGGCTGGCGTCCGCGCTCTTCAGCAGCGCAGCAGCAGTGGTGACATCCTGATCGCTCCACAGCTTGCGCCCGGCCAGTTTCACCAGGAAATCCGCCTGCGAAAGCAGCCAGGTTTTGGCATCCGTTCCCGAAATCGTCGCGACTTTTTCTTGCACTTCACCCAGCTGTTTGGTCAGCTCTTCTTGCTTCGTATTCGCTTCGGCAAGCTGCGTTGATTGCTGCTTAATCACGCTTTCCAGCTCGGCTTTCTGCGTTTCTTGCGCTTTTTGCAGGGCCGTTATCTGATTCACCAGCGCATCGCTGGTCGCCGACTGATTTGTCGCTTGTTTTTTCACCACGCCATACAAGCCAACGCCTGCCGCCAGCGCAATGGCAATGGCGATAGCGCTCAGCGCCAGACTGGTTTTGTTATTGCCGTTTTTCTTCTCAACTGTTTTCTCAGTCGTCTCTGGCTGTGGCGTGATCTCCACAGTCTCCCTGGTCTCTTCAACCACGGCGGAGGATTTTTCGTGTTCCGTCATTATGGCTTCCCATTATGAGAGTTATTGTAATGCGCGCAGCAGCGCATCGTTGTCGGCGTTATCAGCGATCCGAATCTCTTGCCAGCCCAATTCCCGGGCGAGGTTCGCCAGACGCTCACTGACGACCAGCAGTCGGCAGCGGAGTAACCAATTTTCACGATACCATTGCGGAATCAGCGACCAGAGCTGTTGCAGCATTTCGCCGCTGGTGACCACCAGCGTATCCACGCCGCGCAGGTGCCAGCGCATCGCCTCTTCTGCCCCATCATAATATTTCGCACAGCGCTGATAGCACTCGCAAAAAGTGACCTCTGCGCCGCGATCCGTTAAGGTTTCGCCCAATAATTCACGCCCACCGTTTCCGCGAAGAACCAGCGCGCGCTTTCCAGCAACAGTTTGTAATTCAGGTAATTGTAGCAAGACTTCGCTGATTTCCCGATCTAATGGATAGCGAACGTCAATTCCACTGACGGTATGCAATGCCAGAGCGGTGGTACGCCCGATGGCAAAATAGTGCGGTGCAGTCGGCCAGCGCGTGTTTTCTTGCTGCAACTGGGCATGCGCAAACTCCACGGCATGTTGTGACAAAGCGAAAACGAGATCGCCTTCCTGCAGGGCATAAAGCGAGTCGGCGAGCGTGGAAAGCTCGCGACCCGGGGAGAACTCAATCAGCGGAAAGCTCCATGCCACCTGCCCAAGTGCGCGCAGACGGCTCACTAATTGCTCTCCTGCGGGAGACGGGCGGGTGACGAGAATATTCATGCTGGGGGTTCTCCGTTATAAACGTCTGCCAGGATCGCGCGCGCGCCGTTATCAAGCAGCTCTTCGGCCAGTGATACACCCAGGATTTCGGCATCTTGTGGCAAGCCGCGGCGCTCACCGCGCACCATTTGTGTTCCGTCCGGCGCGCCCACTAATGCGCGCAGCCAAAGTTCACCGTTAATCAATTCAGCATAGCTGCCAATCGGAACCTGACAGCCGCCTTCAAGACGCATATTCATTGCCCGCTCAGCCTGGACGCGAATGGCGGTTTCATCATGATTTAGCGGAGAGAGCAGCGCGCGGGTGCGGTCGTCATCGAGACGACATTCAATCCCCACGGCGCCCTGACCGACGGCGGGCAGGCACAGTTCTGGTGGCATCGCGACGCGAACTCGTGATTCCAGCCCAAGGCGTTTAAGGCCAGCGACCGCCAGAATAATGGCATCATAATCACCATTATCGAGCTTGCCGAGGCGCGTTCCGACGTTTCCGCGCAGAGAGCGGATAACCAAATCTGGGCGGCGTTCAGCCAGCTGACACTGACGGCGTAAACTTGACGTGCCAACCACGCTTCCTGCCGGCAAATCGTCCAGGGAAGCGTAGTGGTTTGAAACGAAAGCATCGCGGGGATCTTCGCGCTCGCAAATTGTCACCAGCCCTAATCCTTCTGGGAATTCGACCGGAACATCCTTCATAGAATGGACAGCGATATCGGCGCGGTTCTCAAGCAGTGCGATTTCCAGCTCTTTGACAAACAAGCCTTTTCCGCCCACTTTTGCCAGTGGCGTATCAAGAATCACATCGCCGCGCGTCACCATCGGTACCAGTTCAACACGCAACCCCTGATGGCAGGCTTCGAGGCGCTGCTTAACATATTGTGCCTGCCAAAGCGCGAGTGGGCTTTGGCGTGTGGCAATTCTCAAAACATTGTCTAACATGCTTGTTACCGTCCTTATCGTCCGCCGCCCATCCTAACATTGTTGACTCTGGGATGTCAGTTTTACGGTCGATGAGGGGGAGAGGGACGAGGCGGTGCTCTGCCCATCCGCAGCCGTATTAAGGAATTTACACGTTAAGATCGATGCTACACTTGTCTGTAGCGCATCTTTCTTTACGGTCAATCGGCAAGGTGTTAGATTGATCACGTTTTAGACCATTTTTTCGTCTGTGCCACCATAATGATAAGGACGAAAAAGGGTAACGGTTCTTTTTTGAAATACTGCGGGCTCGTAATCTTTCGCTTTATTGAACGGTTGCTACGTCCGGAAACATCAGGCGATATGTCTTGTACCTCTATATTGAGACTCTGAAACAGAGACTGGATGCCATAAATCAATTGCGCGTGGATCGTGCGCTTGCTGCCATGGGGCCTGCTTTCCAACAGGTTTACAGTCTGCTGCCTACATTATTGCACTACCACCATCCGCTGATGCCGGGCTACCTTGACGGTAACGTTCCCAAGGGCATCTGCATCTACACGCCTGATGAAACCCAACAGCATTACCTCAGCGAACTCGAACTCTACCGCGGTATGCCGACGCAGGAATCTCCAGAAGGTGAGTTGCCTATTACCGGCATTTACACCATGGGGAGTACCTCATCGGTAGGGCAAAGCTGTTCTTCTGATCTGGATATTTGGGTTTGCCATCAGTCCTGGCTTGATAACGAAGAGCGTCAGCTGTTGCAGCGTAAATGCAGCCTGCTCGAAAGCTGGGCGGCGTCGCTGGGTGTGGAAGTCAGTTTCTTCCTGATTGATGAAAACCGTTTCCGCCATAATGAAAGTGGCAGTCTGGGTGGTGAAGACTGCGGCTCAACGCAGCACATTTTACTGCTGGATGAATTTTATCGCAGTGCTGTGCGCCTCGCCGGTAAGCGTATTCTGTGGAATATGGTGCCGTGCGAAGAAGAAGAGCATTACGACGATTACGTCATGTCGCTCTATTCGCAGGGTGTATTAACGCCAAACGAATGGCTGGATCTGGGCGGCTTAAGCTCCCTGTCTGCTGAAGAATACTTTGGCGCAAGCCTGTGGCAGCTCTATAAAAGTATCGATTCACCGTACAAAGCGGTGTTAAAAACGCTGCTGCTTGAGGCGTATTCCTGGGAATACCCCACGCCACGCCTGCTGGCAAAAGATATCAAACAGCGTCTGCATGATGGGGAAATTGTCTCCTTCGGGCTTGATGCCTACTGCATGATGCTGGAACGCGTCACCGAATACCTGAAAGCCATCGATGACCACACGCGTCTCGATCTGGTGCGTCGATGTTTCTATCTCAAAGTCTGTGAAAAACTCAGCCGCGAACGCGCATGCGTTGGCTGGCGTCGTGAAGTGGTCAGTCAGCTTGTCAAAGAGTGGGGATGGGACGAAGAACGTCTGTCCATGCTCGATAACCGCGCCAACTGGAAAATCGATCAGGTACGTGAAGCGCACAACGAATTGCTTGATGCGATGATGCAGAGCTACCGTAACCTGATTCGCTTTGCCCGCCGCAATAACCTCAGTGTTTCCGCCAGCCCGCAGGATATCGGTGTTTTGACCCGTAAACTGTACGCGGCGTTTGAAGCGCTGCCTGGCAAAGTCACGCTGGTTAACCCGCAGATTTCACCGGATCTTTCAGAGCTTAATCTGACCTTTATTTATGTCCCGCCAGGTCGCGCGAACCGCACCGGCTGGTATCTCTACAACCGTGCGCCAAGCATGGATTCGATCGTTAGCCATCAGCCGCTGGAATATAACCGCTATCTTAACAAGCTGGTGGCCTGGGCCTGGTTTAACGGCCTGCTGACCTCTCGCACTCGCCTGTTTATTAAGGGCAACGACGTTGTTGATTTAGCCAAGCTGCAGGAGATGGTCGCGGACGTGTCGCATCACTTCCCGCTGCGTCTGCCTGCGCCGACGCCGAAGGCGCTCTACAGCCCGTGTGAAATTCGTCATCTGGCGATTATCGTCAACCTGGAATACGACCCGACGGCGGCATTCCGCAATCAGGTAGTCCATTTTGATTTCCGTAAGCTGGATGTCTTCAGCTTTGGCGAGCAGCAAAATTGCCTGATTGGCAGCGTTGACTTGCTGTATCGCAACTCGTGGAACGAAGTACGAACCCTGCATTTCAACGGCGAGCAGGCGATGATTGAGGCGTTAAAAACGATTCTCGGGAAGATGCATCAGGATGCCGCGCCGCCAGACAGCGTCGAAGTGTTCTGCTACAGCCAGCATCTGCGGGGCCTGATCCGTACTCGCGTCCAGCAGCTCGTCTCTGAGTGTATTGAACTGCGCCTTTCGAGCACCCGCCATGAAACCGGGCGTTTCAAAGCGCTGCGCGTTTCCGGCCAGACCTGGGGCCTGTTCTTCGAACGCCTGAATGTGTCCGTGCAAAAACTGGAAAACGCGATCGAGTTTTATGGTGCCATATCGCACAACAAGCTGCACAGCCTGTCCGTTCAGGTCGAAACCAATCCAGTGAGTCTGCCGCAGGTGGTGGATGGCTTTGCCAGCGAAGGGATTATTCAGTTCTTCTTCGAAGAAGCGGATGATCAATCTGGATTTAACATTTACATTCTGGATGAGACCAACCGTGCAGAGGTTTATCACCACTGCGAAGGGAGCAAAGAAGATTTGGTTCGCGATGTGAGCCGCTTCTATTCGTCATCGCACGATCGCTTTACCTACGGCTCAAGCTTCATCAACTTCAACCTGCCGCAGTTCTATCAGATCGTGAAAGTCGATGGGCGGGCACAGGTGCTTCCGTTCCGCAATCAGATGGTTGCAGCCCCTCCGGAGAACCTGGACGAAAACCAGCCGCTGTTACAGCAGTATTTTTCCTGAGTGCGGGCCGACCCTCTCCCACGGGAGAGGGTGCTAACAGCAAAAACCGTCTCTGACGAGAAGCTCGTGACTGTTAACCTCGGAAACTGATCTCTTCGCCTGCCTGTTGCGTCGCCGCCTGTTCCAGCAAATCCCAGAACATCTCGCCGCTACGGTCGCAAATCCAGTCGTCCCCTTTCAGATTGAAATGGTAGCCGCCCTGTTTTGTTGCCAGCCACACCTGATGAAGCGGCTCCTGGCGATTAATAATAATTTTGCTGCCGTTCTCAAAGCTTAGTGTCAGCACGCCGCCGTTGATCTCACAATCTATATCGCTGTCGCCCTCCCAGTCGTCCAGACGCGCTTCAATGGTCTGCCACAAGTTATCGGCAAGGCGATGAAATTCACTGTCATTCATGGTTTTGTTCCTGTTTTTCGTGATGGCGGGAGTATAACGCTAAATAAATCCCGTTGCAGGAAAGCGGCAAACTCTTGCTTTTGTGTCTTCTCCTGCGATGATAGAAACAGAAAGCATGAACTTACGGGCCACCACTAATGAAAAACGTTTTTCGAACGCTTGCCGTTCTCGTCACTCTGTTTAGCCTGACCGGCTGTGGACTGAAGGGACCGCTCTATTTCCCGCCTGCGGATAAATCCGCGCCACCGCCGACGAAACCGGTGAACAGCCAGATTGAGTCATCCACGCCTGTGAGCAACGATCGCGGCGATAACGGTGGCCCAAGCCAGGTCAATTACTGAGAACCAGTTTCGGTACCCGCGCAATGGAGTAGATGATGCAGTTCTCTAAAATGCATGGCCTTGGCAACGATTTTATGGTCGTCGACGCGGTAACGCAGAATGTCTTTTTCTCACCAGAGCTGATTCGCCGCCTGGCGGATCGGCATGTGGGCGTCGGTTTTGATCAACTGCTGGTGGTCGAACCGCCGTACGATCCGGATCTCGATTTTCACTATCGCATCTTTAATGCTGACGGCAGTGAAGTCTCGCAGTGCGGCAACGGCGCGCGCTGTTTCGCCCGCTTTGTGCGTCTGAAAGGCCTGACCAACAAGCGCGATATCTGCGTGAGCACGGCGAATGGCCGCATGGTATTAAGCGTCACAGACGATGAGCTGGTGCGCGTGAACATGGGCGAGCCCAACTTCGAGCCATCAGCCGTACCGTTTCGCGCCATCAAAGCGGAAAAGACCTATATTATGCGCGCGTCCGAGCAGACAGTATTGTGCGGCGTCGTCTCGATGGGAAATCCCCACTGCGTGATTCAGGTGGATGATGTTGATACGGCCGCCGTGGAAATCCTCGGCCCCATCATGGAAAGCCACGAGCGCTTTCCGGAGCGGGCGAATATCGGATTTATGCAGGTGATGAAGCGTGAACACATCCGCCTGCGCGTCTACGAGCGCGGCGCGGGCGAAACGCGGGCCTGTGGCAGCGGCGCTTGTGCGGCCGTGGCTGTTGGTATATCGCAAGGTTTACTGGCAGAAGAGGTTCGCGTGGAATTGCCGGGCGGTCGTCTTGATATCGCCTGGAAAGGTCCGGGTCATCCGCTGTTTATGACTGGCCCGGCGGCACATGTTTATGACGGGTTTATCCATCTATGAAACAACCAGGGGAAGAACTGCAGGAAATAATGACGGAACTGGATGACCGGGCTGTTGTTGATTATCTGCTGCGCAATCCTGAGTTTTTTATCCGCAATGCACGCGTGGTTGAACAAATGCGCGTGCCGCATCCCGTGCGCGATACCGTGTCGCTGGTTGAATGGCACATGGCGCGTTCGCGTAAACACATCGATCAACTCGAAGAAAACATGACGCTGCTGATGGAACAGGCCAGTAATAACGAAAGCCTGTTTTATCGTCTGCTGAATTTGCAGGCGCGGCTGGCGTCGGCGCACAGCCTGGAAGAGTTTCTCAGCCGTTTCCACCGCTGGGCGCGCGAAATAGGCCTGGCGGGGGCGACCATTCGTCTGTTCCCCGATCGCTGGCGCATCGGCGCGCCGTCCGGTTTTACCCATCTGGCCTTGAATCGTCAAACGTTTGAACCGCTGCGCATCCAGCGTCTTGGGCATGAGCATCACTATCTTGGGCCACTGAACGGACCTGAGCTGCTGGTGGTACTGCCGGAAGCCAAAGCGATTGGCTCAGTGGCGATGTCGCTGATGGGGCGCGAAGGGGATCTGGGCGTGATGTTATTCACCAGCCGCGACGCGCACCATTACGAACAGGGGCAGGGCACGCATTTGCTGCAGGAAATTGCCCTGATGCTGCCGGAGCTGCTGGAGCGCTGGATTGAGCGCGTATGACGGACGCTCCTCTTAGCTCCTTCGTCGCGCGTTTTCTGCGCTATCTCGGCGTCGAACGCCAGCTCAGCCCGATTACGCTGCTGAACTATCAGCGCCAGTTGGATGCGATCATGCAGCTGGCGGAAGAGATTGGCCTGAAAAGCTGGCCGCTATGCGATGCCGCGACCGTGCGGGCGCTTGTTGTGCGCAGTCGTCGTAAAGGTCTGGGTCCGGCGAGCCTGGCGCTACGTCTGTCGGCGTTGCGCAGTTTCTTCGACTGGCTGGTCAGCCAGGGCGAACTCAAAGCCAATCCGGCAAAAGGTATTTCTACCCCCAAAGCCCCGCGTCATCTGCCGAAAAATATCGACGTTGATGATGTGAATCGCCTGCTCAATATCGACCTTAACGATCCGCTGGCAGTGCGCGATCGCGCCATGCTGGAAGTGATGTACGGTGCGGGATTGCGTCTGTCTGAACTGGTGAATTTAGATCTCAAACACCTCGATCTGGATACCGGCGAAGTGTGGGTAATGGGCAAAGGCAGCAAAGAGCGACGCTTGCCGATTGGCCGCAATGCGGTGGCCTGGATTGAACACTGGCTGGATCTGCGTGGGCTGTTTGGCGCAGAGGAAAACGCGCTGTTTCTCTCGAAGCTGGGGAAGCGAATTTCGGCGCGCAACGTGCAAAAACGGTTTGCCGAGTGGGGCATAAAGCAGGGGCTGAACAGCCATGTCCATCCGCACAAACTGCGCCATTCGTTTGCGACGCATATGCTTGAATCCAGCGGTGACCTGCGCGGCGTGCAGGAGCTGTTAGGTCACGCCAATTTATCCACCACCCAGATCTATACCCATCTTGATTTTCAACATCTTGCGTCAGTCTATGACTCGGCGCATCCGCGCGCCAAACGGGGGAAATAATGCGTTTTTACCGCCTATTAGGTCAGATTTCTGCGCTGACTTTTGATCTTGATGACACGCTTTATGACAACCGTCAGGTGATTTTACGCACCGAAAAGGAAGCGCTGGCGTTTGTACAAAATTATCATCCTTCCTTAAAAACCCTGCAAAACACCGATTTTCAGCGTTTGCGTCAGGCGTTGCGCGAGACGGAGCCGGACATTTATCACGATGTGACCGAATGGCGTCGTCGTGCGGTGGAACAGGCGATGATCAATGCGGGTCTCACGGCAGCCGAAGCCGCGCTGGGCGCGCAAGCGTCAATGGCCAATTTTGCCAAATGGCGCAGCCGAATCGACGTGCCGCAAGAGACGCACGACACGCTGGCGAAACTGGCCGAAAAATGGCCGCTGGTGGCGATCACCAACGGCAACGCCCAGCCGGAGCTGTTCGGGCTTGGCGACTATTTTACGTTTGTCTTCCGCGCCGGTCCGCACGGGCGTTCAAAACCGTTTAGCGATATGTATCATCTGGCGGCAGAAAAATTGGCGTTGCCGCTGGGCGAAATTCTGCACGTCGGCGACGATCTGACGACTGATGTCGCCGGGGCGATCCGCTGCGGCATGCAGGCCTGCTGGATCAAACCTGAAAACGCCGACCTGATGCAGACCGTCGACAGCCGCCTGTTACCACACGTAGAAATTTCGCGGTTGGCATCCCTCACCACGCTGATATAATCACCAGCAGTATTGTATAAATCAACAGTATGTCCGGCAGATAAAACGCCGCCGGGCAGATGACTTCTGGCGGTGCCAATGGACGTTTCTTACCTGCTCGACAGCCTTAATGACAAACAACGTGAAGCGGTCGCCGCGACGCGGACCAATATGCTGGTGCTGGCAGGGGCGGGCAGTGGTAAGACGCGTGTTCTGGTTCACCGCATCGCGTGGTTGCAGAGCGTAGAAAACAGCTCGCCGTATTCCATTATGGCCGTGACGTTTACCAACAAAGCGGCGGCGGAGATGCGCCATCGTATTGCCCAGTTGATGGGCACCAGCCAAGGCGGCATGTGGGTGGGCACGTTCCACGGGCTGGCGCACCGACTGCTGCGTGCGCACCATATGGACGCTAATCTGCCACAGGATTTCCAGATCCTCGACAGCGAAGACCAGCTGCGTTTGCTGAAACGTCTGATCAAGGCGATGAACCTCGACGAGAAGCAATGGCCGCCGCGTCAGGCGATGTGGTACATCAACGGTCAAAAAGACGAAGGGCTGCGTCCGCACCATATTCAGAGCTTTGGCAATCCGGTTGAGCAAACCTGGCAGAAGGTTTATCAGGCTTATCAGGAAGCATGCGATCGTGCGGGTCTGGTGGATTTCGCCGAGCTGCTGCTGCGCGCGCATGAGCTGTGGCTGAACAAGCCGCATATTCTTCAGCATTATCGCGAACGCTTTACCAACATCCTTGTGGATGAATTCCAGGATACCAACAACATTCAGTACGCGTGGATCCGCATGCTGGCGGGTGACACCGGTAAAGTGATGATCGTGGGCGATGATGACCAGTCGATTTACGGCTGGCGTGGCGCGCAGGTCGAAAACATTCAGCGCTTTCTCAATGATTTCCCTGGCGCAGAAACTATTCGTCTGGAGCAAAACTACCGCTCGACGAACAATATTCTGAGCGCCGCCAACGCCCTGATTGAGAATAACAACGGGCGACTGGGCAAAAAGCTGTGGACCGACGGCGTCGACGGCGAACCGATTTCAATCTACTGCGCGTTCAACGAACTGGACGAAGCGCGTTTTGTGGTTAATCGCATCAAAACCTGGCAGGACAACGGCGGCGCGCTGGAAAAATGCGCCATTCTCTATCGCAGTAACGCCCAGTCGCGCGTGCTCGAAGAGGCGCTGTTGCAAGTCAGCATGCCATACCGCATCTATGGCGGCATGCGCTTCTTTGAACGTCAGGAAATCAAAGACGCGCTGTCGTATCTGCGTCTGATTGCTAACCGTAACGACGATGCGGCGTTTGAGCGTGTCGTGAATACCCCAACGCGCGGAATCGGCGATCGCACCCTGGACGTGGTGCGTCAGGCTGCTCGTGAGCGCCAGCTCACGCTATGGCAATCCTGCCGCGAGCTATTGCAGGAAAAAGCATTGGCCGGGCGCGCAGCTAGCGCGTTACAGCGTTTTATTGAACTGATTGACGCCCTGGCACAAGAAACCGCCGATATGCCGCTGCACGTTCAGACGGACCGTGTGGTGAAGGATTCGGGCCTGCGCATGATGTATGAACAGGAAAAGGGCGAAAAGGGCCAGACGCGTATCGAGAACTTAGAGGAACTGGTGACGGCAACGCGTCAGTTCAGCTACAACGAAGAAGACGAAGATTTGATGCCGCTGCAGGCATTCCTCTCCCACGCGGCGCTGGAAGCGGGCGAAGGGCAGGCGGATACCTGGCAGGATGCGGTTCAATTGATGACGCTGCACTCCGCCAAAGGGCTGGAGTTCCCGCAAGTGTTTATTGTCGGGATGGAAGAGGGGATGTTCCCGAGCCAGATGTCGCTGGATGAAGGCGGACGTCTGGAAGAGGAGCGTCGTCTGGCCTATGTGGGCGTGACGCGTGCGATGGAGAAGCTGACGCTGACCTACGCCGAAACGCGTCGTCTGTATGGCAAAGAGGTCTATCACCGTCCGTCGCGCTTTATCGGCGAACTACCGGAAGCCTGCGTCGAAGAGGTGCGCCTGCGCGCCAGCATCAGCCGTCCGGTTAACCATCAGCGGATGGGAACGCCGATCTCGGAAAATGACACCGGCTACAAGCTTGGCCAGCGCGTCCGCCATTCGAAATTTGGTGAAGGCACTATTGTGAATCTGGAAGGGAGCGGCGAACACAGTCGCCTGCAGGTGGCGTTCCAGGGACAGGGTATCAAATGGCTGGTCGCCGCTTATGCGCGGCTGGAAAATGTGTAACGTTCAGAAAAATATCATTATTTTGTAATAATCTGCTAGCCTTAATAGCTGGCGGCTATTAAATGCCCTTCAGCGTTCCGCTGCGTGTTGACGCCACTATTATAGCTGGCGTAACATGCGCGCACGATTACGCTAAGAGGACATTCGCCTTGGACACACCCAGTACATACTGGCTCAATTCCCTGTCATCCAGGAACAACTCCTAAGGCTATCTCCTCTTGCTGATGGCCTTAGTGGTTGTCAGCGATCTGTTTTTTCCCGTCGCGCTGAGTCAGGCTGTTTAATGGTCTGAAACCCTTATTGTTTCTGTGTGCCCACCGAACTGTCCGATATTTTTTGCATTGGGAGTCCCGGTCATGTTGAGCGCATTTCAACTCGAAAAAAACCGACTGATTCGGCTTGAAGCTGAAGAGTCACAGCCCCTCATTGATGCCGTATGGGTGGATCTGGTCGAGCCGGACGACGATGAACGCTTGCGCGTACAATCAGAACTCGGACAAAGCCTGGCAACCCGTCCTGAACTGGAAGATATCGAAGCATCCGCGCGATTTTTTGAAGACGAAGACGGCCTGCATATTCACTCCTTTTTCTTTTATGAAGATGCGGACGACCACGCCGGTAACTCCACCGTGGCATTTACCATTCGCGATGGCCGCTTGTTCACCTTACGTGAGCGTGAACTGCCGGCATTTCGGCTCTACCGCATGCGCGCCCGTAGCCAGGCGATGGTCGACGGCAACGCCTACGAGCTGCTGCTCGATCTGTTCGAAACCAAAATTGAACAGCTGGCGGATGAAATCGAAAACATCTACAGCGATCTGGAAAAGCTGAGCCGCGTGATCATGGAAGGCCATCAGGGCGATGAATATGACGAAGCGCTGTCGACGTTGGCGGAGCAGGAAGATATCGGCTGGAAAGTGCGTTTATGTCTGATGGATACCCAGCGTGCGTTGAACTTCCTGGTGCGTAAGGCGCGTTTACCGAGTGGTCAGCTTGAGCAGGCGCGTGAAATTTTGCGCGATATCGAATCCCTGTTGCCACACAACGAATCCTTGTTCCAGAAGGTGAACTTCCTGATGCAGGCGGCGATGGGCTTTATCAACATCGAGCAGAACCGCATCATCAAAATCTTCTCGGTGGTCTCCGTGGTGTTCCTGCCGCCAACGCTGGTGGCATCCAGCTACGGGATGAACTTTGAGTTTATGCCGGAACTGAAGTGGAGCTTTGGCTACCCTGGCGCGATTATCTTTATGCTGCTTGCCGGGCTGGCGCCGTATCTGTACTTCAAGCGCCGCAACTGGCTTTAAGGCAGATGCCCTCTCCCGAGCAGGAGAGGGCTAAACCCTACAATCCTTTCTTCATTCTGCGTTGGGTATAAAGCGCATCGGCAAC
Source organism: Lelliottia sp. (assembly GCF_045627565.1). Classification (NCBI taxonomy): domain Bacteria; kingdom Pseudomonadati; phylum Pseudomonadota; class Gammaproteobacteria; order Enterobacterales; family Enterobacteriaceae; genus Lelliottia; species Lelliottia sp. The sequence goes on along the minus strand of NZ_JAZQNX010000037.1, from coordinate 37,269 downwards.
GAATACCGCCAACGCGACCCAGATGAACGCAAACGTCACCATTTTATCGGCCCCCGGCACTTCCCCGTAGAACATTACCGCCAACAGGAACATCAGCGTTGGGCCGATATACTGGAAGAAGCCCAGCGTGGACAGGCGCAAACGCGTCGCCGCGCCGGTAAAGCACAGCAGCGGAATGGTGGTGACCACCCCGGCGGCGATCAGCATCAAATTCAGCGACCACGGATTGCTGCCCATATGGCTGGTGCTGCTGTCGGCAATCCCGAACAGGTAAATCGCTGCCAGCGGGAGCAACCACAAGGTTTCGAACAGCATCCCGGTTTGCGCTTCGACGGCGATTTTTTTCCGCACCAGACCATAAAATGCAAAGCTAAACGCCAGGCCCAACGCGATGACCGGCAGCGACCCAAACGTCCAGAGCTGAACCAGCACGCCGCACAGCGCCAGCAGTACTGCCACCCACTGCATGCGGCGGAAACGTTCGCCGAGGAACAGCATCCCCAACACGATATTCACCAGCGGGTTGATAAAGTAACCGAGGCTGGCTTCGAGCATGTGATGATTGTTAACCGCCCAGATAAACAGCAGCCAGTTTCCACCAATCAGCACTGCTGAAAGGGCGAGCAGAAAAATTTTCTTCGGCGTTTGCAGCAGCTTTTTCACGCCTGACCACTGGCGGCTGACGCTCATCAGCGCCACCATAAAGAAAAATGACCAGATTACGCGGTGGGTAAGGATTTCGTCGGCTGGTACGTAGTAAATCAGCTTGAAGTAGGCGGGTGCGATACCCCAAATAAAATAAGCGGCAAGAGCGAGTAAAACGCCCTGCCGCGTCTGTTTAGCATCCATCGATAAAATCCGTGACAAGAAAGTGAAGTAATTTTACCCGATTTTGGCGCCTCAACCCACCATATAAGTGGCCGTTGCGCTGGCGATGTAAACTTGTTCTTCATTGTGCAATTCGACGCGGGCGACGGCGACTTTATTGCCCGCGCGCAGCAAACTGCTGGTGGCGGTGAAGCGATTGCCACGGCCTGGGCGTAAATAGTCCACGCGTAAATCGATGGTGCCCATCCTTGATAAGCGCTGGCGCAACTCATCTTCGTTGATGGTGTCGTGACGCGCCAGCGTACTGCCGACGCAAACCAGCCCTGCGGCGACATCCAGCGCGGAGGCGATCACGCCACCATGCAAAATACTTTGCGCCCAGTTGCCGACCATCATGGGCTGATTGTTGAAACTGAGTTGGGCAAACCCTTTCTCGTAACGCTCCAGTTCAAGCCCGAGCGCACGGTTAAAAGGCATATGGTAAACAAAAATCTCGCCCACAAGTTTCAAAGCGTCTTCAGCGGTAAGCGTGGCTGACATCAGAAATCACATCCTTATTGTTAATGAGATGTTGATTTTATGCTTCTGACATACGAATTTCCACTTTCGGAAACGAGGGGGAGACGTAAACGAAGAAATAGGTAGAATGAGCTGCTCATAATATTCACAAAATTTTATTTCGCAGGAGAGCACCACCGATGCGGACGTATCTGGGTTGGTTACTGGCGGCGATTGCGCTGCCTTTTACGGCATTTGCGCAGGAAGCCACGATTAAGGAAGTTCATGATAAGCCCGCCGTTCACGGCAGCATTATTGCGAACCTTCTTCAGGAGCATGACAATCCGTTCACGCTTTACCCGTATGACACTAATTATCTGATTTACACTCAAACCAGCGACATCAATAAAGAGGCCATTAGCTCTTACAGCTGGTCAGATAATGCGCGTAAAGATGAAGTTAAATTCCAGCTCAGCCTGGCGTTTCCGCTCTGGCGCGGTATTTTAGGGCCGAGTTCAGTGCTGGGCGCGTCTTACACGCAGAAATCCTGGTGGCAGCTGTCTAACAGCGGTGAGTCTTCCCCCTTCCGCGAAACCAACTACGAGCCACAGCTGTTCCTTGGTTTTGCAACGGATGACGAGTTTGCTGGCTGGACCTTACGCGACGTTGAATTTGGTTATAACCACGATTCGAATGGCCGCGCCGACCCCACTTCCCGCAGCTGGAACCGTCTCTATACGCGTTTGATGGCGCAAAACGGTAACTGGATGCTGGAAGTTAAGCCGTGGTACGTGCTGGGAAGCACCGACGATAATCCAGATATCACCAAGTACATGGGCTACTATCAACTTAAAGTGGGCTATCAGCTGGGTGATGCGGTACTGAGTGCGAAGGGGCAATATAACTGGAACACTGGCTACGGCGGCGCGGAACTGGGCCTGAGCTATCCGGTGACCAGGCATATGCGCATCTACACGCAGGTTTACAGCGGTTACGGTGAATCGCTCATCGACTATAACTTCAACCAGACCCGTGTGGGTGTGGGCGTAATGCTGAACGATATTTTCTGACAGAGAGCACCCGTGAGGCGGTGTGTTTGCCCGGCCTGGATATGAAATCGTAGGCCCGGTAAGCGCAGCGCCTCCGGGCGTTATCGTGAATAAGCTCTGGCAGCCTTGATTGCAGCATCGTCAAAAATAGTCTGTTCGTAATTATTGGTGATGTCTCTGACCCGGTATATTTTCCACCTGTCGTCCTCTCGTCTGAGATAGACCATTAATTGTAGTGGCTTTTTTTCACCGATCCCAAGATTGACCTGAAGAGTAGCCCCTCCGAGCTGCATATGTGCTTTACCAACCTCCAGCAGTTCAACCCATTCTGGCGCGTAGTCCTGACTGTAAGTGAAATAATCGGCTTCCAGAATCTCCTGTTCGTAAATCTGTTGAATCTCAGCGATCCTGGATCGTGTATCAGAGGCTACAAACTCTCTGAGGAGGGGCGAGTTATCGGCCAGGGGGGAATGTTCCGCATCCGCGGGATCAAAATCGGCAAACGCATGTAGGTACTGCTGGTAAAACAATCGCGTTGTGGTTTCGGGATTATCGTTTTGATAACTACCGCAGGCAAACAACATTAGCGACAGCACGGTGAGGAAAAGTCCTTTTAACATTATTTTTTCCTGTAGATTTTGTGCGGGGGGCGAGTCGTTCTGTAGCCGGGGCCTGCCCACATATCACGCTGTTTAAAGTCTGAGTACCATGTACTCCCATCATAAATTGCGATATGCCCCGCGCGGTTCCCTCCAGGCTAGGGTTGAATGACGATGATATCGCCAGCTAACAGGGTTTGCCCTGGTCCCATCGCAACAAACCCCGCGCTTTCCAGAGCTGGTCCATAATCTTTCGCTAAGCGCACCCCAGAGATAATAATTCCACCAGCTTGAAGTGCGTGACGCACGTAAGTCGCGCATAATCTGTGGGATGAACTCATCGCATGTTGCCTGGCATAGTCCGATGCTTTAATAGGGTTCCATCTCATAATCTGTCCTTTCTACAGGCAATAAAGATGAGTAATAAACGCCCAAATCCATCATATAAGGTAACCATTTTGTGTTATCAAAATTTAATATAAATCAGTTGGTTAAATATGTATGGCGAATACTTTTGTGAGCAGGGTTTGATGCGTCACGCGAGGCGCGTGACCCGATGCTTGCGGCCTCGCAAATTTCTGCTTTGAGTCAAAACCAAGTCGATATTCTTCTGGCGAGCGTTTATCATGCTCGTCCTTTGGGATGATTTTTGCTCGTTCAAAGTCTTATTTCTGGCATATGGAGTTAACGTGGCGCAGGCGGAAGTATTGAATCAGGAATCGCTGGCTAAACAGGTTTTGCAGGAAACCTTTGGCTATCAGCAGTTCCGTCCTGGCCAGGAAACCATCATTGAAACCGTGCTGGAAGGCCGTGATTGCCTGGTGGTGATGCCGACCGGTGGCGGGAAATCGCTCTGCTATCAGGTGCCCGCGCTGGTGCTTAATGGCCTGACGGTTGTGGTCTCTCCCCTTATTTCTCTGATGAAAGACCAGGTGGATCAGCTCCTCGCCAACGGCGTGGCGGCGGCCTGTCTGAACTCGACGCAAACTCGCGAGCAGCAGCAAGAGGTGATGGCGGGTTGTCGCACCGGGCAGATCCGCCTGCTGTATATCGCGCCGGAACGCCTGATGCTGGATAACTTCCTCGATCATCTCGCGCACTGGAACCCGGTTCTGTTGGCGGTGGATGAAGCGCACTGTATCTCGCAGTGGGGGCACGATTTCCGCCCGGAGTATGCCGCCCTCGGTCAGCTGCGTCAGCGCTTCCCCGAACTGCCGTTTATGGCGCTTACCGCCACGGCTGACGACACAACCCGTCAGGATATCGTCCGTCTTCTTGGACTTAACGATCCGTTTATCCAGGTCAGCAGCTTTGACCGCCCCAACATCCGCTACATGCTGATGGAAAAATTCAAGCCGCTGGATCAGCTGTTGCGCTATGTGCAGGAGCAGCGCGGCAAATCGGGCATCATCTACTGCAATAGCCGTGCGAAGGTGGAAGACACCGCCGCGCGTTTACAAACCCGTGGCTTTAGCGCCGCGGCCTATCACGCAGGGTTAGAGAACCACATCCGTGCCGACGTGCAGGAGAAATTCCAGCGCGACGACCTGCAGATCGTGGTTGCAACGGTCGCCTTCGGGATGGGGATCAACAAACCCAACGTGCGCTTTGTGGTGCATTTCGACATCCCGCGCAATATCGAATCCTACTATCAGGAAACGGGCCGTGCCGGGCGTGACGGCCTGCCTGCGGAAGCGATGCTGTTTTACGATCCGGCGGATATGGCCTGGCTGCGTCGCTGTCTTGAAGAGAAACCGCAAGGGCAAATGCTGGATATCGAGCGTCACAAGCTCAACGCGATGGGTGCGTTTGCCGAAGCACAAACCTGCCGCCGTCTGGTGCTGCTCAACTACTTTGGCGAAGGGCGTCAGGAGCCGTGCGGCAACTGCGATGTCTGCCTCGATCCGCCGAAGCAGTACGATGGCTTAATGGATGCGCGTAAGGCGCTGTCGACTATCGGGCGCGTCAATCAGCGCTTCGGGATGGGCTACGTGGTAGAAGTCCTGCGTGGCGCAAACAATCAGCGTATTCGCGAGATGGGCCACGATAAATTGCCTGTCTACGGCATCGGCAAAGAGCAAAGCCACGAGCACTGGGTGAGCATTATTCGCCAACTGATTCACCTGGGTTTCGCGACACAGAATATTGCCCAGCACTCTGCGCTTCAGCTGACCGAAGCCGCACGTCCGGTGCTGCGCGGTGAGATTGAGCTACAGCTCGCCGTGCCGCGCGTTATCGCCCTGAAACCACGCGTGATGCAGAAATCCTACGGCGGAAACTACGACCGCAAGCTTTTCGCCAAACTGCGCAAGCTGCGTAAAGCCATTGCCGATGAAGAGAACATTCCGCCGTATGTGGTGTTCAACGATGCAACGCTTATCGAAATGGCCGAGCAGATGCCGCTCAGCGCCAGCGAAATGCTCAGCGTCAACGGTGTCGGCACGCGCAAACTCGAGCGCTTTGGTAAAGAGTTTATGGCGCTGATTCGTTCGCATGCCGACGGTGATGATGAGGAGTAGTCAGACCGGCGAAAAAGTGCCAGGATGATTGCTCTGTGAATTATTTCCCCGCGAGTTAACTATGTTAATGCTTTTTCTCACCGTGGCATTGGTGCATATCGTTGCGCTGATGAGCCCTGGCCCAGACTTTTTCTTCGTATCCCAGACCGCCGTCAGCCGTTCCCGCAAAGAAGCAATGATGGGTGTGCTCGGCATTACCATGGGCGTTATGGTGTGGGCCGCTGTCGCGCTGCTTGGCCTGAATCTGATCCTCGCCAAAATGGCCTGGCTGCATAACATTATTATGGTCGGCGGCGGATTGTACCTGTGCTGGATGGGTTATCAGATGCTGCGCGGGGCGCTGAAGAAAGAAGAGAAAGTGGCGGACGAACCTCATGTCGAACTGGCAACGGGTGGCCGCAGCTTTTTGAAAGGTCTGCTGACCAATCTGGCGAACCCGAAAGCGATTATCTATTTTGGTTCCGTCTTCTCCCTGTTTGTCGGTGATGACGTGGGAGCAGGTGCGCGTTGGGGGATTTTCCTGCTGATCGTGGTGGAAACGTTCGCCTGGTTTACCGTGGTGGCAAGTCTGTTCGCGCTCCCGACAATGCGTCGTGGCTATCAGCGCCTGGCGAAATGGATCGACGGCTTTGCCGGCGCACTGTTCGCCGGCTTTGGCATTCATCTCATCATCTCTCGCTAAGCATGACGCGCTGACGCAAGCAGCGCGCCAACCAGCATAAACAGCGAACCAAAGACTTTATTCAGGGCCTTCATCTGCTTAGGCCCTTTAATCCATGCCGCTATTCGCTGCGCCAGCGTCGCATAACCAATCATCACGATAATATCAACAATGATGGTCGTCGCCCCGAGCACCACGTATTGCATCACCTGCGGCTGATGCGGGACGATAAACTGCGGGAACAGCGCGGCCAAAAAGACGATGCTTTTCGGGTTGGTCAGGTTGACGAACACCGCGCGCTTAAACAGATGACCGCGGTTTTGCGTCTGAGCGAGCGTATTCAGGTTGATGGAGCCCGCCGCGCGCCACTGCTGGATGCCCAGCCAAATCAGATAGGCCGCACCCGCCCATTTCAGTACTTCAAAGGCCAGAATCGATTGCGAGAAAAGCGTGCCCAAACCGATGCCGACCAGCACGATATGGATCCCCAAGCCCGTCTGCAAACCGGCGATTGACGCCGCTGCGCCGCGATAACCGTGGCTAATAGAGGTGGTCATGGTATTGATTGCGCCAGAACCCGGTGAAAGGCTCAGGATAATGGATGTCAGCAGGTAAGCGAACCACCACTCGAAGGTCATTTGAAACTCCCGAATCGTCTATTTTTATGCCACAATACGCTATTGTTAGCGCATTTTGTGATGCGTCACGAAAAAACGATATTCCATGGCTTACAGGGGTGGAAACCCAATGTTTCAGCAGAAAAAGGACTGGGAAACACGCGAGAACGCATTTGCTGCTTTCTCCATGGGGCCGCTGACCGATTTCTGGCGTCAGCGCGAAGAAGCCGAGATCATGGGCGTGGACAATGTCCCGGTTCGCTTTGTGCGTTTTCGGGACAGCAAAAACGATCGCGTGATCGTCGTGTGCCCCGGTCGTATTGAAAGCTACGTCAAGTACGCTGAACTGGCTTACGACCTGTTCCATCAGGGTTTTGATGTCCTGATTATCGACCATCGTGGGCAAGGGCGGTCCGGGCGTTTGCTGTCGGACTCGCATCGCGGCCACGTTGATCATTTCAGTGATTATGTCGACGATCTCGCCGCGTTCTGGCAGCAGGAAGTGCAGCCAGGCCCGTGGCGTAAACGTTATATTCTTGCGCACTCTATGGGCGGCGCGATCGCCACGCTGTTTTTACAGCGCTTTCCCCATCATCAGTGCGACGCCATTGCGCTCTCGGCGCCCATGTTCGGCATCGTCATGCGCTTTCCAGACTGGATGGTGCGCCATATTCTCGACTGGGCTGAGGGCCATCAGCGCATTCGCGAGGGCTACGCTATCGGAACCGGACGCTGGCGCGCGTTGCCCTTTGCGATTAACGTGCTGACACACAGTCGGCAACGTTATCGCCGAAATCTGCGTTTCTATGCCGATGAACCGCGTTTGCGCGTGGGCGGCCCAACGTATCACTGGGTGCGTGAAGGTATTCTCGCGGGTGAGTCTGCGCTGGCAGGCGTGGGTGACGATAATACGCCGACACTATTGATTCAGGCAGAAGAGGAGCGTGTGGTGGATAACCGCATGCATGAACGCTTTTGCGAACTGCGCGCTGCGGCGGGTCACCCTTGCGAAGGGGGAAAACCGCTGGTTATACACGGTGCGTTCCATGAGATCCTTTTTGAAAAGGACGCCATGCGCTCAGTCGCGCTAAACGCCATTGTTGAATTTTTCGACAGGCATAACTGATTTTCTATTGAGGTTAAATTTCCCTATGTACCAGGTTGTTGCATCTGACTTAGATGGCACGTTGCTTTCCCCCGATCACACCCTATCGCCGTACGCGAAAGAGACCTTAAAACTCCTGACCGCGCGTGGCGTGAATTTTGTCTTCGCGACAGGTCGCCACCATGTTGACGTCGGTCAAATCCGCGACGGCCTGGAGATTAAGGCGTACATGATCACCTCCAACGGTGCGCGCGTGCACGATACCGATGGCAATTTGATTTTCACTCACGATTTGGATCGCGATATCGCTGCCGATCTGTTCGGCGTTGTGCATGACAACCCGAATATCGTCACTAACGTCTATCGCAACGACGACTGGTTTATGAACCGTCATCGCCCGGATGAGATGCGTTTCTTCAAAGAAGCAGTGTTTAACTACACGCTGTATGAGCCAGCGTTACTGGAGCCGGAAGGGATCAGTAAAGTGTTTTTCGTCTGCGAAACCCACGAAGAGCTGCTGCCGCTGGAGCAGGCGATTAACGCGCGGTGGGGCGACCGCGTGAACGTTAGCTTCTCCACGCTGACCTGTCTTGAAGTGATGGCGGGCGGTGTGTCTAAAGGCCATGCCCTGGAAGCGGTTGCCAAACGCATGGGCTTTGAGCTGAAAGATTGCATCGCCTTTGGCGACGGCATGAACGACGCTGAAATGCTCTCCATGGCGGGCAAAGGCTGCATCATGGAAAACGCGCACCAGCGTTTGAAAGATCTGCACCCGGAGCTGGAAGTGATCGGCACCAACGGCGACAACGCCGTACCGAATTATCTGCGTAAGCTGTTTCTTGAATAATCGTCATAACTGACTAATTAACGCTCAGTTGTCAACCGAAGAGTCCGCTACAATGCCTGTCCTTCTTCCTGAGAGACAAGCATTGTGGCGCTACTCATTATCACCACTATTCTGTGGGCCTTCTCGTTCAGCCTGATCGGTGAATATCTTGCCGGGCATGTCGATAGCTATTTCTCCGTGCTGATGCGCGTAGGGCTGGCGGCGCTGGTGTTCCTGCCCTTTCTGCGTCTGCGCGGGCAAACGTTCAAAACCATTCTGCTGTATATGCTGGTGGGCGCGATGCAGCTCGGCATCATGTATCTGTTCAGCTTCCGCGCGTATGTCTATCTGTCGGTATCAGAATTCCTGCTGTTCACCGTGCTGACGCCGCTCTATATCACGCTCATTTATGATTTGCTGAGCAAGCGACGCTTACGCTGGGGCTACGTGCTGAGCGCGCTGTTGGCCGTGGCGGGCGCAGCGATTATTCGCTACGACAAAGTGAGCGATCACTTCTGGACCGGGCTGATGTTCGTTCAGCTCGCGAACATCAGCTTTGCGATTGGCATGGTTGGCTATAAACGCCTGATGGAAACCCGCCCGATGCCGCAGCACAATGCCTTTGCGTGGTTCTATATGGGGGCGCTTATTGTCGCGGTTGTTGCGTGGTTCATGCTGGGTAATCCGCAGAAATTGCCAACTACCACGGTGCAGTGGAGCGTGCTGATTTGGCTGGGCGTGGTCGCGTCGGGGCTGGGCTATTTTATGTGGAACTACGGCGCTACGCAGGTAGACGCCGGAACGCTGGGTATTATGAACAACGTTCACGTGCCCGCAGGCCTGCTGGTGAACCTGGCCATCTGGCAGGAACAGCCGCACTGGCCGAGCTTTATCATTGGGGGAACGGTGATCCTGGCTTCACTGTGGGTGCATCGCCATTGGGTCGCTCCGCGCTCCGAACAAACGGCAGATGGTCGCAAGCGTGATTCCGCGCTGAACGAATAAACGCTTCCGTGACCGGCTGACGCTGCTCGCCATCGCGCACGGCGGAGTACAGCCGGCTCCATAATCCCTCGCCCAGGGTTTTGGTGACCACCAGACCCTGGCGCTCAAAACTCTCTACCACCCAGTGCGGCAGCGCCGCAATACCCATTCTCGCCGCCACCATCTGAATCAATAGCAGCGTGTTATCGACGCTTTTCAGATTCGGGCTGATGCCCGCCGGCTGCAGGAAATGCCGCCAGATATCCAGACGACTGCGCTGTACCGGATAAATCAGCAGCGTTTCGGTCGCCAAATCTTCCGGCGTGACGCGCGTTTTCGCCGCCAGCGGATGGTCCGGAGCCAACACCAGACGCACTTCATAATCAAACATCGGTGAGTAGTGCAGCCCACTGCGCGGCAGAATATCGGATGTCATCACCAGATCCAGTTCGCCCTGCTGAAGCGACGGCTGGGGGTCAAACGTCATTCCCGATTTAAAGTCCATCTCCACCTGCGGCCAGTGCTGGCGGAAATTCTCAAGCGCGGGCGTCAGCCACTGAATACAGCTGTGACACTCAATGGCGATGCGCAATTTCGTTTGCTGTGGCTCATTGCAGGACTGCAGCGCGGTGGCGATCTGCGGCAACACCTGATTGGCGAGCTGGAGCAAAATTTCACCCTGCGGCGTAAAGCGCAGCGGCTGACTCTTACGCACGAACAGGCGAAAGCCAAGGCGTTGTTCCAGATCGCTGAACTGGTGTGACAGCGCAGATTGCGTCTGATGCAGCGTGGCCGCCGCCGCAGCGAGCGACCCGCAATTCCGCAACGCTTGTAGCGTTTTCAGGTGTTTTATCTCGATCATGAAAGTCCTTCACTTCGGCATGAGTATTTTGCGCTTGAGGAATATACAGTAACCGCCAATTATGGATGTGTAAACATCTGGACGTCCAAACTCGTCATATTTCGACTTGCAGATGCGTTGGCGTCCTCGCTTACCCCAGTCACTTACTTCAGTAAGCTCCTGGGGATGCGCTGCGGGGCCGCCTTCCTGCCAGCCGAACTGTTTAGAGTTTGCCTTCAGATTCAATGAATTCTTAGAGGAATGACACATGACTGTAATCAACCACACTCTCGGTTTCCCTCGTGTTGGCTTGCGCCGCGAACTGAAAAAAGCACAAGAAAGTTACTGGGCGGGTCAATCCACCCGCGAAGAGCTGCTGGCCGTTGGCCGCGAGCTGCGTGCTCGCCACTGGGATCAGCAAAAACAGGCGGGGATTGATCTGCTGCCGGTGGGCGATTTTGCCTGGTACGACCATGTTCTGACCACCAGCCTGCTGCTTGGCAACGTGCCGGCTCGTCATCAGAACAAAGATGGATCGGTGGATATCGACACCCTGTTCCGCCTGGGCCGTGGACGTGCGCCAACCGGCGAGCCAGCGGCGGCGGCAGAAATGACCAAATGGTTTAACACCAACTATCACTATATGGTTCCAGAGTTCGTGAAAGGCCAGCAGTTCAAACTGACCTGGACGCAGCTACTGGATGAAGTTGACGAAGCGCTGGCGCTGGGCCACAGCATTAAACCGGTTCTGCTCGGACCGGTCACGTATCTGTGGCTGGGTAAAGTGAAAGGCGAGCAGTTTGACCGCCTGAGCCTGCTGAGCGACATTTTGCCGGTGTACCAACAGGTGCTGGCTGAACTGGCAAAACGCGGCGTTGAGTGGGTACAAATCGACGAACCCGCGCTGGTGCTGGAGTTGCCGCAGGAATGGCTGGATGCGTTTAAACCAGCTTACGACGCACTAACGGGCCAGACCAAACTGCTGCTGACCACCTATTTCGAAGGCGTCACGCCGAATCTCGATACCATCACCGCGCTGCCAGTGCAGGGTCTGCACGTGGATCTGGTTCACGGCAAAGATGAGGTGGCTGAACTCAACAAACGTCTGCCGTCCGACTGGCTACTGTCTGCGGGCCTGGTGAACGGGCGTAACGTCTGGCGCGCCGATCTGACCGAGAAATACGCGCAGATTAAAGACATCGTAGGCAAACGCGATCTGTGGGTTGCCTCTTCGTGCTCTCTGCTGCACAGCCCGATCGATCTGAACGTCGAAACGCGACTGGATGCGGAAGTGAAAAGCTGGTTCGCCTTCGCCCTGCAAAAATGTGAAGAACTGGCTCTGCTGCGCGATGCGCTGAATAGCGGCGACACCGCGAACCTGGTCGAGTGGAGTGCGCCGATTCAGGCACGCCGTCATTCGACTCGTGTGCATAATGCGGCGGTAGAAAAACGTCTGGCGGCGATCACCGCGAAAGACAGCCAACGTGAAAATGCCTATGAAGTTCGTGCCGAAGCACAGCGTGCGCGCTTTAACTTGCCTGCGTGGCCGACCACCACGATCGGTTCATTCCCGCAGACCACTGAAATCCGCGGCCTGCGTCTGGACTTCAAAAAAGGCAATCTCGACGCTAACAACTACCGTACCGGCATTGCGGAACATATCAAACAGGCGATTATCGAGCAGGAACGTTTGGGTCTGGACGTGCTGGTGCACGGCGAAGCCGAGCGTAATGACATGGTGGAATACTTCGGTGAGCACCTCGACGGTTTTGTGTTTACCCAAAACGGCTGGGTGCAGAGCTATGGTTCCCGCTGCGTGAAGCCGCCGGTCGTGATTGGCGATGTCAGTCGTCCGGAAGCGATTACCGTGGAGTGGGCGAAGTACGCGCAGTCTCTGACCGACAAACCGGTGAAAGGCATGTTGACCGGCCCGGTGACCATTCTTTGCTGGTCATTCCCGCGTGAAGATGTGACGCGTGAAACCATCGCCAGGCAGATCGCACTGGCGCTGCGTGACGAAGTGGCGGATCTCGAAGCCGCAGGCATCGGCATCATCCAGATTGACGAACCGGCCCTGCGCGAAGGGTTGCCGCTGCGCCGTAGCGACTGGGACGCTTACCTGCAATGGGGCGTGGAGGCTTTCCGCATCAACGCCGCGGTGGCAAAGAACGATACGCAGATTCATACCCATATGTGTTACTGCGAATTTAACGACATCATGGATTCCATCGCAGCGCTGGATGCCGATGTGATCACCATCGAAACCTCGCGTTCCGATATGGAACTGCTGGAGTCATTCGAAGAGTTCGACTATCCGAACGAAATCGGTCCGGGCGTGTACGACATTCATTCGCCGAATGTGCCAAGCGTAGAATGGATCGAGGCGTTGCTGGCGAAAGCCGCTCAGCGTATTCCGGCAGAGCGCTTGTGGGTGAACCCGGACTGCGGCCTGAAAACCCGTGGCTGGCCGGAAACCCGCGCCGCGCTCGCGAATATGGTGAAAGCCGCGCAGAACCTGCGTCAGGGTTAATTGCCCGAATGACCCTCTCCTCTTTGGGAGGAGGGGAAACAGGCGGCAGGGGGCGAAAACGCCAGCCCTACGCCTGGCCTTCCATCAATCGGCTAATATGAATGCTCAGCCAGGTCAGTTCATCTTTTGGCAGCGTGAGTTGATATTTTTCCTGTACATAATCGCGAATCACCCACGCCACGGTCATGGCATCCGGGCGATGACGCATTAATTCCTGATAAAAATCCTCGGTCTCGCTTACCACAATTTTCCCGGTCAATACCCGCTCGGCAAAGTAGCGCAGATGGGTAATAAACCGCATGTAGTTGACCGACTGCGTATCAATGGTTTTGCTCAATTTATAGCGCACGATCTCGGCGATGCGATTGACCAACTCAACCTGCTGATGCGCCGAATTGTCGTCAGTCTGACCGCTGGCATTAATCAGGTGAAAAGCGATGTTCACCGCTTCGTCCTCCGGCAGGCCAACGCCAAACTGCGCGTTCACGTTTGCCCGCGCCTGCATCCCAACGCTGTATTCTTGCGGGTAGTAGCGCTTCACTTCCCAGCTCAGCTTATTGAGAATCACCTGCCCGCTGCGGCTGCGTTCTACCGCAAAGTGCAGATGCTCTGCGAGAGTGAAAAGCAGCACCGAGTTGAGTTTGTCGCCGCATAGCGTGCGGGCGAGCGTCAAAATCTCGTGGCTTATTTCAAAGAATGCCGCAGGAATGGTGTCCGTGAGCGATAAAAAGTGACGGGACTTGAGATCGCTCAGCGGCAGGAAGACTTTCTCCACCTGCGCTAGGTCGATTTGGCTCCCCGCTTTCGCGCCAAAGCCAATCCCTTTGCCAAACAAAATCATCTCCCGCTGATCGTTGTCGACCAGCAGCATGCTGTTATTGAGCGATTTTTTTATCGTAATCACGGTTATTCCTGCGGCCTGGCCGTTTAGCTCATGTCAGCGCCATTGCTGGCGATCACTTTCTGATACCACCCAAAAGAATCTTTTTTCAGGCGCTTTAACGTGCCGTTGCCTTCGTCATCCTGATCGACATAGATAAAGCCATAGCGTTTGGACATCTGCGACGTGCCTGCGCTAATAATGTCGATGCATCCCCAGGTGGTGAATCCCATCACATCCACCCCTTCATTGATAGCCGCCAAAGTTTGCTCGAAATGGGCGCGGAAATAGTCGATGCGGTAGCTGTCGTGAATCTGGCCATCTTCAACGATATCCTTCGCACCCAGCCCGTTTTCAACGATAAACAGCGGCTTTTGATAACGGTCGTACAGTTCGAGTAAGGAAATTTTTAGCCCGACCGGATCGATTTGCCATCCCCACTCAGACGCAGGCAGATACGGGTTTTTCACCCCAAGAATGGTGTTGCCTGGGATGCGTTCAACGTCCGGTTGCGTCGATTCGGTCAGCGACATGTAGTAGCTGAACGAGACGAAATCGACGGTATGATCTTTTAAAATGCGCTGATCGTTGGCCTGCATTTCAATCTGAATATCGCGGCTCGCCAGATCGCGCAGGATCAGCGGCGGATATTCCCCAAAGACCTGCACATCCGCATAGAAATAGTTTTCGAGATTCTTTTTCAGCGTCGCTTCAACGTCTTCCGGGCGGCAGCTGTGCGGATAGGTGGTGAGTTTGGTGAGCATACACCCGACCTGGCTGCCAGGGATTTTGGCGTGGCAGTCACGCGTGACCAGCGCCGAGGCGACAAACTGATGATGCAGCCCCTGATAAATATCCTGTTTCGCTTTGCCCGGCGCGCTTTTCTCTTCGCGGATACCGGCGGTGGTAAACGGGTGGCGGTGGATGCTGTCGATTTCGTTAAACGTGAGCCAGTAGCGCACCAGATCTTTATAGCGGTCGAAGCAGACATTGCTGAAGCGTACGAACGCGTCCACCACGTTGCGGTGCACCCAGCCGTTATATCGTTCACTCAGCGCCAGCGGCATTTCGTAGTGAGAAAGCGTCACCAGCGGCTCGATGTGATGGCGACGCAGTTCGCGGAACATCTCTTCGTAAAATTTCAGGCCCGCTTCATTCGGCGCCGCGTCTTCGCCATCCGGGAAAATACGCGACCAGGCGATGGACACGCGCAGCACTTTAAAGCCCATCTCGGCAAACAGCGCGATATCGTCTTTATAGTGGTGATAGAAATCGATGCCGCGACGCTTCGGATAAAGTGTGTCATTTTTGCCTTCAAACGCATCCTGAATATTTTCATCCGTCAGCGCCATGTGGCCGTCATAATCTTTCAGCGACAGATTGGGTTTCCAGGTGATGGCATCAGCCACCGACGGTCCTTTGCCATCAACGTTCCAGGCCCCTTCGGCCTGATTGGCGGCAATTGCGCCGCCCCATAAAAAACCTTGCGGGAACGGGAGGGATTTATCCATTACACGGACTCCTTTAGCGTCATGATGATGTGAGGATTTGGATTGTTGTCGTTGTGGCTATGTGGCGTGAGCGAGAAACGTTCGCCGTTAGTGACCACCATTATTACCACCGGATCGAGACCTGCTGCGGTGAGGGTATCCAGAGAGAATTCAATCAGCGTTTCGCCGCTTTTGACGTGTTGGCCTTCCTGCACTTTTGGGGAAAACCCTTCGCCTTGCAGCTTGATGGTGTCGATCCCGATGTGGAAAATCAGTTCCACACCCGCATCGGTGAGTAGACTCAGTGCGTGGCCGCTCTCAAACACGTTAACGATGGTGCCGTCCGCCGGGGCACGCAGCACGCCCTGAGAAGGGACAATCGCGATACCATCACCCATGATTTTGCGTGAGAAAACATCGTCATTCACGTTTTCCAGCGCAATGATTTGCCCTTCTATCGGACGGGTGAACGTCAGTTCTTTGGTTTGCTCAGTGACTTTATCGCGCCACAACAGCAGGGCGCTGATAAAGGCGATGGCGAATGACAGACCCGCACCGGCAAACGCCCACAGGATGTTCAGTGGGTTATCTGGCGAGACGAACATGGAGATACTGGCGAGGCCTGGCCCCACAATCGCAAAGGCTTCAACCGCCATCCAGCCGATAAAAGCGCCCCCCACGATGCTGCCGAGGATCACGCTGTAGAGCGCTTTTTTATTCAGCAGCGTGACTCCGTAAAGCGCGGGTTCCGTAATGCCAAACAGCGCGGAAATGCCCGCCGAAAACGCGGTCGATTTCAGGACCTTGTCTTTACTTTTCAGCGCAATGGCCAGGCACGCACCCGATTCAGCAATGTTGTGCGCCAGCGACGCGGGGAGATACAGCAATTCGCGGCCAAACTGGCTCATGGATGCCACGGCGTAGGGCAGCATTGGTTTGTGCATTCCGGACGCGACCATAAACGGTAGGGCGGCGGCGAGTAATCCTGTCGCCACAAACCCTAATTTTCCGTAAAGCCACAGAATCACCGTTGCCAGACCCGCGCCGAGTTCATAACCTAACGGCCCCAAAATCAGCAGTGTGACGGGAACGGTGACCAGTAACGACAGCATTGGCGAAAGGAAAATGCGCAGCGCGCCGGGTGAGTAACGGTTGAAGAATTTTTCCGTCTGAGCATAAAACAGCACGCAAAGAATGGCCGGGAAAACCTGCGAGGCATAGGCCACGTTGCGCAGATCGAAGGACATGAATTCTGCACCATCGGCCAGCTGTTTGGTCATCGCTGGTAATACCATGACCGCAACGGCTGAGACGGCAACCAGCACGTTGACCTTGAGCTTGGTTGCGGTGGTGATAGCCACCAGGATTGGCAGGAAATAGAGTGGGGCAGAGCCGATATTATCCAGCACTTTGTATGTGGAGCTGTCGCGGCTGAGCCAACCCACTACATCCAGCAACAGCAGCAGTGATTTCAGTACGCCGCCGCCGGCAATGGCGGGAACCAAAGGCTGGAAAACGCTGATCACAAAATCAACGGCTTGCGCCCAGCGGTTGGGTTTATTGGCGTGTGGGTGGGCACTTCCCTGCGTCGTGCCGACCAGAGAACGCACCGCCTCAAAAACCTGAACCACTTCATGTCCGATAATCACCTGGCACTGCACGTTGACGCGCACGCCCAGCACGCCGTCAATTTTCGCCAGCGCGGTTTCATTCACTTTGCTGTTGTCGTACAGGCTCAACCGCAAGCGGGTAGAGCAATGTTCGATATGTTCGATATTCTCAGCGCCACCCACATGGGCGATGACGTCCAGTGCTGTCTGCAAATGATTCATGTCTGGCCCCTGTCTCCAGAGCAAAAAAAAAGACCTGAAGCCCATTTCCCCCGGGGAGGAGAAATGGGCTTCAGGTCTTGCCTACGGAACGTAGTGACACGCCTGTGCTTTTTATAACGGCCAAAAGCTGTTTAAAAGTCAAACAACCGTTGTGCTTCGTGCGCTAAATTGTGAGCGGCTTAACTCTTTTTCGCGCCATACTGCCGAAACCACGCCAGCATTCGCTGCCAGCCATCTTTGGCAGACTCTTCGTGATAGCTTGGGCGATAATCGGCATTAAACGCATGTCCCGCCTCCGGATAAACCACGATTTCTGCTTTGGCATTTGCGGCTCGCAGCGCCTGACGCATGGTCTCCACGCTCTCCAGCGAAATCCCCGTATCTTCGCCACCATACAGGCCAAGAACGGGCGCGTTGAGATCGACCGCGATATCCACCGGATGCTTAGGTGAATTCAGCGTTTTTTCGCCAACCAGCTTGCCGTACCAGGCCACGGCGGCTTTCAATTGCGGATTGTGCGCGGCGTAGAGCCAGGTGATACGTCCGCCCCAGCAGAAACCCGTAACCATTAATCGATGCGCATCGCCGCCGTTACGCGCCGCCCAACTGGCGACATGATCGAGATCGGCCAGCACTTGTGCATCCGGTACTTTGCTGACCAGATTGCTGAACAGGGTGGGGATATCACTGTATTCATTGGGGTCGCCCTGACGGAAGTACAGCTCCGGCGCGACGGCCAGATAACCCTCCAGCGCCAGGCGACGGCAGACGTCCCGAATATGTTCGTGAACGCCAAAAATCTCCTGAACCACAATGACGATCGGCAAAGGCCCGTCCGCATTCTTTGGACGCGCGTGATACGCGGGCATGTTTTCACCCTGTGAGGGGATCGAGGTTTCGCCTGCCGTGATGGCGTCTTCAGACGTTGAAACAATGGTTGACGCGAGAGGGGCGGCGGCAGGTGCAAAATTCGTTTTTTGAGTCATGGTATTCTCCGTACCCGTTGGTGCAAATAAATATAGACCTCAAGTTAACAATTCACAGTGCCCGAAACGGGCTATCTTTTGTGCAGTAGTAAACGATATAACTTGTTAGTGTGATTCATGTCACTATTTTATGGTAATTAACTGCAATCATTTTCATTCGTGGTGAGGTCTGTCACGAAAATGTACCCGGTGCTTCTGTAAAGTACCGTTTTACTTCTTCTGACAACCCGACCCACAGAGGAGTCACCTATGTCTAAGTCTGATGTTTTTCATCTCGGCCTCACTAAAAACGATTTACAAGGGGCTACGCTGGCTATCGTCCCTGGCGATCCTGAGCGTGTGGAAAAGATCGCCGCGCTGATGGATAAGCCGGTTAAGCTGGCTGCGCATCGCGAATTCACCACCTGGCGTGCTGAGCTGGATGGCAAAGCGGTTATCGTGTGTTCGACCGGTATCGGCGGCCCGTCTACTTCTATCGCTGTTGAAGAGCTGGCACAGCTGGGCATTCGTACTTTCCTGCGTATCGGGACGACTGGCGCTATTCAGCCGCATATCAACGTCGGCGACGTGCTGGTGACCACGGCTTCTGTGCGTCTGGACGGGGCAAGCCTGCACTTTGCGCCAATGGAATATCCAGCCGTAGCGGACTTTGAATGTACCACTGCGCTGGTTGAAGCCGCGAAATCCGTGGGCGCAACGACCCACATCGGCGTGACCGCCTCTTCTGATACCTTCTACCCAGGCCAGGAACGTTACGACACCTTCTCCGGTCGCGTAGTGAACCGCTTCAAGGGTTCAATGGAAGAGTGGCAGTCCATGGGCGTAATGAACTACGAAATGGAATCTGCAACGCTGCTGACCATGTGCGCAAGCCAGGGTCTGCGTGCCGGTATGGTGGCGGGTGTTATCGTTAACCGCACCCAGCAAGAAATTCCAAATGCAGAAACCATGAAGAAAACCGAAAGCCATGCGGTGAAAATCGTGGTTGAAGCGGCTCGCCGCCTGATCTAGTTTCCCCTTTCAGAGAAAAGGCCGACGCGTTCGGCCTTTTCTTTTTGCGTAGCGCCTCGCAGGAAACCCCTTTCAAACTGGACGTTTATACAGCACAATTCTATTTTGTGCGGGTAATGGTTTGATGCAGGGGGCGTTGTGGATATCTCAATCCTAATTTATGCAGTGATTGCGCTGGTGGGCGCGGGTGTGGGCTGGCTGATGTCCAGTTACCAGCATGCGCAACATAAAGCCGATCAGCTGGCCGATCGTGAAGAGATGGTGGCTGAGCTCAGCGCTGCAAAACAACAGCTTACCCAGAGCGCACACTGGCGTGATGAGTGCGAATTGCTCAACAACGAATTGCGTAATCTGCGTGATATCAACACCTCTTTAGAAGCCGATCTGCGCGAAGTCACCACCCGTCTGGAATCCACCCAGCTGCATGCTGAAGACAAAATCCGTCAGATGATCAACAGCGAACAGCGCCTGAGCGAGCAGTTTGAAAATCTGGCTAACCGTATCTTTGAGCAGAGCAATCGCCGCGTTGATGAGCAGAATCGCCAGAGCCTGAATGGTTTGCTGACCCCCTTGCGTGAACAACTGGATGGTTTTCGTCGCCAGGTGCAGGACAGCTTTGGCCAGGAGTCGCGCGAACGCCACACGCTGGCGCATGAGATCCGTAACCTCCAGCAACTGAATGCGCAGATGGCGCAAGAGGCGGTCAACCTGACCCGTGCGCTCAAGGGCGACAATAAAACGCAGGGTAACTGGGGCGAAGTGGTGCTTACCCGCGTGCTGGAAGCCTCTGGTCTGCGAGAGGGATACGAATACGAAACGCAGGTCAGCATAGAAACCGACACTCGGTCGCGGATGCAGCCTGATGTCATCGTGCGTCTCCCGCAAGGTAAAGACGTGGTGATTGACGCCAAAATGACGCTGGTGGCCTACGAACGTTACTTCAATGCCGAAGATGACTTCACCCGAGAATCCGCGCTCCTGGAGCACATCGCCTCCATGCGAAATCACATTCGCCTGCTGGGGCGAAAAGATTATCAGCAGTTGCCAGGCTTACGCTCGCTGGATTATGTGCTGATGTTTATTCCGGTCGAGCCGGCATTTTTGCTGGCGCTCGACAGACAACCTGAACTTATCACCGAAGCGTTGAAAAATAATATTATGCTCGTCAGCCCCACTACGCTGCTGGTGGCGCTGCGCACCATCGCTAACCTGTGGCGCTACGAGCATCAAAGCCGTAACGCGCAGCAAATTGCCGATCGCGCCAGCAAGCTGTACGACAAAATGCGCCTGTTTGTAGACGACATGTCATCCGTTGGGCAAAGCCTGGACAGAGCGCAGGATAATTACCGCCAGGCGATGAAAAAACTCTCGTCTGGCCGAGGAAATCTGCTTTCGCAAGCTGAAGCGTTTCGCAGCCTGGGTGTTGAAGTCAAGCGCGAGATTAATCCGGAATTGGCGGAGCAGGCCACGGCTCAGGACGAAGAATATCGCCTGCGTGACGGGGCAGGTGAGCAAAATACAGGCAATCAAGACAACGATTTAGCTGCACAAGCGTCGTCCGAAACGCAGGCAGACCGATTCTTTCGGGGTGGTTGAATCGTAGGGCAAACGCGCCCAATCTGTTACACTTCACGAACATTTGACGGATTAGCAGGCACTGAGATGGTTGACGATTCACAAGATACAACACACTTTGGCTTTCAGACTGTCGCCAAAGCGCAGAAAGCTGACATGGTTGCCCACGTATTCCATTCCGTGGCGGCAAAGTACGATGTTATGAATGACCTGATGTCATTCGGAATACATCGCTTGTGGAAGCGCTTCACTATCGATTGTAGCGGCGTTCGTCGTGGTCAAACCGTGCTGGATCTGGCGGGTGGTACAGGTGATTTAACCGCGAAATTCTCCCGCATGGTTGGCGACACTGGCCGCGTAGTGCTGGCAGATATCAACGACTCCATGCTGAAAATGGGGCGTGAAAAGCTGCGTAACATTGGCGTTGTCGGCAACGTTGAATATGTTCAGGCAAATGCCGAAGCCCTGCCATTCCCGGACAATACGTTTGACTGCATCACTATTTCTTTTGGTCTGCGTAACGTCACCGATAAAGAAAAAGCGCTGCGTTCTATGTATCGCGTGCTTAAGCCCGGTGGACGTTTACTGGTGCTCGAATTCTCCAAACCTATTATCGAACCGCTGAGCAAAGCCTACGATGCCTATTCATTCCACGTTTTACCGCGTATCGGTGAAATGGTGGCAAACGATGGCGAAAGCTACCGCTATCTGGCGGAATCTATCCGTATGCACCCTGATCAGGACACCCTAAAAGCGATGATGCAGGATGCTGGGCTTGAGAACGTTGAGTATTTCAACCTGACGGCCGGTGTTGTTGCCTTGCATCGCGGCTACAAGTTCTGAGTGGAAGCGGCCTATGCCTATTAAACCCTTAGTCACCGCAGGCATCGAAAATGTCCTGAACACGTTTCTGTATCGCTCTCCGGCGCTAAAAACGGCTCGCCAGCGTCTGAACGGTAAGGTCCTTCGCATTGTATTGAAGGAGTTCTCCACGCCGCTGGTGCTGGTCTTTAGTGAACGTCAGCTTGATGTGGTCGGCGAGTGGGAAGGCGAGGCCGACTGCTCAGTCATCACCCATATGAGCGTGTTACCGAAGTTACGCGACCGTCAGCAACTCACCGCGCTGATTCGCAGTGGCGAACTGGAAGTGGAAGGCGATCTGCAGGTCGTGCAGAACTTTGTCGCCCTTGCCGATCTGGCCGAGTTTGATCCGGCTGAACTGCTGGCGCCCTACATTGGCGACATTGCGGCCGAAAGCATTAGCAAGGTCCTTCGTGGCGGCTCGTCATTCCTGCGTAAAGGGTTACAGCGCCAGCAACGCTATGTTGCTGAGGTGATTACTGAAGAGTGGCGTATGGCGCCAGGCACGCTGGAATTAGCATGGTTTGCGGAAGAAACGTCTGCCGTTGAACGTGCCGTCGACGCGCTAACCAAACGGCTGGAAAAACTGGAGGGCAAATGACGCCTGGTGAAATTCGGCGCCTCTATTTTATCGTTCGCACCTTTTTAAGTTACGGGCTCGACGAACTCATTCCCAAAATGCGAATCACTCTGCCGTTGCGGATTTGGCGGCGCATGCTGTTCTGGATGCCTAATCGTCATAAGGACAAGCTGCTGGGCGAACGGTTACGACTGGCATTACAGGAGCTTGGCCCGGTATGGATTAAGTTTGGGCAGATGCTTTCCACTCGTCGCGACCTTTTCCCGCCACAAATCGCCGATCAGTTGGCCTTGCTTCAGGACCGCGTTGCTCCCTTTGACGGTGCGCGGGCTAAGCAGCAGATCGAAGAGGCGATGGGCAATATCCCCGTCGAAACCTGGTTTGATGATTTTGATATTAAGCCTTTAGCGTCCGCTTCCATTGCGCAGGTTCATACCGCGCGCCTGAAAGAGAACGGCAAAGAGATCGTTATTAAAGTGATTCGCCCGGATATCCTGCCGGTTATCAGAGCGGACATGAAGCTGATTTATCGCCTGGCGCGCTGGGTTCCGCGTTTGCTGCCGGATGGCCGTCGACTGCGCCCGATGGAAGTGGTGCGCGAGTATGAAAAAACGCTCATCGATGAACTGAATTTGCTGCGCGAATCTGCCAACGCCATCCAGCTGCGTCGTAACTTTGAAAACAGCCCAATGCTGTATGTGCCGGAAGTGTATTCTGACTATTGCAGCCAGAATATGATGGTGATGGAGCGTATCTACGGTATTCCCGTGTCGGATATCGTGGCGCTTGAAAACCAGGGAACGAACATGAAACTGCTGGCCGAACGTGGCGTGCAGGTCTTCTTCACCCAGGTTTTCCGCGACAGCTTTTTCCATGCCGACATGCACCCAGGAAATATCTTTGTCAGTTACGAGCACCCGGAAGATCCGAAATATATTGGCATTGACTGCGGTATCGTCGGCTCGTTGAACAAAGAAGATAAGCGCTACCTGGCAGAGAACTTTATCGCCTTCTTCAATCGCGATTATCGCAAGGTGGCAGAGTTGCACGTTGATTCCGGTTGGGTTCCGCCCGATACCAACGTTGAAGAGTTTGAATTTGCGATTCGCACCGTATGTGAGCCCATTTTTGAGAAACCGCTTTCCGAAATCTCCTTTGGTCACGTCCTGCTGAATCTGTTTAACACGGCTCGACGTTTTAATATGGAAGTACAACCGCAATTAGTTTTACTTCAGAAAACATTACTTTACGTCGAAGGCGTAGGCCGACAGCTCTATCCTCAGTTAGACTTATGGAAAACAGCGAAACCTTTCCTTGAGTCATGGATCAAGGATCAGGTCGGGCTGCCTGCGCTGGTGCGCTCTTTTAAAGAGAAAGCCCCGTTCTGGATTGAAAAAATGCCGGAGATTCCTGAGCTGATTTATGACAGTTTGCGTCACAGCAAGAACCTTCAGCACAGTATGGATAAAATCACCCGCGAGCTTCAGTCTAACCGCGTGCGGCAGGGGCAATCGCGCTACCTCTTTGGTATTGGCGCAACCCTGCTGCTGAGCGGAACATTGCTACTCATTAATCGACCAGACTGGCAAATGATGCCCGCCTGGTTGATGGCCGGCGGCCTTGTGGTTTGGCTTATTGGGTGGCGAAAAACGCGCTGAATTAGCGTCGCTATCACCGGGTTGCATACGTATAATGTGACCTGATTAATTAATCATCTATCGAGGATGTTGTATGGGTGGTATCAGTATCTGGCAATTGTTGATCATTGCCGTCATCGTCGTTCTGCTGTTTGGTACCAAAAAGCTCGGTTCTATCGGTTCCGATCTTGGCGCGTCCATCAAGGGCTTTAAGAAAGCCATTAGTGATGATGAAGATAAGCAGGATAAATCCAACCAGGATGCGGATTTCACGGCCAAGTCTATCGCTGATAAACAAGACGAAGCCAAAAAGGAAGACGCTAAACGCCACGATAAAGAGCAGGTGTAATTCGTGTTCGACATTGGCTTTGGTGAACTGGTACTGGTATTCGTGATCGGCCTTATCGTTTTAGGTCCGCAGCGTTTACCGGTAGCAGTAAAAACTGT
The DNA here is from genome assembly GCF_045627565.1 of Lelliottia sp. NCBI lineage: Bacteria > Pseudomonadati > Pseudomonadota > Gammaproteobacteria > Enterobacterales > Enterobacteriaceae > Lelliottia > Lelliottia sp. Next base: position 12,913 of record NZ_JAZQNX010000037.1, on the reverse strand, counting down.
TGCAGGCTGGGTACGCGCGCTGCGCTCGCTGGCGACGACGGTTCAAAATGAACTGGCGCAGGAACTCAAAATGCAGGAGTTTCAGGACAGCCTGAAAAAGGTTGAAAAAGCGAGCATGAGCAATTTATCGCCGGAGCTGAAAGCATCGATGGATGAGTTGCGCGAGGCCGCGGAATCCATGAAACGTTCCTACAGCGTCAACGATCCTGAAAAAGCGAGCGACGAAGCCAACACCATTCGTAATCCGCTGGTGAAGGATAATGAAGCGCAGCATGAAGGCGTGACGCCTGCGGGTGCAGAACATCAGGCCAGTGCACCGTCGCAAGCGCCTGAAGGGCAAGAGCCGTTACCTGCGGCAGAATCCGTTGCGAAAGTGACGCCCGCAGAAGTGAAAGCTACCGCACCCGCTTCCGAATCATCCCCCTCGTCGAGTGATAAAGCGTAAACATGGCAGTAGATGATACTCAACCACTCATTGCGCATCTGATTGAGCTGCGTAAGCGTTTGTTAAACTGCATCATTGCAGTTTTGCTGATTTTCCTGTGCCTGGTTTATTTCGCGAACGACATCTATCAGATTGTCTCCGCGCCGTTGATTAAGCAAATGCCGCTGGGCGCAACGATGATTGCGACCGATGTGGCCTCGCCGTTTTTCACGCCAATCAAGCTGACCTTCTGGGTTTCGCTGATCGCCTCCGCACCCGTCATTTTGTATCAGGTGTGGGCATTCGTGGCACCGGCGTTATATAAGCACGAACGTAAGCTGGTGATCCCGCTGTTGGTCTCCAGTTCGCTGCTGTTTTATATCGGCATGGCCTTTGCGTACTTCGTGGTCTTCCCGCTGGCGTTTGGCTTCCTGACGCATACTGCGCCAGAAGGAGTACAGGTCTCGACCGACATCGCCAGCTATCTTAGCTTCGTCATGGCGCTGTTTATGGCGTTCGGCGTGGCGTTTGAAGTGCCCGTCGCTATCGTTCTCCTGTGCTGGATGGGCGTGACAACGCCTGATGATCTGCGCAAGAAGCGCCCGTATATGCTGGTTGGCGCATTTGTTGTCGGCATGCTGCTGACGCCGCCGGATGTTTTCTCGCAAACGCTGCTGGCCATACCGATGTATTGTCTGTTTGAAGTCGGCGTATTCTTCTCGCGCTTCTATGTGGGCAAGCGACGTCCGCAGGAAGACGAAGAAGACGAGCCAGAAAAAACGACAGAAGAATAAAACCAGCCGCCCGAAAGGGCGGTTGTCATATGGGAGACCGCATGTTTGATATCGGATTGAATCTGACCAGCCCTCAATTTGCCAACGACCGCGATGACGTTGTGGCGCGCGCGTTTGCCGCAGGGGTAAAAGGACTGCTGCTAACGGGAACGAATCTTCACGAAAGTGAGCATGCACAACAGTTGGCTCAAGGCTATGAGCGCTGCTGGTCAACGGCGGGAGTCCATCCGCATGACAGCAGCCAGTGGACTGACGAAAGTGCTGAAACGCTCTACAAGCTGGCGAAAACCGAGGAAGTCGTTGCCATCGGCGAGTGCGGTCTTGATTTCAATCGTAACTTTTCCACGCCCGTTGAGCAGGCAGCGGCGTTTACCGCTCAGCTCGCCATCGCAGCCGAATTGGAAATGCCGGTGTTTATGCATTGTCGCGATGCGCATGAGCGTTTTCTGACCTTGCTGGAGCCGTGGCGGGATAAACTGCCGGGCGCGGTGTTGCATTGCTTTACCGGCTCGCGACAGGAGGCGGTAGATTGCCTGAATCGAGGGCTCTATCTGGGCATTACCGGTTGGGTGTGTGACGAACGACGCGGTATCGAATTGCGCGAGCTATTACCGGTAATTCCTGTCGATCGCCTGTTGGTCGAAACGGATGCGCCGTATCTTCTTCCACGCGATATGAAGCCGAAACCCGCGTCGCGACGCAATGAACCGGCTTATCTCGGGCATATTGTTGAGCGTGTTGCGCACTGGCGCGGAGAAGATATGCAGTGGCTTGACGCGCAGACCGATGAAAACGTGCGTCGTCTGTTCGGGATAACATTTTAAACTTTGCGGAAGGCGGTGTTTGCAACGCTCTGGAGCACTTGTTTGTTCAGCAAATTGAGCAGCAGCATTGAGCGGGCTTCGCCGTCCGGCTCAGAGAATATCGCCTGCAATCCTTCGAATGCGCCTTCGGTGATCACCACATCATCGCCGCAGAAGGGCGTGTCGGGATCGGTAATATCGTCCGGCTGTTTATAGACAGAAAGCTGGTGAATAACCGTAAAAGGAACGGTGGCGGGTTGCGCACCAAAGCGAACGAAGTGGCTGACGCCGCGCGTGGCGTTGATGGTCGTGGTGTGAATCACTTCCGGGTCAAACTCGACGAACAGGTAGTTCGGAAAAAGGGGTTCGCTAACCATAGTGCGCTTACCGCGCTGGATTTTTTCGAGCGTGATAACAGGGGTCAGACAATTAACGGCCTGACGCTCAAGATGTTCCTGCGCACGCTGGAGCTGCCCACGTTTGCAATACAGTAAATACCACGCTTGCATAATTACCCTTTCCCTTTGTTTGCGGCGCAAGCATATCAAAACCCTGTCGGGATCGCTAAGGTGATTATAATGGCCAAAAGGGGATGATGACGTGGAAGTTCACGCTAATTTAACAAAATTACAGCGTACTGGTGACGAACGCCGTATAATGAAGCGCTTACAGAGAGGCCATGACTAACTGCATGAAATACCACGATCTACGCGACTTCCTGGCGCTGCTGGAAAAGCAGGGCGAACTCAAACGCATCACGCTTCCTGTTGATCCCTATCTGGAAATGACAGAAATCGCTGACCGCACACTGCGTGCTGGTGGCCCTGCGCTGCTGTTTGAAAATCCGAAAGGCTATTCCATGCCGGTGCTGTGTAACCTGTTCGGCACGCCTAAACGCGTGGCGATGGGCATGGGGCAGGAAGACGTGTCGGCGTTGCGTGAAGTCGGCAAATTGCTCGCATTTTTGAAAGAGCCGGAGCCACCAAAAGGCTTCCGCGATCTGTTCGATAAGCTGCCGCAGTTCAAACAAGTGTTGAACATGCCAACCAAACGCCTGCGCGGCGCGCCGTGTCAGCAGAAAATCCTCGAAGGCGATGCGGTCGACTTGACCCGTATCCCGATCATGCAGTGCTGGCCAGAAGATGCCGCGCCGCTGATTACCTGGGGTTTGACGGTGACCCGCGGACCGCACAAAGAACGCCAAAATCTGGGTATTTATCGTCAGCAGTTAATCGGCAAAAATAAGCTGATTATGCGTTGGCTGTCGCATCGTGGTGGCGCGCTTGATTTCCAGGAGTGGTGTGCGGCACATCCGGGCGAACGCTTCCCGGTTTCTGTCGCGTTAGGGGCCGATCCCGCGACCATTCTCGGGGCGGTCACGCCGGTGCCTGACACCCTTTCGGAATATGCTTTTGCAGGCCTGCTGCGCGGCACGAAAACCGAAGTGGTGAAGTGTGTTTCCAATGACCTGGAAGTGCCGGCCAGCGCGGAAATCGTGCTGGAGGGGTATATTGAACAGGGCGACATGGCACCGGAAGGGCCATATGGCGACCACACGGGATACTACAATGAAATCGATAATTTCCCTGTGTTTACCGTTACCCATATTACTCAGCGTGACGATGCCATTTATCACTCGACATACACAGGCCGTCCGCCGGATGAGCCCGCCGTACTGGGCGTAGCGCTGAACGAAGTGTTTGTGCCGATTCTGCAAAAACAGTTCCCGGAAATTGTCGATTTCTATTTGCCGCCGGAAGGCTGTTCATATCGCCTGGCCGTTGTAACCATCAAGAAGCAGTATGCGGGTCACGCCAAACGCGTAATGATGGGCGTATGGTCTTTCTTGCGCCAGTTTATGTACACCAAATTTGTTATTGTCTGTGATGATGACGTTAATGCCCGTGACTGGAATGATGTTATCTGGGCGATTACAACGCGGATGGACCCGGCGCGTGACACGGTGTTAGTTGAAAACACGCCAATTGATTATCTGGATTTTGCCTCGCCGGTTTCCGGTCTTGGCTCAAAAATGGGACTGGATGCCACCAATAAATGGCCCGGCGAAACCTCGCGCGAATGGGGTCGTCCGATTCAAAAAGACCCAGAAGTGACGGCGCGAATCGACGCGATCTGGGACGAACTGGCCATAATGAATAACGGTAAGCCTGGAACTGACCGTTAAGCCCTATAGACTTCCCGACAGAGAGAGCGAATGACAACCTTAAGCTGTAAAGTGACCTCGGTAGATGCTATTACCGACACCGTATATCGCGTCCGTTTGGTTCCTGAGGCGGCATTTTCTTTCCGCGCGGGCCAATATTTGATGGTTGTGATGGATGAGCGTGATAAGCGTCCTTTCTCTATGGCGTCTACGCCAGCGGAGCAGGAGTTTATTGAGTTACACATAGGTGCGTCAGAGCTTAATCTTTATGCCATGGCTGTTATGGATCGCATCCTGAAAGAGCATGAAATTCAGGTCGACATTCCGCACGGCGAAGCGTGGCTGCGTGAAGACGAAGACCGTCCGCTGATTCTGATCGCGGGCGGTACAGGGTTCTCCTACGTACGCTCTATTCTGCTTACCGCGCTGGCGCAGAATCCTGACCGCGATATCACCATCTACTGGGGCGGTCGTGAAGAAAAACACCTGTACGACTTGTCTGAGCTGGAAGCGTTGAGCGTGACCCACCAAAATCTGCGCATCGAGCCAGTGGTTGAGCAGCCGGAAGAGGGATGGCGTGGGCGCAGCGGTACGGTTCTGACGGCGGTGTTGCAGGATCACGGCACGCTGGCGGGACACGATATCTATATTGCAGGCCGTTTTGAGATGGCAAAAATTGCCCGCGATCTGTTCTGTAACGAACGTGATGCGCGTGAAGATCGCCTGTTCGGCGATGCGTTTGCGTTTATCTGAGAATAAAAAACCCGCCCCTGACAGGCGGGAAGAACGGCAACTAAACCTTCCCCGTCATAATTCGCGCTGCCTCTTTGTTGGCTGCCTTCGGTCACCCCGGTCACATAGTTAACTATGTGACCGGGGATTCTCTCAGTTGCCGCCGCGATGCAACGCCAATGATTTAGGGGATAATTCTTTATTTACACCCTTTCAAATACCGTCGCGATCCCCTGACCCAGCCCGATGCACATCGTCGCCAGACCAAATTGAGCGTCTTTGCGTTCCATCAGGTTAATCAGCGTGGTGCTGATACGCGCACCTGAACAGCCCAGCGGATGCCCCAGCGCAATTGCGCCGCCGTTGAGGTTGATCTTCTCGTCGATCTGCTCCATCAGGCCCAGATCTTTAATGCACGGCAGGATCTGCGCGGCGAAGGCTTCGTTCATCTCAAATACGTCGATATCGCTGGCGGTCAGCCCGGCTTTCTTCAGCGCCAGTTTTGACGCCGGAACCGGACCGTAACCCATAATCGAAGGATCGCAGCCGACTACCGCCATGGAGCGGATTCGCGCGCGGGGTGTCAGACCCAATTCACGAGCACGACTTTCACTCATGACCAGCATGGCGGCAGCACCGTCGGAAAGCGCCGATGACGTTCCTGCCGTAACCGTGCCGGTTACCGGATCGAATGCCGGACGCAGGGCGGAAAGCGCTTCAACCGTTGTTTCCGGACGAATCACTTCGTCGTAGTAATATTGTTTCAGCACGCCATCAACATCATGGCCGCCGGTGGGCAGTATTTCGTTCTTAAATGCACCGGATTGCGTCGCGGCCCAGGCACGGGCGTGAGAACGCGCGGCGAACTGGTCCTGCATTTCACGGCTGATACCGTGCATGCGTGAGAGCATTTCAGCGGTCAGCCCCATCATGCCCGCGGCTTTGGCGACGTTACGGCTCATGCCCGGATGGAAATCCACGCCGTGGCTCATCGGGACGTGACCCATATGTTCCACACCGCCGACCATGCAGACCTGCGCATCGCCGGTCATGATCATGCGAGCCGCATCATGCAAGGCCTGCATAGACGATCCGCACAGGCGGTTGACGGTAACCGCCGGAACGGAGTGTGGGATTTCCGCCAGCAGAGACGCGTTACGCGCAATGTTAAAACCTTGCTCCAGCGTTTGCTGCACGCAGCCCCAGTAAATATCATCAATCGCACTTGCTTCCAGCGCCGGGTTGCGCGCCAGCAGGCTCCGCATCAGGTGCGCGGAGAGATCTTCCGCACGTACGTGACGAAATGCGCCACCCTTTGAACGGCCCATCGGGGTGCGAATTGCATCGACAATGACAACCTTTTCCATTGTGACTCCTTAAGCCGTTTTCAGCGCGCCGACCGGACGGGCTGGCTCAACTGGCGGATAATACGGTTCGTTATGGCGGGCTTTGTTGCGCAGACCGTCCGGCACTTCGTATAGCGGACCGAGCTGCTGATATTGCTGAGCCATATCGAGATATTTGGCGCTGCCGAGCGTATCCAGCCAGCGGAACGCGCCGCCGTGGAACGGAGGGAAACCGAGGCCGTAAACCAGCGCCATATCAGCTTCTGCCGGGCTGGCGATAATGCCTTCTTCCAGACAACGCACCACTTCGTTGACCATCGGGATCATCATGCGCGCAATGATCTCTTCGTCGCTGAAATCGCGCTTCGGCTGACTGACGTCGGCCAGTAAACCCTCTACCGCAGCATCGTCTTCTTTCTTCGGCTTGCCTTTGCTGTCTTCTTTATAGCGCCAGAATCCCAGGCCGTTTTTCTGCCCGAAGCGATTGGCGTCAAATAGTGCGTCGATAGCGTCGCGATAATCTTTTTGCATGCGCTGCGGGAAACCAGCGGCCATCACCGCCTGCGCGTGATGGGCGGTATCAATCCCGACCACATCCAGCAAATAGGCAGGGCCCATCGGCCAACCGAACTGTTTTTCCATCACTTTATCGACTTTGCGGAAGTCCGCGCCGTCGCGTAGTAGCTGGCTAAACCCTGCGAAGTAAGGGAACAGCACGCGGTTGACGAAAAATCCCGGGCAGTCGTTAACCACGATCGGTGTTTTGCCCATTTTGCTGGCCCACGCCACCACTTTGGCGATGGTTGCGTCGGACGTTTTTTCTCCGCGAATCACTTCAACCAGCGGCATGCGGTGTACCGGGTTAAAGAAGTGCATACCGCAGAAGTTTTCCGGGCGCTTCAGAACGCTCGCCAGCTCGCCAATGGGAATGGTAGAGGTATTGGACGCGAGAACGGTATCCGGACGAACTTTATCTTCTGTTTCCGCCAGCACCGCTTTTTTGATTTTCGGGTTTTCAACAACGGCTTCGACAACCACATCGACACGATCAAAACCGCTGTATTCCAGTGTTGGATGGATAGTCGAAATGACGCCCGAGAGTTTCAGTCCATCAATTTTTCCGCGCTCCAGCTGTTTATTCAGCAGCTTCGCGGCTTCGGTCATGCCCAGCGTCAGGGATTTGTCGTTGATGTCCTTCATGATCACCGGCACGCCTTTCCAGGCGGACTGATAGGCGATCCCGCCGCCCATGATGCCCGCACCCAGAACGGCGGCCTGCTTTGGCATCTCAACATTTTTTGTCAGCTGTTTTGCTTTGCCTTTCACGAACTGATCGTTCAGGAAAATACCAACCAGCGCGCGGGCTTCATTGGTGTGCGCCAGCGGGACGAAACTTTGGTTTTCGAGTTTGAGCGCCTCTTCACGACCCAAGCGCGCAGCGGCTTCGATGGTTTTCACGGCGGTAATCGGCGCCGGATAGTGTTTGCCCGCCGTCTGCATCACCATGCCTTTGGCAATGGTAAAGCTCATGGTCGCTTCGATTTTGCTGAGCTTCAGTGGCTCGAGCTTCGGCTGACGTTTGGCTTTCCAGTCGAGATCGCCATTGATCGCCTGACGTAAAATGCTGATTGCGCCATCGCGCAGTTTTTCGGCTTTCACGATGCCGTCGATCAGACCGATTTTGAGCGCCTGATCCGCGCCGACGTCTTTCCCGGCGGCAATGATTTCCAGTGCGCTATCGGCACCCAACATGCGCGGCATACGAACAGAGCCGCCAAAGCCTGGCATGATACCCAGTTTGGTTTCCGGCAGGCCGATTCGCAGATCTGGCGTTGCCAGACGGTAGTCGGTCGCCAGCACGCATTCGCAGCCGCCGCCGAGTGCATAGCCGTTAACAGCCGAAATTGTCGGGACCGATAAATCTTCCAGTCGATTAAACACGCTGTTGGCAAAATGCAGCCACTGGCTGAGTTGTTCTTCCGGGACCTGGAATAAAGAGAGGAATTCGGTGATATCCGCGCCAACGATAAAGGCGGCTTTTTCAGAACGCAGCAGCAGACCTTTGAGGTCAGATTGTTTTTCGAGTACATCCAGCGCTTGGCCAAGGCTGGCTACGGTCGCAGTATCGAGCTTGTTGACTGAGCCGGGGGCATCAAACACCAGTTCGGCGATGCCATCTTCCAGCCAGTCCACGTATAGGGTGTCACCTTTGTAGAGCATGTCAGTCTCCTGAATCCAGCAAGTGGATCTGGTCATACCAGATGAAACCGAGTGTGGGATTTATGTTAATAAAATGCAAATTTATCATTAAGAAATTGCTGCAGGGATCACGCTCGGCGGAGATCACGCAGGAGAAGTGAGGTGTGCTAAGATGCGAAGACTAGAGCTCAAACATGAAAGGAATAATGATGGACTCACTGGCAGCACTTTATAAAAATCATATTGTTACGTTGCAAGAACGTACCCGCGACGTACTGACTCGTTTTAAACTCGATGCGCTGCTTATCCACTCCGGTGAGCTATTGAATGTCTTCCTCGATGACCATGCTTATCCGTTCAAGGTTAATCCACAGTTCAAAGCCTGGGTTCCGGTGACGCAGGTTCCAAACTGCTGGTTGCTGGTTGATGGCGTGAACAAACCGAAACTGTGGTTCTATTTACCGGTCGATTACTGGCACAACGTTGAACCGCTGCCGACAACATTCTGGACGGAAGAAGTGGATGTGATCGCTCTGCCGAAAGCGGACGGTATTGGCAGCCAGTTACCTGCTGCGCGTGGCAACATCGCCTACATCGGTCCGGTTCCTGAGCGCGCGTTGGGTCTGGATATTCCGGCAGACAAAATCAACCCGAAAGGTGTGATCGATTATTTGCATTACTACCGCGCTTATAAGACCGACTATGAACTGTCCTGCATGCGCGAAGCACAGAAAACCGCAGTGAATGGTCATCAGGCAGCGCACGAAGCGTTCCTGTCCGGCATGAGCGAGTTCGATATTAATCAGGCTTACCTGACGGCGACGGGTCATCGTGATACCGACGTGCCTTACGGGAATATTGTGGCGCTGAACGAGCACGCCTCCGTTCTGCACTACACCAAACTGGATCACCGCGCGCCTTCGGAAATTCGCAGTTTCCTGCTGGATGCGGGTGCAGAGTACAACGGTTACGCGGCGGATCTGACGCGTACCTGGGCGGCAAACAGCGATACCGATTTTGCGCACCTGATTAAAGACGTGAACGACGAACAGCTGGCGCTTATCAGCACCATGAAAGCGGGTACGAGCTATGTTGACTATCATATTCAGTTCCATCAGCGCATCGCTAAGCTGCTGCGTAAGCATCAGATTGTGACGGATATGAGCGAAGAGGCGATGGTCGAAAACGATCTCACCGGGCCTTTTATGCCGCACGGTATTGGCCATCCGCTGGGTCTGCAGGTTCATGATGTGGCCGGTTTTATGCAGGATGATACGGGAACGCATCTGGCGGCACCGTCTAAATACCCGTACCTGCGTTGCACTCGCGTGCTGGAACCGCGCATGGTGTTGACTATCGAACCAGGCATCTACTTTATTGATTCTCTGCTGAATCCATGGCGTGAAGGTCAGTTCAGCAAGCACTTCAACTGGCAGAAAATTGATGCGTTGAAACCTTTTGGTGGCATTCGTATTGAAGATAACGTGGTGGTTCACGAGAACAATATCGAAAACATGACGCGAGATCAGAAGCTGGCGTGATGGACAGTTGGCTGATACCGGCCGAGCCGGTCACCTTCTCTGAAGAGATCAAAAAAAGCCGTTTTATCACGCTGTTGGCTCACACCGATGGCGTGGAGGCGGCGAAAGCGTTTGTTGAGTCAGTTCGTGCAGACCATCCCGACGCACGCCATCATTGCGTGGCGTGGGTGGCCGGAGCACCTAACGATTCGCAAAAGCTGGGGTTATCTGATGATGGTGAACCTGCTGGAACGGCCGGTAAACCGATGCTCTCTCAGCTGATGGGGAGTGGCGTCGGTGAAATTACCGCGGTCGTCGTTCGTTATTACGGCGGCATATTATTAGGGACCGGCGGGCTGGTTAAGGCTTACGGCGGCGGTGTCCAGCAGGCGCTTAATCAGCTCAACACCCTCCGCAAAACGCCATTAACCGAATATACTTTGTTGTGTGATTACGCTCAGTTATCCGGCATCGAAACGCTGCTTAAGCAATTTAACGGCGTGATTGTGCAAAGTGATTACCAGGCGACGGTTCAATTACGCGTGGCACTTCCTCTGGCGGAGCACTCGGCTTTTTCAGCAAAACTGGCTGATTTTAGTCGCGGTGCGTTGCAATTGCTGCCGATTGAAGAATAATCCCCACCTTACTTTCTGAATACCAAAGGAAACGGCAGAGATGCATTTTCGTGCCATAACCCGAATCGTTGGACTGCTGGTTATCCTCTTCTCCGGGACAATGATTCTCCCTGGACTGGTGGCGCTTATCTATCGGGACGGCGCAGGGCGGGCGTTCACACAAACCTTCTTTGCTGCGCTGGTGATTGGCTCAATGCTGTGGTGGCCAAACCGTCGTGAAAAGGGCGAATTGAAATCCCGTGAAGGCTTCCTGATCGTGGTTCTGTTCTGGACCGTGCTGGGAAGCGTAGGGGCGCTGCCGTTTATCTTTGCTGAACAGCCAAATCTGACGGTCACCGATGCCTTCTTTGAATCTTTTTCCGGGTTGACGACCACGGGCGCGACGACGCTGGTGGGGTTAGATTCGTTACCGCATGCGATTCTCTTTTATCGTCAGATGCTGCAGTGGTTCGGCGGTATGGGGATCATCGTATTAGCCGTTGCGATTCTGCCTATTCTGGGTGTCGGGGGGATGCAGCTCTACCGCGCGGAAATGCCCGGGCCGCTTAAAGATAATAAGATGCGCCCGCGTATCGCCGAGACGGCCAAAACCCTCTGGTTCATCTATGTGTTGCTCACCGTTGCCTGCGCGCTGGCCCTGTGGTTTGCCGGGATGCCTGCGTTTGATGCGATTGGACACAGCTTCTCGACGATTGCGATTGGCGGATTCTCCACGCACGACGCCAGCGTGGGGTATTTCGACAGTCCGACCATCAACACCATTATTGCTGTCTTCTTATTGATCTCCGGCTGTAACTACGGTCTTCACTTCTCTTTATTAAGTGGACGTAGTTTGAAGGTGTACTGGCGCGACCCGGAATTCAGGATGTTTATTGGGGTGCAGCTAACGCTGGTGGTGATTTGTACATCGGTCTTATGGCTCCACGATGTTTACAGTTCGGCCGTCACCACCGTCAACCAGGCGTTCTTCCAGGTTGTGTCGATGGCGACCACCGCGGGATTCACGACGGACAGTATTTCCCGCTGGCCGCTGTTCCTGCCGGTCTTGCTTTTATGCTCTGCTTTTATAGGCGGGTGTGCGGGATCCACGGGCGGGGGGTTGAAGGTGATTCGTATCCTTCTGCTGTTTAAACAGGGGAATCGTGAGCTGAAACGACTGGTGCATCCGAATGCGGTATACAGTATTAAGCTCGGTAACCGCGCGTTACCGGAACGTATCCTCGAAGCGGTATGGGGTTTCTTCTCTGCTTATGCGCTGGTCTTTATCGTCAGCATGCTGGCCATTATTGCGACGGGCGTTGATGATTTCTCGGCGTTTGCTTCTGTCGTGGCAACGCTTAATAACCTCGGGCCAGGGCTTGGCGTCGTAGCGGACAACTTTGCCAGCATGAATCCGGTGGCGAAATGGATCTTGATTGCTAATATGCTTTTTGGGCGTCTTGAGGTCTTTACGCTGCTGGTGCTGTTCACCCCAACATTCTGGCGCGATTAAGGAAGTATTTGGTGAAGACATTAATACTATTCTCCACACGAGACGGGCAGACGCGCGAGATTGCTTCTTATCTGGCCTCTGAATTAAAAGAGCAGGGCGTTTATGCCGACGTAGTGAATCTGAATCGTACGGAAGAGATTGTGTGGCAGGACTACGACCGTGTGGTGATCGGCGCGTCGATTCGGTACGGACATTTTCATCCCGCGGTTGATCGCTTCGTGAAGAAACATGCTGTCACGCTGAATGTGCTGCCGAGCGCTTTCTATTCTGTGAACCTTGTAGCGCGTAAAGCAGAGAAGCGTACGCCACAGACGAACAGCTATACGCGCAAGTTCCTGCTGAGCTCTCCGTGGCAACCCACGCTGTGCGCCGTGTTTGCTGGCGCGCTGCGTTACCCTCGTTATCGCTGGCTTGACCGTTTTATGATTCGTTTAATTATGAAGATGACGGGTGGGGAAACCGATACAAGTAAAGAAGTGGTCTATACCGACTGGCAGCAGGTTGCCAGTTTTGCGCGGGATATCGCACAATTAACGGCCAATGCGCGGGTTTAATAAACGTAAAGTTTGAAAAATAAGCGAACGAAAACTTTTTTGAAATTTATGCTTGTCACCTCAGAATAACTCCCTATAATGCGCCTCCACTGACACGGAACAACGGAACACAAGCCGCCGGGTCAGCGGGGTTCAGCGATGAACGCCGGCAGAGAAAAGCGAAAATAAACGCTTGACTCTGAATGAGGAAAACGTATTATACGGGACCTCGCAACGGTGAGCGAAAGCCGCGTTGCACTGCTCTTTAACA
>NZ_JAZQNX010000036.1:0-9964 GCF_045627565.1 Lelliottia sp. | reverse complement strand
CTGCTGGCCATGTTTGAGCGTTAACGCCAGGCGCGCCAGAATGATCCTTCCTGTCGCAATGGTGATTTGGGTTATCATTTCGCCGTTCTGACTAGTTCCCCGTTTATTAACATAGACTGATTTAGCAACTTCCGCTTCTGGCACGGAGCGGACAAGCTATCGAGTTAAAGGTCCGCAGTGAGCGATGAGTGGACCTAACGTCATCGTTCGACATTAAGGCTGGTAAGCGTATTCATTTCATCAGCAAGCAACCAGCGTTCAAAGCTTTCCAGCGCAGCCTCATTGATTCCCGTTTCCGTCGGTTTTACTAAACAGAACTTTTTGCTCAGGCAGTCTGAGGCTGGCCAGGGCGAAACTAGCATGCCGCAACTCAATTCATTCTCGACATACATACGCGGAACCAATGCTACGCCGTGTCCCGCGATGGCGGCAGCGATGGCCATTTCATGAAGATCGTACCGCACACCCTGAGCCGGATTATCGAGGCGTATTCCACTTTCCCGGGCATAGTGATGCCATGCATCAGGATTCTGTCGACGATGAATGCGCGGAAGTTCGTTTAGCTGTCGATTGACGTCATTATTTGTTAACAGTGCGGGATTGCAGACAGGCAGCAGATTTTCCTGAAACAGAAATTGCATACGCATGCCTGCCCATGCGGAATGTTCAAAATGAATGACTGCGTCAAAGCCACTTCCTGGCAAAATGAACGGATCCGTTCTCGCCGCAATATTTAACGTTATGTCCGGGAACAAAGAGTTAAAACCGCTCAGGCGGGGAATAAGCCAACGGCTGGAAAAGGTCGGTAGGACGGCGATATCCAGACTCTTACTGCCCTCTGGCATTCCCATTATGTACTGCGTATCTCTTTCGAGCCGATCGAGCGTTTCACGCACGTGATGTGCATAGCGCGCGCCGACAGGGTTAAGCTTTACCCTGCTTCCCATACGGTCAAACAGTTTACAGTTCAGCAACGCTTCAAGACGCGCAATCTGACGACTAATCGCCCCTTCCGTTAACGATAACTCCTCTGCGGCCCGGGCAAAATTACCGTGCCTTGCGGCGGCATCAAAAGCCTGCAGGGACGCACTACTGGGTATTTTTCTGCGCATAAAACCCGCTCCTTGCTCAGTGCTTACAACGTGCTTTCATTGACTTAATATCACTAACCCGTGACATATTATCGTTTTTAAGTGGCATAACCAGCCTGTAGCATGATGAAAAATCACTGAGCAATGTATTTGCTTGCGTTTATAACTCATGTAGAGATGGGCTGATGTTCTATACCGTGGAATGCTCGTATAACGCTCCTGAAAGCGAGGCTGAATGGAATGCCTTTTACAGCCAGCAAAAACTACCCGCATTGATATCTGTTGCTGGCTTCACTACCTCTCAACGCTTTCGCGCCGTCAAATCCGGCTGCCCTGTTTATCTTGCCATTCATACGATTAATGATGCGGATATTCTCAGCAGTGAGGATTACCGTTTAAAAGGAGGCGGTAATTTCTCTCGTTGGCAGGTCTGCATTACTGACTGGCATCGTAACCTTTATGAAGGTGAAGGCCTTGCTCCAGCCATCTCTTCCGATGAAATTCTACTATTGAGCGCAAAGCCAATAGTCTTTTTAGAGACAGAACGGGGATATCGGGGGCTGGATATGCATGCTGTGGGGCTGGATAAATCCCCTGGCTATCGCGTTGCATATGTCTTGCCTGTTGAGATGGCCTCGCTGTTTACAGATATGCCTGGTGTGTATCTCTACGAGCCACTGACGCCGCAGTTGCAGAGTGCTGAAAAAGGGAAACCATAACATCATGCCTAACCTGACTTTTTATATTTCTGAAAATCACTCTGACAAGTTTAAAAACCTTGGTGATTTTACCCATAAATGCAGCGTTCTCTGCTGTGACATCCTCGGTGCAGAACCCAAAAACGTTCATATCATCTTTGTCGATGTAAAGCCGGGATGTGGGCAACCGGTCTATGCCGAGCTCTTTTATCGTCTGTCAACATTGCGAACCCCTGAAGTGATGAAGAACTTTATGCGTGAACTGGATTTTGCCACTCAACAGGCCTCGGGTCTGATGACCCGTATTCGCTGTTTTGGCTCCCCAGCAGAACACCTATTCGCCCGCAACTGACCTCGAGGTAGTGATGAGCCATCCCCTTCCGTTCCGTCAGATTGGCGATTTTCAGATAACTGCGCTGAGTGACGGCAATATGTCAGCCAGTCTGGATTTGCTATCAGGCATTGAAAAAGCTGATGCAGACATTCTTCAATGCCGTGCCGGGATCAGTGAGCCCGGCGATATCCATATAAACTGTTACCTTATCCGCGGTTTGGGTCGGATCATTTTGGTTGACGCTGGCACAGGCCCGCTGAACAACATGGCGGGACAACTCAACGCAAACCTTGCCGCAGCGGGTGTCAGCCCTGACGACGTCGATACCGTTTTATTGACGCATTGTCATCCGGATCATATTGGAGGCCTGCTGGATTCTGAGAAACAGCCGGTTTTTAAACACGCTGAAATTCTTCTTCATCCTCTCGAGGCGCAACACTGGCAGGATGATGAAAAACTCAACATAGAGAATGAGCGCGGGCAACTTAATTTTTGGCTGGTCCGCCAAACCTTAGACGCTTATGCCCGGAAGGTACGTTTTTTTAACGGCGACAAAATAGCAGAAGGCATTCTGCCGGTATGGCTACCGGGCCATACGCCTGGGCATACCGGTTTTCGCATCAATGCGGATGATAAATGCTTATTAATATGGGGAGACATTGTCCATTATCCTCATATTCAGTCAGCGCAGCCGGCGGTTTCTATTTTATTCGACACCGATCCCGCTCAGGCCGAGGAAACAAGAAAGAAAATTATGGAAAAAGCTGTCAGCGAAAAACTGATCATTGCCGGCATGCATTTAAGCCAGGCTGGGTTTGCCAGCGTTTTCAGGGAGGGCAGTGGATACCGCATTTCCTACTCTGAGAAATGAATGGGTAGACCTGACTGGGTTGTTGTTGATTAGCACCGTTCAAGGTCATCAGTGTCCGTTTCTGGCACTAACCTGCCGATAGATTGATCTCACTTGGCTAAGAGCGAGAAGCGGGCGTTAACAGCCTAAGGAGAATATGAGTTTGGGCTAAGAATTTGCAGAGGTGATGCTTAAAGCGTTCTCAAAAGCTGGGCCGGATTACCAGCATACACACCCTTTACCAGCACTGGCTTTGTAACAACGCTACCTGCACCAATCACCGCACCACTGCAAATTTCCGTTGTTAAAATTGTTGCTCCGCTACCCACTATTACTGCGTTGCCTAATACAATATGTATCCAAGTTTCTGCAGAAGCATCAGGACTTCCACACTTGAAAAGATCGTTAGCAAAGGTTACACCATGGCCTATAAAGCAGTCTTTGCCTAAGGTAACGTTCTCACAGATGAAAGTGTGTGACTGCACTTTAGTTCTGTCGCCTATGACACATCCCTTTTGTATCTCAACAAATGGCCCTACAAAAACATCATCGCCTAGGTCACATTCATAGAGGTTTACAGGCATGACAACTTTTACATTTTTACCTTGTTCAACGTCACGAATCCCGCTTTCAATAATCTTCATATCAACTGAGTCCTTACACGAGATAATTCGGCTCAGAATAGCTTAAAAAGTTTATCTTTACTAAGTAGCTAAACTAACCAGCCCCCAATGATTCGTTCACTGTGATGATTGTAATGTCCGCTCCTGGCACAGAGCGGACACGGCATCAACATTCTGCAGATTTCCTCTGCCTCCCTGGCAAGCCAAATCAGTGCGATAGCTTAACCAGTACAGCCGCTAGGCTCTGCCGAACTGTCGGAAGCTAGTTTACGCAGGAGTTCACCATGAAGATAATAATTCACAATACCGTCATTTATTGTGCCCCCTAAAGACTGATAAAAACGGTTTGCTCCGGCGTTTGATTTCTCGGCATTCCAGCTGAGGCTACGACACTCATGTTCAAGAGCGAGTTTCGCCATAAAACGCATTATGGATTCCCCTATGCCTTTACCTCTCTCACTCTGGGAGACATAAAGCTCTTTGATATGCAGCTGGCCACTGTACCGGGGAGAAGGGTAGAGAATACTGCAACACGCCAGCCCAACGATATGAGCGTCGTAGCGAGCCCTGAGCACCAGAGTACCGGAGAGCTGACTGAACAGTCGATTGCGGAGGTAATTCTTCAACAGTGGTTCCTGAATGATGCCCTTACCATAATAGTGTTCTTCCATTTCGGTAAAAATTTTCACCATGGATTCCCATTCATCTGGCGGACACAGTTCTACCCTTACTTCCATGTTTACTCCTTTTAGCTAACAAAACGCTACAGCTGAGGTAGGATTTAGTATCATTGCAGCCATTAACAATTCAGCCCGATTCTTGGATTAAATCTGCCGACACACCAGAAGCGTCGTTTCAATCGTGTCTTATAGCGTACAACTTGGTCAATCCTGCGCTTTTCAGATGTTAACACTCACAATTAAGGAATTCAGATATGTACGCTATGAGCGAGGAGCGGACGTTGTATTACTAGTATCATTGCACTCTTCGAGCATTCCACTCTGCGCGGGTGATTTCCCAAAGCTCAGAATCCAGAAGACCGCTGACATACTGCTTCTTAACAGTTTTTATAAGCCGCATTCCGCTACTGACTGAAATACGCTGAGAGCGGCTGTTAACGGCTGCTTTAGGTGCGCGCAATACCGGCTTATTCAACACATTGAACCAGTAATCTGTAGCCGCAATACTAGCCTCACGCATAAAGCCTTGACCCTGATATTCCGGTGCGAGCCAGAATCCGCGGTTGTTATCTTCTTCATCGTAAAGGCAGATCAAGCCCATGACTTTGTCTGGTATCTCACGATTTCTGATCGTCCAGAACCATGCAATTCCTTTCGCTATGTCAGGCAGAGCAACGTTATTGACGTAATTCTCTGCACCATTCTCTGGATAAGGCCAGGGGACCGATGCCACCATATAACGGACTATTTCCCAGCGGGGATAAAGTTTCTGGATCTGCTGAGCATCTTCGGCGACTAACGGTTTCAATAGCAACCGATCTGTTGTAAGCGTGGGGATTCGCATGGGCAATATCCTTGCAGGTTAATAAATTCCTAGTCAGGTTTTGTTTACCTTACAAAAAATATACGCATACAGTCATCTGTTACATCATGCAAAGATGATATTACGGCTTCAATGTCCGCTCCTGGCACTAAGCGGACCCAGGAATCAAAAAATCATCGAATCCTAAGAAGGTCTGAAAACCTTGTGGTGTAGCGTGGAGATAACATTTCACGCTTCATCTGCCACTGCTGCTGTATGCCCTGCCCGGCAAAGTAAAGCGTTCCCTTTCCTTCTTTCTCGTTCAGGTGATCAAGCACTTCCATCAGCTTATCACTACCGACTCGCGGAGCGTTTTCGTCGAATAAGTTGAGCTGGGCCACGCCCTGGCTGAAGAAGTCACCCAGCATGATGCCTGCTTTTTGATACCTATGCCCGTCCTTCCAGATGGCGTCCAGACATTTGGTGGCCCCGTTGATAATGTCCCGGCTGTCCTGCGTGGGCGTCAGCAGCTTTACTGAGGAGCTGTTACCGTAATACGGTTCATTGAGCGCAAAGGGAGATGTCTTAACGAACGCGGAAATAAAACGACAATACTGATGCTCGCCTCGAAGTTTCTCGGCGCCACGCGCAGCATAAGAGCATATCGCCTGGCGCATCTGTTCGTATTCTGTAACCCGTTCGCCAAAGGAACGGCTGCAGACAATTTCCTGCTTTGCTGGTGCAAACTCTTCCAAATCAAGACAGGGTTCGCCGCGCAGCTCGCGTACCGTTCGCTCGAGCACAACATTAAAGTGTTTACGGATAATCCAGGGGCTCTGTTCTGAGAGGTCCAGCGCAGTTTTTATGCCCATGGCATTGAGTTTCTTGCTGATGCGCCGACCCACGCCCCAGACATCCTCGACAGGTACTAGCGCAAGCAGACGGCGCTGGCGATCGATGTTAGACAGGTCAACGACCCCGCCCGTCTGCCGCTGCCATTTCTTCGCGGCGTGATTTGCAAGTTTTGCCAGGGTTTTAGTCTGTGCAATGCCAACGCCGACGGTAAGATGCGTCCGCTTGAGAACCGTCGCGCGAATTTCTTTGCCAAAATCAGTCAGGTCCCGACAGTTCCGTACACCGGTCAGGTCACAAAAGGCTTCGTCAATACTGTAAATTTCGACGCGGGGGCTCATTTCTTCCAGCGTTGTCATCACCCTGTTGGACATGTCAGCGTAGAGCTCGTAGTTACTGCTGAAGCAAACAACGCCAGCGCGTCGGAACAATTCCTTTTGCTTGAAGAAGGGATCACCCATGGTAATTCCTGCAGTCTTGGCCTCGGCCGATCTTGCAATTACACAGCCATCATTATTCGAGAGAACGACCACTGGTCGCCCCCTCAGGTCAGGTCTGAATACCGTCTCGCATGATGCGTAAAATGAATTCACATCGCAGAGCGCAAACATATTCAGCCTGCAGACTTAACAATGAAGGTCACGACGCCAAACACATCGAGGGTAGCCGGAAAATAGGCACGCAGACTTTCTTTATTGCACCCATTCCATCTGCCTGATGGTTTCGCCCATATGATGTGGTTAAGCACTTTGAACCGCTCGCGCATCATAATTTCGATATCGGCTGCGAGCCTATGGCCAGAAAACAGGTAAATGCTTCCGGCAGGCTTGAGTACTCGCCAGAACTGCGCCAGGCACATATCCAGCCAGCGCAGATAATCAGCGTCACCGTTCCACTGATTGTCCCAACCGTTCGGTTTAACTTTAAAGTAAGGCGGGTCGGTAACAATCAGATCGACGGAGTTATCGGGGAGTGAAGCAACATAGTGAAGGCAATCAGCGTTGATTAATTCAGCACTGTTTATTTTTACAGTATTTTTCATAGATCAGTAAGCGGGTCTCTGGTAGGCTCACTCTGCTTTAGCGCTAAAGCGGTGGGCCTTGGTTCGCTTGTGACCTTCTACATGAGCAAATGGCTGGCCGGGTGCTACAACACCCGCCAGCCGCCCATTCCCACAAAAAAAGCCCCCATCACTGGAGGCGCCTGTAACATCCGAACTGGTAGTGGGATAACCCTGCCAACACCATTTGCGTCAGTATGAACTGGCAGCGTGCTGGGCTCAGATGTATTTTGTCCGCAATCTCACCAGCGGTCGCTGGTGTGGTGCTTAACTCGTTATAAACTGCCTTTGCTTCTTCGGTCATATCCTTCTGATTTTGCATGTCTTTTCACCTTAGTCAGTAACGTGACATACAAATAACTCTGGTTGCCAGAGCCAGCAAGAACTCTTTACGAAGACATAAAAAACCCCACGGTGTTAACCGCAGGGCTTATAACGAATGCACTTATCCATCGTTAGAGCAAAATTATCACAGTTTCGGGAAAAGTAAATAGCTCACGATAAAATAGAGAACTATTTATTTACACCCTACTTTGTTATCTGTTTTAGCTGTGCCTCTGCCCATGCCTCTTCGATATCGAATTTCGTAATCAACTGGTCGTAGAATGGCTTCACTGACTTTTTCCAGGTATCAAGCGTGATAGCATCAGTAATCTGGCAAACAGCCGCATGCGCCTCAGTTGAAGGAATACGCTCGTATCCTCTTCCACTACAACGCTTGCAATCAGTCAGGACCGGTAAACCCTGTTGTTCGGTGAGCTTTTTGTTAACTGCTTTGCCGCGCCCCAGGCAGTCATTACATGCGCAACTCACGACCCGCTTCCCCTTACAACTTGTGCAAAGCACTTTGACTGTCTCGCGAATCTGGCGTTTTACCTCGAAATCGCTCGGAGATTGTTTGAGGTCTTTAGCGAACTGTGGGAGCTTCATCGTATAGTGCGATTTCATAGTGAATACATCGGCCTCGATAAAACCCTTGCCTGAGCAGCAGTCACATTGTTTTACGCTGGCGGCGCTCCGCGAGTAATCCTCGAAGGCAAAAGTAGCCAGTTGGTGAATAACCAGCGGCTTAATTTCGGCATCCAGTTTCCTTAAAGCGGCAATCTTGTCGCATTTGGTCAGCGCGTATTCCACCAGCAGCTCTATCGCCCTCTCCCTGTCGTTACTACTGATGCCCATCTTCCCAAGAAAAGCACTGTAGCCCATCGCGGCACGTTCCTGCGTCATGCCCATGGCAGCCATGATATCCGTTCCGGATAATGAATCTGATGCAGTAGCCCTAGGAGAGTCGCTAATCATCGTCGATTTGGCGAAGTGATATTTGAGTGTATTTTCAAGATTCATGCGTTCCCCAATTCGGTAATGGTTAGTTCTAACTTTCCGCCTTTAACGATCGGCATTTTCACAACGCGATAATCCACAACCTGGCAGTCATCAAGCCAGAAACCAGCTTTGGTCAAAGCGTCGAATGCGGCTTTCTGGAGATTATCCAGATCGCGGCGCCGGCGGTCGGGCATGTGACATTCAATGCGGATTTTCAGTGGTGCGGCCGTGCGGATATTCAGTTGGCCATTACGTATAAGACTCGCGACCGCATAGCGGTACGCGACGCCATCAGCGCTAATGTGCGTCCGCCCGCGGTTGTGCCGGTAATACCGGTTGTTGCTCGGCGGCCAGGGTAAAGTTATCTGATATGTATTCACTCTCACCCCCACATCCGGTTACGCCAGCGGTTATCAGGTCGTGCTAGTGAGTTTGATGTTGGCAGGTAAGCACTGACGGTCCAGGTGACATAATCTGGGTTCAGGCTGCGCTGGACTTTCACGCCACGCCGTTGGTAGGTGGCCACCAGCTCGTCTGCCTGTTCGGTACTGCACTCGGTGTGGTGGAACCAGGTTTTCCTCATCCCCATCACCCCGCGAAGCCAAGCAGCTGCGCGGCGACATTTTCTGCGTCACTTTGGCTGTTGAAGGACTTGGATAAAATCCACCGCCACAGAACATCGAGCGCGGCTTTATAGAGCTGCTGCAACTCGAGTTCGTCCATATTGGCGAATGAGATGCTGCGGGGGTGTTTTCGGAGCGTACCGTCAGGAAGCTGGATGGCATCAAAGTGCCCTGCTTCGACGATCACCCAGGACCGGTACGCATCGAACGATTTGCACAAACTAATGCCGTTCGTGACACGCCGGCTTGCGATTTGCCCAAGATACTGTTCAGCGGCATCGATCAACGTCGTTTCATTCCCGGCGTATGACGTGAGAAATTTGGCGTAGCCGGTGATCAACCTGCGCTCGTTGGACGAGATCGCCCCACCGGTTGGTTCCCAGTATTCAAAACCAATGTTGAGCAGCGCGAAGAAGCGCCTGTGAAATGCCGGGTTGCGGACCCGTTTGAACTCAGCAACAAGAACGTCGCCGAGACGGATTTTTGATTGCAGGATATCGCTGGTCTCGGGTGTGGCCGGGATCAGAATGCCTGTGTGGTGCTTGATGAGTTGTAATTCGTGCGCCATGGTCTTCTCCGTGGCGCATCAGGCATAGGTTGTTCAGGCCTATGAAAGAATAATATCAGACGGTGGGATAAGTCGATAGCCGAGGTGTATAGCAAATTGCATAAACCCGTTGAGGGTATAGATTTCTTCATCCTCAAGAAGAGGACGCAATGAAACCAATCCATTTACGCGATACACCAGATATCTTCCCTCTGCTGGGAAGCTATAGATAACTGCTTTATCGGCCCTTCTGACCACGTCATACCATTGATCATCTGCATTAAAGGCATCTACACTACACACTATTTCTCCCTGAGCGACATATAGACGCGATTAGAAATTGTCGGCAGCAGCATCAAAGGGATTCGCAAATTACGGTATTTTGAAAATGCGCGCTACCCTGTGTACAACCTTAATAGAATCAGTCGTCTGCACTTTCCCAGGTATCCTGAAGAATCCCCTCGACCGTCTTCTTTGCTTC